>NZ_JAAGMG010000357.1 GCF_010548525.1 Streptomyces sp. SID14478
GCCCCGACCCCAGGGACGTCGCCGTCCGCCGTCACCGCAGCCGACACACAGGCCACGAACGAACCAGCAACCGAGCAGCGATCACAGTGACAGCCTCCATGACGTCAACTACCGCCCCACACAGGGCAGTTCACGTCACGCCCGTGACAGACGCGACGAATGAGACGCTAAGGCCGACACTCCGACAAGAGTCCCCGCGATCACTTGGACGAGTGACAAATCCCCGTTCCACTCACCACGCCACACCCCCATGCGCTACAGAGCACAACCCAAAGGAGATCCGGCGAACACACCACCAGCCAATCCGGACTCACACCACCACCAAACCCGGAACACCACCACCAACACCAACCACCCGAAACACCCGACGACCAGCACAAAAAAGCCCCCGCCTCAATGGCGAGGGAACTCGGACACCCCAGTGCCACCTTCCCCGATCCTCACATGTGCGTCAAAGTTGAGTGCCGGGTAGCTTATGGGCTGGTGTCCCACCTGTTGCGACCTGTCTGTCGGGCTGTGGCCGATGCTGCCCGAGCGCGTCACCTGTTTCGATGGGGGCTCGTTTCCACGGGGAGAGTTGCGCAGCCGAGGCGAGGAGCATCCATGGGTCCGTCGTTCGTCATCGAAAGACTTGAGTTCCGGCGGGACGGTGTCTGGTACGCCCACTACTTCAAGCGAATGGTGACCTTCCTGGTCGGGCACTCGAACGCGGGCAAATCCACTGCCCTCGAGGCCCTGCTGTACCCGCTGGGCCTGACGAACGCGACGGTGATGCCGGAGGTGCGTGCCTGCCAGCTGGTCCGGTTGGTTTTCCGGGTCGCCGGGACGCGCTGGCAGGCGACCCGCAGCGGGCCGGATCCGCGGGCGCGCATCCTGCTGAAGAACCTCGATGCGCCGGACGGGTTCGAGCACGCGCTGCCCGTCAACTCGGCGAGGTCCGGGGAGAGGACAGCGGGCATGTTCGTTCAGGACCTGCTGGGTCTGCCGACCGCGGCCCGTGGAACGACCCATATCGGGCTGGACGACTTCTACAGCACCGTGATCGCGCTGCGGCAGACCACGATCGCCTCCGAATTCCTCGGCGGAGGAAAGGAAACCGCCCGGGTATTGGCTCTGGAGGTGGTCCTGGGCCTGTGGGACGAGAGCCTCGCAGGCCTGGAGAAGAACGCCTCCGAGGCAGAGACCCGTCACCGGGCGGCGCGGTCCGCATTGAGCCAGTTCAAGAAGCTCCGCGACACCGGCGCGCTGGCTGACCCGGACGGTGTGCGTGCCGAGCAAGAGCAAAAGCAGCGGGAGCACCGGGCAGCGGCGGAGCGCTGGCAGAGCGCCTCGGCCGAGTTGACGACTGCGGTCGGCGAACACGGGCGGCTCATTGCCCTGCACAAGGCCGCGGAACAGCAGCGCCGGAAGACGGCCCGGCAGGCCGAGGCAGCGCGCGGAAAGCTGAGCAGCGCCGCAGCCGACCATGCACGTGCGGAGGGCACGCTCGCCACTCTGCTGCAGCCGTCGTCGCAGAAGTGCATCGAGTGCGAGCAGGATCTTCCCGAGCGGGCTCCGGGGCTGTGCCGGTCGTGCGGACAGAAGCATGCGGGAAGTGAGAACCGGCGCGAGCAGCAGATCGCCGCGGCCCGGGCCAAAGTGGAGCAGCTGCGGCTGAAGCTGAAGGGACTGCAGGACATCGCGCAGGCCACGGCCGAGGCGGCAGAGAGGGATGAGGAGGCGGCGGCCGCCGCGCTCGCAGCGCGTGACGCCTATGACGAGTGGCACCTGGCCTCCGCCCGCAAGAAGGCGCAGCAGGCGGAGAAGGACGCCCATGGCCTGGGCCGGGACGTCGCCCAGCTCAAGCGGCGGCTGGACGACGCCGACTACATCCACGCCCAGGAGAAGGTGGTCGAGACTGCCCGGGAGGAGATGGCCGCCGCCCAGGCTGCCCGGGATGCCGCGAAAACCCTCCTGGATGTGCGGCGCAAGGAGATCACGGGCCGCTGGTCCGAGTTCTTCCTGGCCAGGTTGCAGCAGATCAGGCCGGCCGTCGAGACCGCGCACATCGACCCGCAGGACTTCACCACGCGAGTGAAGGAGCGCGGCGAGGGCGACAAGACGTTCGCGGAGAGTTCGGTGGCGGGCAGCCCCAAGGTAGCCACGAATGTCGCGATGCTGCTGGCGCTGCGTGATCTCGGCCGGATGGGCCCTGCGGTCCTGGTCCCGCCGCTGCTGATCATCGACTCGCCGCTGGCTGGGCTGGGGTCCACCGGCGTGGACCACGACACGAGTCTGCGCCTGATCGACACGCTGATCTCCATCGCCGACGACTCCTCGGCCGACGGCTACGCCTGCCAGGTCATCGCCGCCACCAACGACCCGCTCCCCCTCCCCTACCCTGGCGTGCGGGAGATTCTTCTCGACGAGGAGCACCGGTTCTTCGACCACGCTCCCGCGCACACCGGCTGACTGCAGCCCACCAGCCGGGCCGAGAAGCAAGCCCTGTGGTGGCAGGTCCTCTAGGACCTGCCCGAGTGTGGAATGCCCGTCCGGAGCAGGGCTGCCACATTCCCCCGAACTCCGCGCATGTCTCTTCTCGTGCTTGCCTGGCATGCGGTGGAGCGGCTGGTGGCCATCGGGGTGACGGCTCGGGCTCCTTGTCCCTGAACCACCCCGCCCTGCGGCCCAGGCGGGGTCTACGAGCGCCACCACGTCAGGAGGCGGCGCAGCCTGGACCTCGGCCTTGGCCTGTGTTCTTCGGCGGTTTGGGCGAGCAGGCGGTGGTCGCGGTCCCGGTTCTGGGTGATTTCTGCCGTTGAGTAGCGGCGGCTCCATCGCACGCGGCCGTCATGGATCCAGTAGTGCGACTGGCATGGCAAGGACCAGTTGCCGACCGAAGGGGCGAGGGACACGTTCTCGCCGTCGTAGGTCAGGGTCCACTGCGCTGGAGAGAGTGGCGTGACGACCTCGTGGCCGCATCCGCAGCAGCAAAGGTGACCGCAGGTGCGGTAGGCGATCGAGATGTACAGCGCCCCTGCGTCCATCGTTGAGGGAAAGGTCTCGGTGAAGACTGGCCGCAGGGTGTGTTGTGCGGTCATCGCAGGTTCTCGTTGGCGATCTCGTTAGTGATCAGTGAGGCTTTGCCAACTTGCGCTGCGAGGCGGGCTGTTGAGCTGACACGTGGGTGAAGCCCCTGGTAGACGGGTTCACGACCAAGATTCCCTCGCCCGACCAGAGGCTTCGTGTGCTTGTCTACCCGTGTGGCCTGGACGTGTCCAGTCGTTCCCTGCGTTTCCTCGCTGACCGTCTTCGTGCGCATCGCCGCCGGATCGGGAGCCGTTGGCGCCGGCTGACGGCCGGCAAGCAGGCCCTGCTGACGCTGGCGCACCTTCGGAACGCAACAACGTATGCCCAGCTCGCGGCGGGATTCCGGGTCGGGACGAGTACGGTCTACCGCTACGTGACCGAGGCCGTCGACCTGCTGGCCACACTCGCACCGACGCTCGCGCAGGCAGTCCGGGCGGCGTCGATGAAGGCGTACGTGCTGCTCGACGGGACACTCTTGGCCATCGACCGGATCGCCGCCGACCGCCCGTTCTACTCGGGGAAGCACCACAAGCACGGCATAAACGTGCAGGTCATCGCGGGTCCGTTCGGTGAACTGCTGTGGGCTTCGCCGGCATTACCTGGCGCAGTCCACGATGTGCGCGCGGCCCGTGAACACGGCATCGTC
>NZ_JAAGMG010000401.1 GCF_010548525.1 Streptomyces sp. SID14478
CTCGCGCCCGTCGGGGACGCCCCGGACGACGCGCGGGTGGTGCTGAGCCGTGCGCCGGACGCCGCGTGGCTCGGGCGCTACCAGCGCAAGGGCGCGAGCGAGGTCGCACTGCGGGTGCTGTGCACCGGTCCGTCGGTGTGGTTCGCGACGGTGCCCGGCGAGGGCGCGGTGTCCGCGGCGATCGGGCGGTGCGTGGTCGACGGGCGGTGGGCCGGGTTCGCCGCCGTCGAGGTCGACCCTGCGTACCGGCGTCAGGGGCTCGCCTCCGCCGTGATGGCGGCGCTCGCGCGGCGGGCGCTCGACGAGGGCGCGTCGGCGGCCTGGCTCCAGGTCGAGGCCGACAACGAGGGGGCGCGCGCGCTGTACGACCGCATGGGTTTCGCCACGCACCACGCGTATCACCACTACCGTGCTCCGGAACGGGCGCCGCGATGACGGTCCGGGCGACCCGCCGACGACCGCTCTATCGATCGGTCTGAGAGGGCACGAGGCACGTATGTCCCCCCACTTGTCCCCCCGTTCCACCGAACTCCGGCGCAGGTTCGCCGAGCAGGCCCGGGCCGAGCGGCCCGATCTCGCGCAGCTGTGCCTGCTGCTCGCCGCCCAGGCGGACGGCGGGCTCGACGAGGCCGGCATGGACGCCGTGCAGATCGAACTGGACGATCTGGCCGGGCAGTTGCCGTTCCGGCCGGGCGGCCCGCGCTCCTGGGCCACCGCGCTCGCCGAACTGCTCGGGTCGCGGCTCGGGTTCCACGGTGCCCCCGCCGACTACCAGCGCCTGGAGTCCTCGCTGCTGCACGAGGTGCTGCGGCGTCGGCGCGGGCTGCCGATCCTGCTCTCGGTGGTGTGGACGGAGGTGGCGCGGCGGGCCGGGGCCCCGGTGTACGGGGTCGCGCTGCCGGGGCACTTCGTCGTCGGGTTCGGCGACCCGCAGGAGCAGGTGCTCGCCGATCCGTTCGGCGCGGGGCGGGTGCTGACGGGGTCGGACGCGCAGATCCTGGTGGCCGGGGCGACGGGCGAGCCGATGGACCCGGCGATGCTGCGCCCCGCCGATCCGCTGGAGGTCGTGCTGCGGATCCTGAACAACGTACGGGCGTGGGCGGCGACGCGCCCCGAGCGCTCCGACGTGTCGCTGTGGGCGGTCGAGCTGTCGCTGCTGCTGCCCTCGCATCCGGCGCGGCTGCGCTACGAGCGGGCGCAACTGCTGGTCCAGCGCGGGGACTTCGTCACCGGGGCCACGGAACTGGAGGCGTACGCGGAGGTCGTCGAGGCGGTGGACGCCGCCGCCGCGGAGCGCGTGCAGGGGCAGGCCAGGGCGGCCCGGGCCATGCTCAACTAGAGCGTCTTGCCACCACCCCGTCGTTCGCCCGCAGGGCGGGCCCCACGACGTCCGGTATGCCGGGCGCGGCAGAGCGGCGCCCCGCCCCGGGGGCGGTCGGGGCCCCGGTCACAGCCAGCCCTTCTCGCGCGCCGTCCGGACCGCCTCGGCCCGGTTGCGCACCGCCAGCTTCTGGATCGCGACGGACAGGTAGTTGCGGACGGTCCCCTGCGACAGGTGCAAAGCGGTGGCGAGTTCCGCGTTGGTGCGGCCGTCCGCCGCCTCGCGGAGCACCTCGCGTTCGCGGTCCGTGAGCGGATTGGCGCCGCCCGCCAGGGCCGCCGCGGCGAGGGTGGGGTCGATGACGCGCTCCCCCGCGAGCACCTTGCGGACGGCCTCGGCGAGCTGTGCGGCCGGGGCGTCCTTGACCAGGAACGCGTGCGCGCCCGCCTCCATGGCGCTGCGCAGATAGCCCGGGCGGCCGAACGTGGTGAGGACGATCACCTTCAACTGCGGCAGGGCGGTGTGGAGTTGGGCGGCGGCCTCGATGCCCGTGCAGCCCGGCATCTCGATGTCGAGGAGCGCCACGTCCACCGCGTGCGTGCGGGCCGCCGTGAGCACCTCGTCGCCGCGCGCCACCTGCGCGACGACCTCGATGTCCGGCTCCAGGCCGAGCAGCGCGGCGAGCGCCTCACGGACCATCGACTGGTCCTCGGCCAGCAACACGTTGATCGTCATGCGGCGGATCCTACGGAGGCTGCCGGGACCCGGGCCACCAGGCGGAAGCCGCGCCCCTGCGCGGGCCCGGCCTCCAGGGCGCCGCCGACCGTGGCGAGGCGTTCGGTGAGGCCGGTCAGGCCGTTGCCGGGCGGCGCCCCGGACGGGCCCGCGCCG
>NZ_JAAGMG010000444.1 GCF_010548525.1 Streptomyces sp. SID14478
CGCCGAACCGAGGCGCTGCGCACCGAAGTTGACGAGCTGGGCACCGATCGCGACGACGAGGCCGCTGAGCACGGCGAGGTCGCGGCCCTTGCGGCTGGTGAGCAGCCGGATGTTGGCGGCGGCGACAGCCCGGGCCAGGGCGACGCAGGTCAGGACGGCGAGGGGGACGGCGACGACGGCGACGGCCGTGGCGGCCGGCCCGTGCGCGACGGCGTAGCCCGCGCCGAGCGCCAGGCAGAGCGTGAAGAGCGGTCCGATGCCGACGAGCGAGGACACGAGCAGGCCCCGGACCAGGGGGTCGGGGCGCAGCGGCAGCATCACGAGGCGGGTCGGGTCGAGGGTCTCGTCGCCGCTGGGGAAGAAGAGCGGGAGCACGGCCCAGCCGAGCGCGAGCAGGGTGGTGAGGACGACGCCGACGGTGGCGGCGTGGGCGTTGCCGTGCAGGAGGACCAGGCCGAGCAGTTGGAGCGCCGCGATCAGGAGGACCACGGCCACCGAGGCGATGTAGGCGACGCGCCGCCCGGCGGACTGGCGCAGGCCGTTGCGCAGCAGCGTCAGTTTGAGGCGTACGAGAACCGGGGTGACGGAGGCGGCGGGGGTGAGGCGGGTCGGGGTCATCGTCCGCCGCCCAGCCAGTCGAGGGAGCCGCCGCCGTCCCGTCCGTTCGCCCCGACCAGTTCCAGGAACGCCTGCTGCAGCGACGCCGCGTCGCCCTTCACCTCGGCCAGCGGGCCCTGCGCGCGGATGCGGCCCGCTGCCATCACCGCGACCCAGTCGCACAGCGATTCCACCAGTTCCATGACGTGCGAGGAGAAGACGACCGTGGCGCCCGAGCGGGTGTAGCGCTCCAGGACGCCCCTGATGGTCTGCGCGGACACCGGGTCGACGCCTTCGAACGGCTCGTCCAGGAACAGGACTTCGGGATTGTGCAGCAGGGCCGCGGCGAGGCCGATCTTCTTGCGCATGCCGGTCGAGTAGTCGACGACCAGTTTGTGCTGGGCGGAGGAGAGGTCGAGCACGTCCAGGAGCTGGGCGGCGCGCTCGTCGACCTCCGCACCGGGCAGGCCGCGCAACCTGCCCGTGTACGCGAGGAGTTCGCGGCCCGAGAGGCGCTCGAAGAGGCGTAGTCCCTCGGGCAGGACGCCGATGCGGGCCTTGACCTCGGCCGGGTCGGCCCAGACGTCGTGGCCGACCACGTGCACGGTGCCGCGATCGGGGCGGAGCAGACCGGTGACCATGGAGAGGGTGGTGGTCTTGCCCGCCCCGTTCGGGCCGACGAGGCCGATGAACTTGCCCGCGGGCAGGGTGAGTTCGATGCCGGCCACCGCGGTCTGCTGCCCGAAGGACTTCCAGAGGTCGTGTACGCGTACGGCTGCTGTCTCGTCGATCGAGGTCAACTGGGCTCGCCCCTTCGTCGGTCCGTGGGCGGCACCCTACGTCGGCCCGGGCCCGCGCCCCAGGAGGCGCTACGGGCGGCGGCCCTCGCGCCCGCAGGCGTAGGCCAGCGGCGAGATCAGTTCCTCGGCGTCGGGCAGCCAGCGGTTCGCGGCGGTGGGACGGCAGGCCCACTGGACGGCGCCCTGGCTGCCGAAGCGGGTGGGCGGCGCGGCCACGTAGCCGCCCTCGCCGAGCGTGACGAGGTCGAGGGAGGCCGGGGGCCAGCCCAGCTTGCGGACGAGGTCGGGGACCTTCAGGGTCGCGCCGGGCAGCACGAAGAACTGCATGCGGCGGTCGGGGGTGCAGGTGACGGGGCCGAGCGTGAGCTCCATGCGCTCCATGCGGGCGAGCGCGAGGAACCCGGCGGTCTCCGGCACGTCGATCGCATCGAAGGTGCGGCCGGTGGGGAGGAGGATCGACGACGTGGGCTGCTTCGACCACACGCGGCGGGCCACGGTCGCGCTGCCGGTCGCCTGCGTCGCCCAGTCGGGGCGCGCGGGGTGGGCGCCGGGTGCCGCGCACCGGCGCTCGCCGCACGAGCAGCGCTGGACGCCCTCGTCGAACTCCAGCCAGGTGCCGGGGAACACGTCCCAGTGCCGCTCTTCCGCGTAGCGCACGGCCGTGTCGAGGAGGGATTCGCCGCGCTGCTGGGGGATCTGTCCGGCAGCGGTGAGCGGCGAGGTGACGTCCGAGGTGCCTGCGATGGTCTCTTCCACGACGTTCTCAACTCCCGCCACCATCAGGGGTTACGGGCGCACGCGCGCGGGGGATCGGAGCACGGTTCCCGCACGTGGGGCGCATGGGTGCATGGGCGGGGGCGCGCACGGGCAGCGGCAGCGGGGCGCGGGTAGCCACCTCTGTGGACGAGGGGGACGGGCGGGGGCGGGATACCGGACATGTATTCCGTACCCGTTTGTGTTGCATCTTCCTTTTGTCTGCAGGGCATTGATCCCATCGACCACCCGGACGGGCACAGCAGGGGGTACGCCATGGCCGCACGGCCACTCGTCGCGCGACAGCCCAACGAACGGTTGCAGGCGCTCATCCAGGAAGCGGGCTGCTCGAACGCAGGGCTCGCACGCCGGGTCAACATGTGCGGAGCGGAGCACGGACTCGATCTGCGCTACGACAAGACGTCGGTGGCGCGCTGGCTGCGCGGGCAGCAGCCGCGCGGCCGGGCACCCGGGATCATCGCCGAGGCGCTCGGCCGCAAGCTCGGCCGCACCGTGACGATCGACGAGATCGGCATGGCCAACGGCAAGAACCTGGCGTCCGGCGTCGGGCTGCAGTTCTCGCCGACCGTGCTCGGCGCCATCGAGCAGGTGTGTGAGCTGTGGCGCAGCGACGTGGGGCGCAGGGACTTCCTGTCCGGGTCCTCCGTCGCGTCGTCGGCGCTCGTCGAGCCCAGCCGCGACTGGCTGATCTCCGTGCCGGACTCGCAGGTCGGACGGACCGCGGGGCCGCGGGTGGGCCCCTCGGACGTGGCGGCGGTGCGGGCGATGACGGACGCGCTGAAGCAACTGGACCACCAGTACGGCAGCGGGCACGTGCGCCCGGTGGTCGTGCACTACCTGAACAGCGTGGTGAGCGGGCTGCTCGCCGGTTCGTACCGGGAGGCGGTGGGGCGCGAACTGTTCGCCGCCGTCGCCCGGTTGACGGAGCTCGCCGGATACATGGCGGTCGACACCGGGCAGCCGGGCCTCGCCCAGCGCTACTACATCCAGGCGCTGCGCCTCGCCCAGGCCGCCGGGGACCGCGGCTACGGCGGGTACGTACTGGCCGCGTCCATGAGCCACTTGGCGGCGCAGCTCGGCAATCCGCGGGAGATCGCGCAGTTGGCGCGTGCGGCGCAGGAGGGTTCGCGCGGACGCGTGACGCCGCGTGCGGAGGCGATGTTCCACGCCGCCGAGGCGCGCGGTCACGCCCTTCTCGGCGACGCCCGCTCCGCGCAGGCCGCCTCCGGCAAGGCGGTGCTCGCGATGGAGCGGGCCGAGGGGCGGGCCGAGTCCGGTGACGACCCGGTCTGGATCAGCCATTTCGACCCCGCGTACCTGGCCGACGAACTGGCGCACTGCCACCGCGACTTGGGGCAGGCGAGGGACGCGGCGCGCTGTGCGCAGGAGTCGCTCGACGGACATCCGCAGTCGCGGGCCCGGCGCCGCGCGATCGGTCTGGTGCTCCTTGCCACCGCGCAGGTGCAGCAGCGCGAGGTGGAGCAGGCCTGCCACACGGGATACCGGGCCGTGGAGCTGCTCGGCACGCTGCGGTCCAACCGGGGCGCGGAGTATCTGGAGGACTTCAGGGAGCGGCTCGAACCGTTCCGGGAGGAGCCTGTGGTGCGGGAGTTCGGGGCGCGGGTGGAGTTGCAGGCCGCGTAGAACGGGCCCCTCGCGTTAACAGCGCCCGGGCGGCTTGTTTTGTTACTCCCGTCACGGGGGAGGCTCCCCGGATTTGAGGTGCGTAGCAAGCGCGTGCGAGGACCCGGTAGCGTGAGCCGACGGTTCCGAAGGTCCCCCCATTCGTAGGAGTCCCGGTGACGCAGCAGAGCGGACAGGGAGAAGATCCGCACCTCCCGGCGGCACGGCAGGCGCGCGAGGGCGTCGTGCTGCCCGCCGACGGCGGAGAGCCCCTGTTGCCGGGTACGTTCGGCGACCAGGCAGGACCCGCGGGCGCCGGCCCGTGGGGCCAGCCGTGGGGCCCCGAGTCCCAGCAGGCACAGGCCGCGGGGCCGATGCCGACGTACGAGTGGGGCCGGCCGGCCGCTGTCCCGCAGCAGCCGCAGCCCCAGGCGCTGCC
>NZ_JAAGMG010000490.1 GCF_010548525.1 Streptomyces sp. SID14478
CGTCGCCGCGCAGCGCCCGGGCGTGCGCGGACACCTCCGGCTGACCGGTGCGGCGGCCGAACCGGTGCAGGACTGCCGGCCACATCTCCCGCGGACGCGCGGGCCCGTCCGCGAAGTTGACCGCCCAGCCGTCGCCGATCCACGTGGCCAGGGGGTAGTGCGCGAGGGCCCGGATCAGCGGGTGGTCGAAGACGCCCGCGCCGGTCCCGAGCAGCGAGGTGAGGGTCTCCAGGCATTCGAAGAGGCTGGCCCCCGCGCGCCACCAGTAGTGCGGTCCTTCGTCGCAGCCGCCGTCGACCGGATGCGCGGCCAGGTAGTTCTCCAGGCCGTGGACGACGCGGGTCACCAAGGCGCTGCGGACCTCGTCCGACTCCTCTGTCAGCGCGGTGGCCAGCAGCAGCTCGGAGTGGATCCAGGGATTCCAGTTGTTCAGCTTGGCGGTCGATCCGTCGTACCAGCCCCAGTCGTCGCGCTCCAGATACGGCCGCAGCACCCGGGTCGAGACCTCGTGGCGCAGCCGCCGGCGCACCAGCGGGTCGACCCGGTCCAGGGCGTCGCCGACGATCGCGTCGGTGAGCGCCATGAGCACGGCCGTCATCGAGGCGCCGAGGTCCAGGGTGGGGCACTGCGGGTCCGGCAGCAGGCCGCGCGTGCGGCCGTGCGAGCCGAGGACCCGGAAGTCGTGCGCCGGGAGCACCCAGCTGGTCTCCTCGCACAATGCCCAGACCCCGTCCATCACTTGGTCCAGGAACGCTCCGGACGCGGGGTCGGCGGCGGCCGCGAGCACCGCCCACCCCAGGCGCTCGCGCCGCGCGGCGGCCGGTGCCTGGTAGTCCCCGCGGTCGCCGTCGCGCGCGAAGCGGGCGAACAGGGAGGCGGGCAGCGGCGGCCACGGCTCTGCGAGTGCCGACGCGGCTGTCCGCAGCACGCGGTCGCGGGTGTCCTGGCCGACGGCCTCCCAGGCTTTCCGGTCCGCCGCGGGCGGCACGGGACTCCACTCGCCGATCCGCGGCATGCGCGCCGCGATCAACAAGGGCGGGAACAGATCCGTCAGACGGTGCGGGCCGGGCATGGGCAGGCTCCGTGGAAGGGGAAGGGCCTAAGGGAGGGAGGAGCAGGCCGGTTCAGGCCAGCAGCAGGGACCTGGGCTGAGCGGACAGAGCGCGGTCCAGGACCAGCGCGGCCGCGCCGATGGCCGCCACGTTCTCGCCCAGCGTGGTCGTCGTGACCGTCGTTGGGTGGGTCGCCCGGACGAACGGGCTGCGTGCCACCATCGGCTCGATCGTCGTCAGCAGGTGCTCGGACAGCAACTGCCAGACCGGGCCGCCGAAGACGAGCGTGTCGACGTCCAACAGCGTGGCCGCCGCGCAGATCCCGCGGCCGATGCGGATGGCCAGGCGCTCGATGATGCCGTCCGCCAGTACGTCCCCGGCGGCGGCCAGCGCCGCGAGGCGCTCCAGGCCGCGCTGGGCGTCGGCCGGGTCGAGGCAGGTGTACTCGCCGCCCAGCGCGCCCAGCGCGATGGCCTCCTCGACGAGCGTGCGGGCCGAGAAGGCCGCGCCGAGACCGCCGACCTCACCGGCGTTGCCCGATACGCCGCGCAGCACCGTGTCCTCCACCGCCAGACCCATGCCGGAGCCGGTACCGAGGTAGAAGAAGAGCAGGTTGCGGCTGTCCCGGGCCGCGCCCGCCCAGCGTTCCGCGACCACCGCCGCGGTCACGTCCTTGTCGAGCAGCGCGGGGAAGCCCGTCGCCTCGCTCAGCCGGTCGCGCAGCGGGTAGCGGCCCCAGGCGGGCAGCTCGGGCGGGTCCACCACCCAGCCCGCTTCGGCGTCGATGGGTCCGGGAGCCGCGATGCCCAGGCCCAGCACCCGCGCGTCGTCGATGCCGGACTCGGCCACGAGCGCCGACACCGAGGCGGCCATGTCGGCGGTGGTCCGGTCGGTGTCGCCCCCGCTCGGTGTCTGCCGGCTGCGCCGGGCCACGACCGTGCCGGCCAGGTCGACCAGGACCGTGGTGATCACCGCCGGGTCGAGGTGGACGCCGACGGCGTAGCGCGAACTCGGTACGACTTCCAGCAGGGTGCGGGGCTTGCCGTTGCCCATGTGCTGCTTGCCCGACTCGCGGGCCACGCCCTGGTCCAGCAGCCTGCGCGTGATGTTGGAGACGGTCTGGGCCGACAGGCCGGTGGCCTGCGCCAGTTCCACCCGGCTGAGGCCGTCCGCGTGCCGGCGGATGGCGTCCAGGACCACGGACTCGTTGAAGTCACCCATCCGCGGCAGGTTGGTGCCCCGCCGGATGGTCGGCTTTTCGGGCTTTGCGGTCGTCAACGTGTCTCCCCCTGGCTCGGGGGCATCGTAGGCCGCAGCCGGAGCGTTCGGATCTGGAACGGGCGGAACTTCAGGGTCACGACTCCCTCTTCGGACACGGCCGGCCGCTCGCCGGGCCGCTCCAGCAGATCACAGTCGTACGCGGCACCGAGCGCGAAGCCGGCGGTGAGCCGCGCCGCCCCCACCGCCCCGCCGCACGCCTCGTACAGCCGTACCACGACGTCGCCGCTGCGGTCGTCGGCCAGCTTCACCGACTCGACCACGATGTCGTCGGTGTCGAGGGACACCAGCGCGGCGGCCTCCACCGGGGCCGGGCGCAGCGGGAGGTTCAGGGCGTACCCGCCGGCGATGGCCTCCTCGATCCCCGCTCCGGCCACCAGCGCGTAGCTGAAGCGGTGGCGGCCGCGGTCGGCCTGCGGGTCGGGGCTGTGCGGTGAGCGCAGCAGCGACAGCCGCACCGTGGTGGTGGTGCCGCCGTCGGCACGGGTGTCGCGGCGGACGTCGTGCCCGTAGGTGGAGTCGTTGAGCAGGGCCGCGCCCCAGTGCCGCTCGCCGACGTGCACCCAGCGGTGCGCCCACAGCTCGAAGCGGGCCGCGTCCCAGCTGGTGTTCTCGTGTGTGGGCCGCTGTACGTGCCCGAACTGGATCTCGGCGCTCTCGCGCTCCGCGTGCACGTCGAGGGGCCACGCCGTCTTCAGGACGGTGTCACGCTCCTGCCAGTCGATGTCGGTGCGGACCGTCACCTGCCGGGACTCGGCGGTGAGTTCGATGTGCTGGACGATCCTGGACGCGCCGAAGGCGCGCTCCACCCGCACCGAGGCGAGCAGCGGGCCGTCGTCGACCAGCGTCACCGACTCGGCTTCGTCGAGGTCGCGGACGGTGTCGCGGTAGTAGGAGTCGAGGTTCCAGGCCGACCACAGGTTGGGGTCGTCGGGGTGCAGCTGGAGGAGGTTGCCGACGCTCCCCGGGGCGATCGCTTCCCGGCCGGCGGCGTGGTCGTGCACGGAGGTGAGCAGCCCGCGCCGGTCGACGACGACGCCCAGGACGCCGTTGTCGAGCACGAAGCCCCCGTCGTCGGCCGCGGCCGTGACGGCCTGCCGTGGTGTGCTGACCGTGTCCCCGGAGGAGAGGGCGCCCACCTCGGCGAGGACGGCGCCACGCCCGTCCGACAAGCGCTGCGCACCGGGGAGTTCGGCATCGCTGACGACGGCCACCTCGCGGCGTGCGTACGGCCCGGCGTTGAGGAGCGCCCCGTCGGCACGCGGGAGCCGGCCCGTGGCGTCCGCGATCAGCGTCTCCAGCTCGTCGCGGATCTCCCCGTACTCGCGCTCCGCCTGCTGGTGGACCCACGCGATGGAGGTGCCGGGCAGGATGTCGTGGAACTGGTGCAGCAGCACCCGCTGCCACAGCGCTTCGAGACGCTCGTACGGGTACGGGGCGCCCACTCGGATCGCCGCCGTGGCCGCCCACAACTCCGCCTCGCGCAGGAGTGCTTCGCTGCGCCGGTTGCCGCGCTTGGTGCGGGCCTGGCTGGTGTAGGTGCCGCGGTGGTTCTCCAGGTACAGCTCGCCGCGCCACACCGGCAGCTCGGTGCGCTCGGCGCGCGCGGCCGCGAAGAAGGCGTCCGGCGCCTCGATGGCGACCTTGGGCGAGCCCTCCAGGTCGCGCAGCCTGCGGGCCTTCTCCAGCATCGAGCGGGAGGGGCCGCCGCCCCCGTCGCCGTAGCCGAAGGGGACGAGGGAGCGGGTGGAGACGCCCTTGTCCTCGAAGTTGGTCTCGGCGTGGGCGAGTTCGGTTGCGGTCAGCGACGCGTTGTAGCTGTCGACGGGCGGCAGGTGGGTGAAGATGCGGGTGCCGTCGATGCCCTCCCAGTGGAAGGTGTGGTGGGGCAGCTTGTTCGTCTCGTTCCAGGACAGCTTCTGCGTCAGGAACCACTCCGCGCCCGCGAGCCGGGCCAGTTGGGGGTAGGCGGCGGTGTACCCGAAGGAGTCGGGCAGCCACACGCCCTTCTGCTCGACGCCGAACTCCTCGGCGAAGAACCGCCGCCCGTGGACCAGTTGACGGGCCATGGCCTCACCGCCGGGAAGGTTGCCGTCGGCCTCGACCCACATGCCGCCGACCGGTACCCAGGTGCCGTCCTCGGCCGCCTTCTTCATCCGGGCGAAGACCTCGGGGTGCCGCTCTCGCATCCACGCGTACTGCTGCGCCGACGAGCAGGCGAAGACCAGCTCGGGGTACTCCTGGGCGAGCGTGGTCATGTTGGTGAAGGTGCGGGCGCACTTGCGCACGGTCTCGCGCACCGGCCACAGCCAGGCCGAGTCGATGTGGGCGTGCCCGACGGCGGCGAGGGTGTGGGCGGAGGCGTGGGCGGGCCGGGCGAGCACGTCGGCGAGGCGGCCGCGTGCCGCCGCC
>NZ_JAAGMG010000532.1 GCF_010548525.1 Streptomyces sp. SID14478
CCGTGCCCGTGCCCGTGCCCGTGCCCGTGCCCGACGATGATCTCAGCACCGCCCAGGGGTCCCCCGGGGGGACCTTCCATACTGCTGGTCAGCGGCGCTTCCGGCGCGCCGGGCCGGCCGATCACGGGGCGCCGGCGCCCGAGGCACGTACGCGGAGACGCCGCCCCGCCGCCCCGCCGGACGTCAGGCGACGACGCCAGCGATCAACTCGGCCGCTCGTGCGACGAGTTGGTCGTCGGGCTCGGCGTCCTGGTCGGGCTTGGTGGTGAGCACGGAGAGGACGACGGGGTCCCCGCCCGGCGCGGTCCAGGCGATGCCGACGTCGTTGGCGGTGCCGTACGAGCCGGTGCCGGTCTTGTCGGCGAGGACCCAGCCGTCGGGCAGCCCGGCGCGGAACCGCTTCCCGCTCGTGGTGTTCGCGAACATCCAGCCCGACAGACGGACCCGGTCCTCGGGGTCGAGCACGTCGCCGAGGACGAGCCGCGCGTACGTGGCGCCGATCGCGTGCGGCGAGGTGGTGTCGGTGGAGCGGCCCGGCTCGGCCGAGTTCAGCTCGGGCTCGATGCGGTCGAGCCGGGTCACCCGGTCCCCGGCCGAACGCGCGAACCGAGTCACGGCCGCGGGACCGCCGAGCTCGTGCAACAGCAGGTTGGCGGCGGTGTTGTCGCTGTAGGAGATCGCGGCGCCGCACAGCTCGGCCACGGTCATGCCGTGGGCGAGGTTGTCGGCCTTGCCGGTGACGGGCGCGCCGCCGGCCCGGTCGACGTCGGCCTGCGTGTAGCGGATGCGGCGGTCCAGGAACCTGCCGTCGCGGTCGAGGTCGCGCAGCACCGCGGCGACCGCGAGCGTCTTGAAGGCGGAGCACATCGGGAAGCGTTCGTCGGCGCGGTGGGCGGCCACGGCGCCGGTGCGGATGTTCTGCGCGAACACCCCGAGGCGGGCACCGTGCCGGCGTTCCAGCGCCGCGAAGCGCCGGGCGGTGCCGTCGGCGGCGCGGCTCGTGCCGCCGACGGTCACCGTCGTGAGCGCGGCGACGCCGAAGGCGGTACCGGTGGTGAGCAGGGTGCGGCGACTGAGGTGCAAGGTGAATCCGTCCTGTCCCGTTACGGCCGTTTCGTATGTCTGCTTCGTGCCTCTACGTATACGTGGCCGGGGGCGGCCGGGGAAACAGCGTCGATGTCAGTGCCGGGTGTGAGACTCGGCCATGTGACCGATCGCTGGGCGCTGGCCCCCACCGAATCCGGCGGCGCCGACCTCGTGCCGCTCGGGCCCGACGGGCTGCCCGCCGGGCCGGTCGTGCGGGAGAAGGACCTGGTGGACGCCGTCCGCGCCCGGCCCGACGTGGTCCGCTGGGTCTGGCGCGAGACGCACGCGGTGTACCCGCGGCTGCTCGCCGCCGGGGTCCGCGTCGAGCGGTGCTACGACATCGAGGCGGCCGAAAACCTCCTCCTCGCGCACGAGGGGCGGCACGGCGAACCCCGCTCGGCCGCAGCCGCCCTCGCCAGACT
>NZ_JAAGMG010000563.1 GCF_010548525.1 Streptomyces sp. SID14478
CGCGCTGAGCTCCGCGCGCAGCAGTGCCCCGCAGGCCTCGCTGCTGGCCGGCGTCGAGGGGCTCACCTCTCTCGACGCGCTGCTGACCGGCGTCCCCGCCACCGTCCGCACCGCCTTCGGCCGCAGCGTGCTCGCCCCGCTGCTCGACGCGGAGAACGGCTCCGCGACCCCGCTCCTGGAGACCCTGCGGACCTTCCTGGCCTGCGACGGCTCGTGGGCGCGTACGGCCGAGACCCTGCATCTGCACGTCAACACGGTCCACTACCGCATCGGGCGCATCGAGATGTTCACGGGCCGCGATCTGTCCCGGCTCGCCGACCGTCTCGACCTGTGGGCCGCGCTGTTGTGCAATCGCCTTGCCCCGGAACCGAGTTCACCGGGTCACTGACCTCGCCCCCGAACCCCGCGGAGGCTCCGCATGCTGCTGCGTCAGCTGGAGTACCTGGTCGCCCTGGCCAGGGAACGGCACTTCGCGCGGGCGGCCGCCGCCTGTTACGTCTCGCAGCCGTCGCTGTCCGCGGCGATCCGCCGCCTCGAACACGAGCTGCGGATCCCGATCGTGCGCCGGGGGCAGCGCTACGAAGGCCTCACGCAGGAGGGCGAGGTGGTGCTCGCCTGGGCCCACCGCATGCTCGCCGAGCGCGACGCGCTGCACCAGGAACTCGCCGCCCTGCGCGACGGGTTGACGGGCACGCTGCGGCTCGGCGTGGTCCCCACCGCGCTGCCCGCCACGTCCCTGCTGACCAACCCGTTCTGTGAACGCCACCCGCACGCCAAGGTCAGCATCGAGTCCCTGTCGTCGGACGACATCTCGCACGGGCTCGCCGAGTTCGAGCTGGACGCGGCGATGACGTACGTCGAGGGCCCTCCCGCGCACGGCGAGCGGCGGCTGCCCCTCTACGAGGAGCGGTACGTGCTGCTCACTCCCCTGGACGGCCCGCTCGGCGGGGCCCGGTCCGCCCGCTGGGCCGAGGCGGCCGCCCTGCCCCTGTGCCTGCTCGGTACGCGCATGCGCAACCGGCGCATCATCGACGCGTGCTTCGCCGCCGACGGCGCGAAGGCCGCGCCCGCGCTCGAGTCGGACACCGTCGCGGGCCTGTACGCGCACCTGCCCTCGGGCCGCTGGTCCAGCGTCGTCTCGCACGCGTGGCTGCACATGTTCGGCGTGCCCGACGGGATGCGGGTGGTGCCGCTGGACGGCCCCGCGCACGGGCCGCGCGTCGGTCTGGTGACGGGCCCCGACGACCCGCCCTCCGTGCTCGCCGGGGCCCTGCTGGCGGTGGCCCGGGAGGCCGGGGTGCAGGACGCGCTCGACGCGCTGCTGCGCACCTACCTGAGCTGATAGCCGCCGCCTATGCGGGCATAACGAGGATCGCTTTGACCGCCTCACGTGGCACGCGGATCGTGAACGGCACGTCTTCACACGCCAGTTGAGGAGAGCCGCCATGGCAAAGGTGCTGTGCGTCCTGTACGACGACCCGGCCGACGGACAACCGACCTCGTACGCCCGCGACGACCTTCCCGCCATCGACCACTACCCCGGCGGGCAGACCACCCCGACCCCCGACGCCGTCGACTTCACGCCCGGCCGGCTCCTCGGCAGCGTCTCCGGCGAACTCGGCCTGCGCCGCTTCCTGGAGAAGGCCGGGCACACCCTCGTCGTCACCTCCGACAAGGAGGGCCCGGACTCGGTGTTCGACCGGGAGCTCGCGGACGCGGACGTCGTCATCTCGCAGCCTTTCTGGCCCGCCTACCTGACGCCCGAACGGCTGGCCGGCGCGAAGAACCTCAAGCTGGCCGTCACCGCCGGCATCGGCTCCGACCACGTGGACCTCGACAGTGCGATCGCCCACGGCGTGACGGTCGCCGAGGTCACGTTCTCCAACAGCATCAGCGTCGCCGAGCACGTGGTGATGTCGATCCTGGCACTCGTGCGCAACTACCTCCCCTCGCACCAGGTCGTCCTGGACGGCGGCTGGAACATCGCGGACTGCGTGTCCCGTTCGTACGACCTGGAGGGGATGCACGTCGGGACCGTCGCCGCGGGACGCATCGGGCTCGCGGTGCTGCGCCGCCTCGCCCCCTTCGACGTCGCACTGCACTACACCGACCGGCGCCGGCTGCCGCGCGAGGTGGAGGAGGAGCTGGGCCTCACCTTCCACCCCACGGCCGCCGACATGGTCCCGCACTGCGACGTGGTCACGGTGAACGCGCCGCTGCACCCGGAGACCGAGCACCTCTTCGACGACGAGCTGATCGCCTCGATGAAGCGCGGCGCGTACCTCATCAACACGGCGCGGGCCCGCATCACCGACCCGGACGCGGTCGACCGGGCGCTGCGCAGCGGCCGGCTGGCGGGGTACGCGGGTGACGTCTGGTACCCGCAGCCGGCGCCGGCCGACCACCCCTGGCGGACGATGCCGCACCACGGGATGACCCCGCACATCTCGGGCTCGTCGCTGTCCGCGCAGGCCAGGTACGCGGCCGGTACCCGGGAGATCCTGGAGTGCTGGCTGGCGGGCAGGCCGATCCGCGAGGAGTACCTGATCGTGGACGGGGGTGCGCTGGCCGGGACGGGAGCGCACTCGTACTCCGTCACCGGCTGAACCCCGCCCGCCCGAGGCCACCGCCGTCAGGCGCGGTCGATGTGCACGTTCGTCGACTTCACCCGGGCGGTGGCCTCCATGCCGACCTCCAGGCCCAGTTCCTCCACGGCCTCGCGGGTCAGCAGCGAGACCAGGCGGTGCGGTCCCGCCTGGATCTCCACCTGCGCGGCGACGTCACCGAGCTTGACCGCGGTGACGATGCCCGGGAACGCGTTGCGCACCGACGTGTACGAGACGTCCTCCTCGCCGCCGGCGCCCTTGGCCAGTTCGACGGAGAAGGCGGCCAGGTCCTGGCCCTCGATGAGCCGCCGTCCGCCCTCGTCGCGGTGGGTGACGACGCGGCCCGCGTCCGCCCAGCGTCGCGCGGTGTCCGGGCTGACGCCGAGCAGGCGGGCCGCCTGGCCGATTGTGTAGGACTGCATGGATCACAAGATAGCGACCTGGTCCGGGCGACGTTCCGTCAGTACCGCTGCGCCTTGGCGATCTTCGCGGTCAGGTGCGGCTGCGGCGGCTTGGAGCTGATGGCCAGCGGCTGCGCGCGCCCGCCCGCCTTCAGGTCCTTCGCGCCGACGACCTTGGACTCGACGACCTTCCCGTCGGAGTCGCTGAAGTCGACCTGCACCGCGAACGAGGCGGTGTCGTCGGTCTTGTTGGTGATGTTGACGACGAGGGCGCGCACGTTGTCCGTCTCGGCAAGAGGCTTGCCGGTCAGGGAGACGTCGCTCATGGCGTTGCCCTGGCCGTCGACGCCGTCCAGGTGCTTCTGGAACTCCTGCCGGTTGCGCTCCACGTCGGCGGCGACGGACGCCTCGAAGTCGTGGGCCCGCTCGGACGCCGACTCGGCCGCCGCCGACGCCGACTCCTTCACCTCCGCCTTCTTCGACGCGGCGCTGGAGGCCAGCGCGGAGGGCGGCTCGCCGGTGAAGCGCGAGGAGTCGGGGGCGCTGGCCCGCGGGCTGGCGCTCGCTGCGCTGTCGTTGTCGCTGTCCGTGCCGCACGCGCCGAGCACGAGCACGCCGGTGGCCGCGCACACGGCCAGGCTGAGCGTCTTGCCTGCTCTCATCAGGTGGTTCCTTCCCAGCTGCGGTCGAAAGCCCTTGCGGTTTCCAGCTTGTGCGGCATCCGGATCGTGCGGCGCCTAGAAGCGCAGGACGGCGGCCACGTGTCCGGCCTCCGCCAGCGTTCCGTCGGGTACGAAGACGACCTCGGCGCCGGTCTCCAGTGCGGATTCGACGATCTCGTCGACGATGTCGTGGACGGCGTCCAGGTCGTCGTCCGCGGCCGGCTCCAGGTGGCCCTCGCCGGCCCGCACGGTGACGCGGTAGTTCTCCTCCACGACCAGCCGGTGGACCCGGCCGTCCGAGGCCTTCTGCCACACCTCGTCCACGCCGGCCGCGTACGTGTTGCCGCCGCGCGCCCGGTCGAGCGCGGCGAGCGCCTCGGCGACCGCCCGTTCGGCATCGGCG
>NZ_JAAGMG010000611.1 GCF_010548525.1 Streptomyces sp. SID14478
GCAGGCCGGCTGGCCCCCGCTGACCAGCGTCGACCTCGGCTCGACCGAGCGCGGCCGGCGCGCCGCCGAACTGCTTCTGGAGCGCCTCGGCGCCCCGGGCTCCCCCGCCCCCCACAGCAGCACCGCCCCTCCCCGCCTCGTCGTCCGCGCCTCCACGGGCCGGGCGGCGCCCGACAGTTGAGAGCTACGAGGTTCGCACCATGAGTCTCACCGCCTCCCGGGACAGTGCCGTCCCGGGCAGTCGCGGCACACCGCCGCCCCGCACACCGGACGAGCGCAAGCGCGTGCTCGGTCTGGACCGGGGCGCCTGGTTCCTGCTGCTCCCCGCGCTGATCCCGATCCTGATACTCAGCGTGGGCCCGCTCCTGTACGGCGTCTCGCTGGCGTTCACGGACTCGCAGGCGGGCCGCACCTCGCCCACCCAGTTCGTCGGCCTGGACAACCTCCTGGACCTGCGCCACGACGGCCTGTTCTGGGAGTCGTTCCGCATCGGCCTGACCTGGGCGGTGTGCGTCACGGCGCTGCAGTTCGTGCTGGCGCTGGGCCTCGCCCTGCTGCTCAACCAGAACCTGCGCTTCCGCTGGCTGGCCCGCACGCTCGCGCTCGTCCCCTGGGCGATGCCGGAGGTCGTGGTCGGCATCATGTGGCGTCTCGTCTACCACCCCGACGCGGGCATCCTGAACAAGACGCTCACCCAGTTCGGCGTGATCCACGGGCCCACGGAGAACATCGACTGGCTCTCGGACCTGTCCTACGCGCTGCCCGCGGTGATCGTCGTGGGCGTCTGGGCGGGCATGCCCCAGACGACGGTCGTCCTCCTCGCGGGGCTGCAGAACGTGCCGCACGAACTGCGCGAGGCCGCCCAGCTGGACGGAGCGGGCCTGTGGCGCCGCTTCACCACGGTCACCTGGCCGGCCCTCAAGCCGGTGGTCCTGTCCATCACCGCGCTGAACTTCATCTGGAACTTCAACTCCTTCGGCCTCGTGTACGTGCTGACACAGGGCGGACCCGGCGGCCAGACGCGCCTGCCGATGCTCTTCGCCTATGAAGAGGCCTTCAAGTACGGCCAGTTCGGATACGCCGCCGCGATGGGCCTGGTCATGGTCGCGGTGATCGCGGTCCTCCTCACCCTGTTCCTGCGCAAGAGGCTCAAGGAGGACGCAGTATGAGCGCGAGCACCGCACTTCCCCGGGTCGCGGGCCGGGCGGGCCAGTACGTGGCCCTGCTCTGCTACCTGGTCTTCCTGGCCTTCCCCCTCCTGTGGCTCCTGTCGACGTCCTTCAAATCGCCCCGGGAACTGGGCTCGATCGACCCGACCTGGCTCCCCCAGCACCCGAGCCTGGACAACTACCGGGCGGCCTTCGACGCGCAGCCGCTGCTCCACTCGGCGCTCAACAGCCTGATCGTCGCGGTCAGCGCCTCGGTGATCTCGGTGGCGATCGCGGTCCCCGCGGCGTACGTGATGGTCCGGTACCGGTCCCGCGTGAGCCAGGCGGGCACGGTCTGGATCCTGGTGAGCCAGATGTTCCCCTTCGTGCTCGTCATCATCCCGCTGTTCCTGGTGCTGAAGAACCTGCACATGATCGACAGCATCCCGGGCCTGATCCTCGTGTACGTCGTCTGGAACCTGCCCTTCTCGCTGTGGATGCTCCAGGGCTACGTCAAGTCCGTGCCGACCTCCCTCGAAGAGGCGGCGGCGATGGACGGGGCGAGCCGCCTGCGCACCCTCACGAGCGTCGTCCTGCCGCTGTTGGCCCCCGGCCTGGTGGCGACGCTGATGTTCAGCTTCGTGACGGCCTGGAACGAGTTCTTCTTCGCCCTCGTGCTGCTCAAGTCCCCGGAGAACCAGACGATGTCGGTCATCCTCACCCGCTTCCTCGGCGCCGAGGGCGTCGCGGACCTCGGCCCGCTGGCGGCGGCCTCGGTGCTCGCCACCATCCCCAGCCTGGTCTTCTTCGCACTGCTCCAGCGCCGCCTGGTGGGCGGCATGCTCAGCGGGGCGGTGAAGGGCTGATGCGCACGAAGAAGTACACCGCGGCAGCCACCACCGCGCTCGCCCTCGCCCTGGTCGCGGGCTGCGCCGGCTCCGACGGGGACACGGCCGGCGGCAAGGTCACCCTCGAATTCCTCAGCCTGGCCTGGCAGAAGGAGTCGGTGGACGCGAACAAGGCGCTCGTCAAGCAGTGGAACGACACCCACGACACCGTCAAGGTCAAGTACGTACAGGGCAGTTGGGACAACATCCACGACCAGCTGCTCACCTCCTTCGAGGGCGGCGAGGCGCCGGACATCATCCATGACGACGCCTCCGACCTCACGGACTTCGCCAACGGCGGCTACCTGGCCGACCTCTCCGGCCTCCTCCCGCAGTCCCTGAAGAAGGACATCCCCGAGGCCTCCTGGAACACGACCACGTACGACCACGAGACCTACGGCGTCCCGTTCCTCCAGGAACCGCGCGTACTGGTCGCGAACACCACCCTCCTCAAGCAGTCCGGCGTCCGCATCCCCACCGCCCGCCACCCGTGGACCTGGCAGGAGTTCGAGGCGGTCAGCAAGAAGCTGACGCACGACAAGAACAAGGACGGCAAGCCGGAGTCCTACGGCGTGGCCTGGTCGATGAAGGAACCGGTCAGTCAGTCCGTCAACCTCGCCCTGTCCACCGACGGCAAGATCTTCTACAAGGACAAGGACGGCAAGAACGAGATCCGGTACGACGCCGCGGACTCGGCGGTGGCGCAACTGATCAACCGGCAGGTCAACAAGGACCGCACGGCGCCGAGGACGGGCCTCGGCATGTCGGGGTCGGACACGCTGCCCGGCTTCTTCGCGGGCCGCTACGCGATGCTGCCGCTCAACTTCTCGTACCGCCAGCAGGTCCAGCAGCAGGCGCCCAAGGGCTTCGACTGGACCGTCCTGCCGATGCCGTCCGGCGCGGGCGGCCTGGCCCAGGGCACGGCCCCGCAGACCCTCTCCGTCTCCCAGGACAGCAAGCACAAGCAAGCCGCGGCGGACTTCATCGCCTATCTCACGCAGCCGCGCCACCAGGTGCAACTGGCGCGCGGCGACTGGCTGTTGCCCACGAGCACCGAGGCCCTTGAGGACCCGTCGCTCACCACGGCGAAGAACGGCTGGAAGACGGGCGCCGACATAGCCGCGACGCTGCGGCCGTCCCCGGTGCTCGGGGTGCGCGGTTACGCGGAGTGGAAGGACAAGATCGCCACCCCGGCCTACCAGGAGTACTACAACGGCGCGTTCGGCATCGACGAACTGCGCAAGCGCCTCGCGGACGACGGCAACCGCATCCTCGACCGCTACCAACGCTGAACCCCCGGGGCACCGCCTCGAGCACGACCCCAGAAAAGAGCACGAACACACCATGAGCGTCAGCGTCGACCCGGACACCCCCGCGGACGGCACCGCGATCCCCCGCAGACTGCGCACGGTCCCCCAGCCCCAGCCACCCGGCGCGATCTCCCTGCGGGACCGGGCCCGGGGAGCGCTCCTCGGACTCGCCATCGGGGACGCGATCGGTGCGCCCGCCGAGAACATGAAGCCGTCCCAGATCCGCGAACGCTGGGGCCGCATCGAGGGGTTCGTCGCCGACAACCCGGCCGGCACGGACGACACCGAGTACGCGATCTTCTCCGGCCTGCTGCTCGCCGAGAAGGGCGCGGCCCTCACCATCGCCGACGTCGAGGCGGCCTGGCACACGTGGATCGCGGACCGGGACGAGGGGCCGTTCAAGGGCGCGGGCTTCAGCGAGCGCGGCACCCTGGAGAACCTGCGCCGGGGCCTGGCCGCGCCCATCTCCGCCCAGCACCGGCACGCGTGGAGCGACGG
Source organism: Streptomyces sp. SID14478 (assembly GCF_010548525.1). GTDB lineage: Bacteria > Actinomycetota > Actinomycetes > Streptomycetales > Streptomycetaceae > Streptomyces. The sequence continues at coordinate 3,844 of NZ_JAAGMG010000611.1, forward strand.
CCTGGCGATGCGCGCGGCGCCGTTCGGGGTCTTCGCCGCGGGCCGCCCCGCCG
>NZ_JAAGMG010000643.1 GCF_010548525.1 Streptomyces sp. SID14478
CGGCCGCCCGCCGCTGCCCGACCGTGGCGAGGCCCGCCGACCCGGGCGGGACGCGGTCCCGCCACCGTCGCACCGCGTCCCCGAACGACTCCGCCTGCGCACGCACCATGCCCCCACTGTGCACCGTCCGGTACGGATCTTCCTGGTACCGCCGGTCCCAGGAAGACGGGACGGCTGGCTGCCCCCGCGCCGCCGACGGAACCTGGAGCCATGACCACGACACTGATCACCGGCGCCAACAAGGGCCTCGGCCACGAAACCGCCCGCCGCCTCCTCGCCGCGGGCCACACCGTCTACGTGGGCAGCCGCGACGCGGAGCGCGGCCGGGCCGCCGCCGCGGAGCTCGGCGCCCGCCACGTCGTCATCGACATCACCGACGAGGACTCCGTGCGCGCGGCCGCGGCCGGGATCGAGGCCGACGGCGGTCTGGACGTCCTCGTCAACAACGCCGGCATCGAGGGCCGCGCCGCCGGGAACACCGTCGTCGCCCCCGCCGACGAGACCGTCGACACCCTGCGCCCGCTCTTCGAGACGAACGTCTTCGGGACGCTGCGCGTCACCCACGCGTTCCTGCCGCTGCTGCGCCGCTCCGCCGCCCCCGTCATCGTGAACGTCAGCAGCGGCCTCGGCTCGATGGCCCTGGTCACCGACCCCACCGCCCCGGCCCACGGCTACCCGGGCATCGCCTACCCGGCCTCCAAGACCGCGGTGAACATGCTCACGGTGCAGTACGCCAAGGCGTTCCCGGAGATCCGGATCAACTCCGTCGAGCCGGGCTTCACCAAGACCGACCTCAACGGCAACACCGGGGTGCAGACCGTCGAGGAGGGCGCGGAGATCATCGTGCGGATGGCGCAGATCGGGCCGGACGGACCGACCGGCGGCTACTTCGACGCCCAGGGGCCGCTCGCCTGGTGACGCGGGGACGGGCCGCGGCGCGGCGGCGATGATGGCGGTATGCGTACTCGTAGCGACATGCGTACCCGTGGCGGCACGCGTACCCGTAGTGACACCCGTGCCAGTGGTGACACCCGTGCCAGTGGGGACATGCGTATCCGCATCGACGCCGTGGACCTGCCCGGCCGTACCTGCCCGGCACCCGACGACGGTGGCGCGGCCGTCCACCGGAACGTCCATGTCGCGGTGCAGCGCCGCGCCCGCCCGGCCGAGCTCCTCGGGCTCGTGCCCGGTGACGCCCCGTCCGCGAGCTGGACGCTGGACACCACCGCGAAGCGGACACCGGCCGGCATCGATGTGCTGGGGCCCCATGTCCAGGGCGGTCCCGGCGGGCGCTTCCTCTACCTGTCCTGGGGGACGGTAGACGAGGCCGGGGCCTTCACCATGTTCCGCCGGGCGAAGCTCCTGCTCGACGCCGTGCCCGACGAGGTGCTCGACACGGCCGCACGCACCGGTCTGCTGGTCGGGAGCCTGGGGCTGACGGACGCCCGCGGCATGCCGCTGTGCGCCCGCGTCGTCCCGCCGGCGATCCGGTGGAGCGCCGGCGGCGTCAGCCCGCCGACTCCGCCGCGTGCGGGCTGAGCACGCCCACGCTGACCAGCACGAACAGTGCGACGCCGAGCGCGATCCGGTAGTAGACGAACGGCATGAAGCTCTTCGTCGAGATGAACTTCATGAGCCACGAGATCACGGCGTAGCCCACACCGAAGGCGATCAACGTCGCGAAGATCGTCGGACCCCAGGACACGTGGCCGCCCTCCGCCGCGTCCTTGAGCTCGAAGACGCCGGAGGCGAGTACGGCGGGGATGGCGAGGAGGAACGAGTAGCGGGCGGCCGACTCGCGCGTGTAGCCGAGAAAGAGGCCGCCGCTGATCGTCGCGCCGGAGCGGGAGACGCCCGGGACCAGGGCCAGCGCCTGGCACAGGCCGTAGATCAGGCCGTCCTTGACGGACAGGTCCTTGAGCTCCTTGCGGGAGCGGACCGCGCGGTGCCTGCCGCCCAGCTCGTCACGGGCCGCGAGACGGTCGGCGACGCCGAGGATGACACCCATCACGATCAGCGTCGTGGCCGTCAGGCGCAGATCGCGGAACGGGCCCTCGATCTGGTCCTTGAAGGTGACCCCCAGCACGCCGATCGGGATCGAGCCCACGATCACCAGCCAGCCCATCTGCGCGTCGTGGTCGCCGCGCAGGGACTTGTCGGTCAGGGACCGGAACCACGCCGAGATGATCCGCGCGATGTCCTTGCGGAAGAAGATGACCACCGCGGTCTCGGTGCCGAGCTGCGTGATCGCCGTGAAGGCGGCGCCCGGGTCGCTCCACCCGGCGAAGGCGGCGGTGAGGCGGAGGTGGGCGCTCGACGAGATCGGGAGGAACTCCGTCAGCCCCTGGACGAGTCCGAGAATGAATGATTCGAACCAAGACATGGGGTGATCGCGATCCAGGGTGCGGGCGGGGCCGGCCGCGAACGCGGTCCGGACATGGAGGTGCGCACCACCGGGGCCTGCGCCCCGGGCGTACGCGAGGGCAGCGTAGCGCCCGAAAAAGACGGGCCCGCCACGGGGTCCGTCCTGGCGCACGGGCCCGTCTCAGGAGCCGGCGTCCCCCTGCGCCGCGAGCAGCGTGTCCCCGGCGGCGGAGCGGTAGTACAGCACCGAGCGTCCCGCCCGGCGCCGCCGTACGAGGCGGGCGTCGGCCAGCACCTTGAGGTGGCGGCCCACCGAACCGAGGCCCTGGCCGGTCAGCGCCACCAACTGGGTGGTCGTCAGCGGCTGTTCGAGGAGGGCGAGGACCTGGGCGCGGGCCGGGCCGATCAGAGCGGTGAGCCCCGAGGGCGCCGGTGGCCGGTCCGCGTCGGCGAGGGCGCCCGCGCACGGGTACACCACGGCGTACCGGTCGGCGACGGGCTCCGGCCACGACACCCAGCCCTGCTGCGGCGTGACGGGGACGAACAGCAGTCCGGCCCCGGAGATGTCCCGCGGCGGATAGGCGTGGGCGTTGATCTGCAGGCGGCCGTCGCCGAGCCAGCGCATGGTGGGGCGCATCCCGCCGAACGCCGCCGCCCAGCCACCGACCGTCAACTCCCGCGTCCGCGCCACGACATCGGCCTCCACGACCCGGCGCCGACGCGACCAGTCCGGCCGCACGGTGTCCTGCCACACCCACCGCAGCAGGGCCGCGATGCGCTCCGCGAGCCCGT
>NZ_JAAGMG010000683.1 GCF_010548525.1 Streptomyces sp. SID14478
CACGCCGCCCGGCACGATTCGCCGCCCCCGGACAGTCCGTCCTGCGCCTTCCGCGCACGCCCCGCGCCCGCACGACCGCGCCCCCGGCGCATCCTCGCGTCCGCCGCGCCGTCCCACCGCACCTGCCTCAAGGACAGCGCGCGCCCTCCCGCACGGCCCGAAGAGGGCAACGCGGTGCTTTCGCGCCTCCGGCCAGACCGGATCGAGCCGGATCAGGCGGGGAGCGAGCAATTGTGTGGGGAGGCGAGGACGGCTGCCGCGCGGTGATGACACCAGGCCACCAAGTGCCGCCCCGCCCCGCTCCGCCCCGCTCCGTGGCCCTCGGGCCCGTCGCCGTAGGTAGGCCCGACCGCGTGCGTGACCTCGGCCATGAGCGGGCCGACGGTCTCACCGCTCGTCCATCCCGCTCGGCGTTCCGGGTCCCCGCGAGGTACGCGGCCCCGCCGCCCACCGGTCCCGACCCCGATCCCTAACGGATTCCAGTCGAGAAATCTCTTGCAACCACTACACCTGAAGCACTATAAATGAAGTGGTTCGGCCGGAGAGGTCGGACGCAGTCCTTGTCCTCCACGGAAAGAGACCGATTTGCGCAAGCTCACGTACTTCGTCGCCGTGTCTGTCGACGGCTTCATCGGCGACGAGTCCGGTGACGGAACGATGTTCATGCAGTTCGTCGACGAGGAGTTCCTGGGATTCCTCAAGGAGGAGTACCCGGAGACGATCTCGACCGAGGGCCGCAAGATGCTCGGCCTCGACGGGTTCGCGAACAAGAAGTACGACACCGTGCTCCAGGGGCGCCGTAGCTACCAGGTCGGTATCGACGCCGGCTTCCTCAGCCCGTACGGGCATCTGCGCGAGTACGTGCTGACGCGCAGCCTCACGAAGTCCCCGCACCCGCACGTCGAGCTGATCCACGACGACGTCGTCGCGAAGGTGCGCGAACTTAAGGCCGAGGAAGGTGATTTGGGCATCTGGCTGTGCGGCGGTGCGCAGCTGGCGGGGCTGCTCGCGGACGAGATCGACGAGCTCGTGATCAAGACGTACCCGCTGGTCCTCGGCGCCGGCATGCCGATGTTCGCGGGCCGGAGCCACGCTCTGACGCACTTCGGCCTGGAGGAGAACCGCACGTTCGGCAACGGTGTGGTCGTTCGCCGGTACGGCAGGAAGTCGTAGCGCTCCGCTGCCAGACTGGAAGTCCGCGAGAAAGCCGGAAAAAGACGTGCGGGCGGTGTCGAGAGCGGGCCGGCCGCTCCGACGTCCCAGGTGAAGCCGCCCGCAGCGAGCGGGCGGTCGCACCGAAGGAGCGCAGAGCCATGAAGTATCTGGTGATGATCCAGGCCTCGCAGGCCGACTACGACGCCATGGGCGGCAAGGCCTCCGAGGGGAGCCCAGCCTGGGGCGAGAAGGACCTGCAGGCGATGTACGCCTTCATGGGGAAGATCAACAACGATCTGGCCGAGACCGGCGAGCTGATCGACGCGCAGGGCCTCGCCGAGCCCGCCCAGGCCCGGACCGTCCGGCTCGACGGGCAGGGGCGGCCGGTCGCCAGCGACGGACCGTTCGGGGAGACCAAGGAACTGCTCTGCGGCTTCTGGGTGTTGGAGTGCGCGAGCCTGGAGCGCGTCACCGAGATCGCCGAGCGCATCCTGCAGTGTCCGTCCCCCGAGGGCACGGTCGAGTACCCGGTCGTCATCCGGCAGATCATGGACGGCGGCGGCGACGTGTGACGCGTCCGCCGAGACCGCCGGACGCCGTCGAGGACCTGCTGCGCCGCCATGCGCCGCAGGTTCTCGGGGCGCTCGTGCGCCGGTACGGGCACTTCGACGCGGCGGAGGACGCCGTGCAGGAGGCCCTGCTCGCCGCCGCGGGACAGTGGCCCGGGCAGGGGATCCCGGACAATCCGCGCGGCTGGCTGATCAAGGTCGCCTCCCGCCGCCTCACCGACGCCCTGCGCAGCGAGTCGGCGCGACGGCTGCGGGAAGAGGCGCAGATGCGGCTCCTGCCGCGCGACGCGTTCACGACGCCGGCGCCGGACGTGCCGCGGGCCCCGGCCGAGGACGACACGCTCACGCTGCTGTACCTGTGCTGCCACCCGGACCTCAGCCCCGCGTCCCAGGTGGCGCTCACGCTGCGGGCGGTCGGCGGGCTGACGACGGCCGAGATCGCCCGCGCGTACCTCGTGCCCGA
>NZ_JAAGMG010000712.1 GCF_010548525.1 Streptomyces sp. SID14478
GTCCCCGCCGCCTCGGCGACCGGCGGGATGCACAGGTCCCCGAGGACCACGCCGTCGCTGTCGTCCACCAGCAGATCGAGCCGCCGCTCCGTGCCGACCAGTGCGGCCCGCGCCGCCGCCACCGTCCCCGTCGGCACCCCGAGCGAGCGGGCGAGCGAGACCGCGCCGCCCACGGGGACCAGCGAGAGCACCGCGCCGGACAGCTCCCGCTCCCGGTGCAGCAGGGACACCGCACGCAGCAGCGCCCGGTCGTCGCCGACCACGACGGGCCGCCGCGCACCCCTCCTGGCCAGGGCTTTCGCGAATTCCTCCGGTCCTTCCGGCAGGCACACCTTCGCGGTCGAGCCCGCGCAGAGCACGTCCTTGGCGATGCGTACGGACTCCCCGTCCGTGCGCATCGCGAGGGGGTCCACGATCACCAGAACCTGCCGCGACAGCCCCTCGCCCTCGCGGTCGGACGGATGGTTCTCATGATCCAAAGCCGCCACCTCGGCCCTGCCTCGCTTCCTCGGGTAGCATCTTTGTGCAAGAGCCCCTTGCGCTATTGCGCCAGGGGCTTCGTCTATTCCGGGGCAACCCAAGGCTTACGCATTCATCAGTGGCTACGGCCCCTGACCTTGGACATGCCCCGCCCGGAAGGGGTGTACGCCTGTGCCCGCACTTGTGCTGCTCGGTGCTCAGTGGGGTGACGAAGGCAAGGGAAAGGCCACCGACCTGCTCGGTGGATCCGTGGACTATGTAGTGCGCTACCAGGGCGGCAACAACGCCGGCCACACGGTTGTCGTAGGCGACCAGAAGTACGCGCTGCACCTCCTCCCTTCCGGAATCCTCTCGCCGGAGTGCACGCCGGTCATCGGAAACGGTGTCGTCGTCGACCCGTCGGTCCTGCTCTCCGAGCTGAGCGGTCTGAACGAGCGCGGCGTCGACACGTCCAAGCTCCTGCTCAGCGGTAACGCGCACATCATCACGCCGTACAACGTCACGGTCGACAAGGTGACGGAACGCTTCCTCGGCAAGCGGAAGATCGGCACGACCGGCCGCGGTATCGGCCCGACGTACGCGGACAAGATCAACCGCGTCGGCATCCGCGTCCAGGACCTCTACGACGAGTCGATCCTCACCCAGAAGGTCGAGGCGGCCCTGGAGGTCAAGAACCAGCTGCTCACCAAGCTCTACAACCGCCGTGCCATCGAGGCGCAGCAGGTGGTGGAGGAGCTGCTCGGCTACGCGGACCAGATCAAGGGCTACGTCGCCGACACCACCCTGATCCTCAACAAGGCGCTCGACGACGACAAGGTCGTGCTCTTCGAGGGCGGCCAGGGCACGCTCCTGGACATCGACCACGGCACGTACCCCTTCGTGACCTCGTCGAACCCGACCGCGGGCGGCGCCTGCACGGGTGCGGGCGTGGGCCCGACGAAGATCAGCCGCGTCATCGGCATCCTCAAGGCGTACACGACCCGGGTCGGAGCAGGCCCGTTCCCGACGGAGCTGTTCGACGACGACGGCGAGGCGCTGCGGCGCATCGGCGGCGAGCGCGGTGTGACCACCGGCCGTGACCGTCGCTGCGGCTGGTTCGACGCGGTCATCGCCCGCTACGCGACCCGTGTGAACGGCCTCACCGACTTCTTCCTCACGAAGCTCGACGTCCTCACCGGCTGGGAGCAGATCCCGGTCTGCGTCGCGTACGAGATCGACGGCAAGCGCGTGGAGGAGCTCCCGTACTCCCAGACCGACTTCCACCACGCGAAGCCGGTGTACGAGTACCTGCCGGGCTGGTCGGAGGACATCACGAAGGCCAAGACCTTCGCGGACCTCCCCAAGAACGCGCAGGCGTACGTGAAGGCGCTGGAGGAGATGTCCGGCGCCCCCATCTCGGCGATCGGCGTCGGCCCCGGCCGCACCGAGACCATCGAGGTCAACTCGTTCCTGTAGGGACGGGTCGGGTACGCACACCGGTGCCCCGGTCCGCTTCGGCGGGCCGGGGCACCGGTGCGACCGGCGGTCGCGGTGGTGGCGGTCAGTCCGACTTGTCGTAGGTCAGGGTCTGCTTCTTGCCGGTGGCGTCGACCATGACGCGGCGCAGCTGGCCCGAGGGCAGGACGGTGATCGTGCTCGGCTCGCCCGGCCGGCAGGCGTCCGGCGGTTCGGCGACCACCGGATCGGTGCCGCCGATGTGCAGCGTGGAGTCGGTGGCGGAGGTCAACGCGCCCTGGAACACGCAGTGGTAGGGGTCGCCGTTGTTCTGCGTGCCGTCGGCCGTCATGGACAGGACCGTGTCGCCCTCCTCGCCCTGCTGGATGACGATGCTGCGCGGATGGTGGCCGCTCGCGTTGTCGATCGCGCCCGCCCAGTTGCCCAGGAACTTCGCGGGGATGCCGCCGGAGGCGGGCGGCGTCGGCGTGGGGCTCGCGGGCGGCGTGGACGCCCCCGGAGTGGTCGCTCCCGGAGTGGTCGGGGCGGTGGTCGGCGGTGTGGGCGTGGGGGTGGACGCCGCGGAGGCCGGGGTCGTCGGGTCGTCCTTCATCAGGGCGTACACCGAACCGCCCGCGCCGAGAGCGACTATCACCGCGACCGCGATCAGCGCGGCGGAGGCCCGGCCGCCCCGGCGCGGCTGCTCCTGCTGCGCGGTGAACTGCGGCGACGTGCCCGGCCCGTAGGGCGGCGTGTGGCCCCAACTGCCTTGCGGATAGCCGTAGGCGGGCGGCTGGGGCTGGTGCATGGATTGCGGCTGCGGCTGGGGCGGGTAGCCGTACACCGGCTGGTGCGGGGCGGGCGCGGGGGCCGGGGTGTCCTGCCCGACCACCATCGTGGGCAGGTGGTTCAGCGGGACCGCGCCGGGCCTGCCGGGCGGCGGAGGCGCGTTCTCCTCCTCCGCGGATCTGACGGCGGGGGCCTGCGCGGGCGGCGGGGGCACCGGGGGC
>NZ_JAAGMG010000747.1 GCF_010548525.1 Streptomyces sp. SID14478
GGGGCGTACGCGGCGAGCGTCCTGTACGGGGACAGCGGGAAGACGGCCGTGGACCTCGGGCCGCTGTCGACCCTGGGCGCCGTGCTCGTCGTCGGCTGCACCGTCGCCACGCTGGTGACGGCGGCCGTCGAGGCGCGCCAGGCCCGTCGGCACACCACGGCCGCGCTGCTGCGCCTCGGCGCTCCCGCGTCGATGCTGCGCGGTGCCGCGGCCCTGCGCGCGGCCGCACTGCTGGCCGTTTTCGGGCCGCTGACCTGGGCCGTGGCGGAACTTTCGGCGGCTCCCCTGGCCGCGCGATGAGTTTTGCCGCGACCGGCCGTCTAAAGGGGCGTAGGGCATGCGACCAGCCGACCCAGAAGGCGAAGGACACCCCATGTACCAGCAGATGATTTTCACGAACCTGGCCGTCAGCGACCTGGACGCCGCCACGAAGTTCTTCACCGAGCTCGGATACGCACGCAACGCCCAGTTCTCCGACGACACCGCCGCCTCGATCGTGATCAGCGAGCACATCGTGGTCATGCTGCTCACCAAGGAGAAGTACGCGAGCTTCACGAAGAAGGCGATCGCCGACTCCACGAGCACCAGCGAGGTGCTGCTGTGCCTGAGCGCCGAGAGCCGCGAGAAGGTCGACGAGCTCGTCGACAAGGCGATCGCGCTCGGCGGCACCGAGTCCGGCGAGAAGCAGGATCACGGCTTCATGTACGGCCGGGCCTTCGACGACCTGGACGGCCACACCTTCGAGATCATGTGGATGGACCCCTCGGTCGTCGAGGGCTGAGCAACTGGCCCTCGGCCGGTCGTGCCGGGCGCCGGGGCGCAGGCGGGGGTGCAAAGACGGGCTCTTAGCATGGGCGGGTGCAGCAGACACCTTCGCAGTCACCCGAGCCCGCCCCCACGCCGGGGACCACGTCCGACCGCGAGATCGAGACCCTCGCGGAGTTCGACGAGACGCTCGACGCGCTCGGCACGCTCGCCCACCACCGGGTGCAGGCCGTCGACCTGACGGACCGCACGGAGCGGCTGCTCGCCGCCGAGGTCGCGGGCGCCGTCTTCCTCGGCTGCCCCATGCGTGCCGAGGCGGCGGCCCGGGTCAGGGCGGCCGGCGCCCTGGTCTTCCCGCCGGTCCCCGGCCTCCCCTTCGACCCGTACCGCGGCCACGTCTACACACCCGACGAACTCTTCGAGGGCCTGTCCACGCCGGGCGGCTACGAGGCGACACCGGACGCCCGCGCGTACGCGTGGTTCCAGCGGACCAAGACGGACGGCGACGTCTTCGCCTCCATGCTGCGCGCCGTCCACGACGACTCGGTCTCCGACGCCCTGGACGAACTGCTCGTCGGGAAGCGGGTGGTGGGCGTCATGGGCGGTCACGCGATGGCGCGGGGGACCCGGGAGTACGCCGCCGCGGCCCGGCTCGGCCGCTCGCTCGCGCGGGCCGGGTTCACGGTGGCGACGGGCGGCGGCCCGGGGGCGATGGAGGCCGCGAACCTGGGCGGGTACGCGGCCCCGCTCGCCGACGACGTGCTGCCGGAGGCGCTGCAACTCCTCGCCAAATCCCCCTCGTTCACACCGTCCGTCACGGACTGGGCGGGCGCGGCCTTCGAGGTCCGGGGCCGCTGGCCGGGCGGCGGCGACTCCGTGGGCATCCCCACCTGGTTCTACGGCCACGAGCCGCCGAACGCCTTCGCGTCCCACCTGGCCAAGTACTTCGCGAACGCCACCCGCGAGGACGGGCTGCTCGCCCGGTCGAACGCGGGGGTCATCTTCCTGCCGGGCGCGGCCGGCACCGTCCAGGAGATCTTCGACAACGCGACGCCCAACTACTACGAGTCGCGCGGCGAACCGACGCCGATGGTCCTGGTCGACCGGGCGCACTGGACCGAACGCCTCCCGGCGTGGCCCCTGTTGCAGGCGCTCGCGCGGGAGCGGTCGATGGAGTCCCGCATCGCGCTCGTCAACACCGCGGAGGAGGCGGGCGAGGCGCTGGCCCGCATGGCCTGAGACACGGTCCGGGGAAGGATGGGTCAAGCGCTGGTCAAGACTGAACTCCGAGTGGCCTCTGCGTATTGACGCTGCGTTACAGGCACTTGTAAACGTGAGGGGACAGTGTGGGTGATGAGGCTGGAGCCGCGCGCTCCCTCACCGCACCCCATCTTTTTCTGCACTTGATCCCGTGAAGGACAACCGTGTCCGTAACCCCCCGTATATCCGCACGCGCCACGCGCTTCGCCGGTGTGGCGGCTGCCGCGACGGCGCTCACCCTGGGTGTCGCCGGGTCCGCTTCGGCGTGCAACATCAGCGAGTTCTCCGCCGCCGCCACCTGCACCGGTGAGCAGGGCGTCATCACCGTCACCGACAAGGACGCCTCGGGTACCAAGGCGACCGTGTCGGTCTACCTCGGCGACAAGCTCATCGGTTCCCAGGACGTGCAGGGCACCCGCGAGGGCGCCACCGTCACGTTCAAGGAGAACTGGCAGCCGAACGCCACGTACCGCGTGCACGTGAAGGCCAACAGCCAGGTCGACGAGGACATCAAGCCGGCCCTCACGACGCCGGGCAAGGCCTGCGCCACCGAGAAGCCGACCGAGAGCGCGACGCCGACCTCACCGGCGCCGAGCACCTCGGCCCCGGCCGAGTCGGCCTCGCCGGTCCCGTCGGCGTCCGAGTCCACCACCGCGGCGGCCCCGGCCCCGAGCAACTCGGCCTCCCCGGCGGGCGGTTCGGACCTCGCCGAGACCGGCGCCAGCAGCAACACCGGCCTCATCGCCGGCCTCGCCGCGGCCTTGGTCGTCGCGGGCGGCGGCGTGGTCTTCGCCCTGCGCAAGCGGGGCGCGGCCCAGCGCTAGTCGACTGAAGGGGTCGTACGGGACGTGTCACCGGCCGAGCAGGCCGGCCAGCGTCCCGTACGACCCTTCCCAGTTCCACTCCCGCACCACGCGCTCCCGGCCCTTGGCGCCCATGTCCCGCGCCGCCTCCCGGTCCAGGAGCAGCCGTACGAGGCGGTCCGCGACGGCGGCCGGTGACCGCCCGTCGACCACGTACCCGCTCTCGCCCTCCCGGACGGTGTCGGGCGCGCCGCCGGAGTCCCCGGCCACCACCGGCAACCCGGCTGCGGCCGCCTCCAGCAGGACGATCCCCAGCCCCTCCACCTCGAGCCCGGCCCTGCGGCTGCGGCACGGCATGGCGAAGACGTCGGCGGCCGCGTAGTAGCCGGGCAGCTCCGCGTGCGCCCGTCCACCGGCGAACACCACGGCCCCCAACACCCCGTTGCGCTCGGCGCGTTGACGGATCCGCCGCTCGTACGGCCCCGCGCCGACCAGCAGCAGTCGCGTACCAGGCACCACGCGCCGCACCATCGGCAGCGCCTCGACGAGCACGTCCTGACCCTTGCGGGGGACGAGCCGGGCCGCGCACAGCACGACCGGTTCGCGGTCCCCGATCCCGTGCCGGGCGCGCACGGGCCGCGGGTCGAGCCCCGGCCGGAACGCCTCGGTGTCCACGCCCGGGGCCAGCCGTTCGAGGGCGG
>NZ_JAAGMG010000793.1 GCF_010548525.1 Streptomyces sp. SID14478
TCGCGCAGTTCCCCGCGCCCCTGAGATGCGCACCTTCGGTGCGCCATCTCAGGGGCGCGTCTTGGCCGGGCGGCATCTCGTCGGGGAAATGCGGCGCGAAGCGCCTGCATTTCAGGGGCGCGGGGAACTGCGCGAGAAGCCCCACCGGCGCGCGGCCGCTAACGCACGCGCACGCCCAAGGCGAATAGGCTCGCCCAACGTGACTCCCCCCACACACAAAGTGACCGCATGCGTGCTGCTGGCCGCCTCCACCCTCGCCCTGGTGACCCTCTGCACCCTCCAACACGCCCCCATGGCCGACACCCTGGTCTACCGGGCGGAAGGCGCCGCCGCGGCAGCGGGCGGCGCGAACCTCTACGGCTTCACGGTCACCGCGTGGCAACTCCCCGCCACCTACCCCCCGTTCGCCGCCCTCCTGTTCATCCCGACGACCTGGCTCCCGCTCCCCGTCCTCAAGGCCGTCTTCCTCCTCGGCAACGTCACCCTCACCGCCGTACTCGTCCACCTGTCCTGCCGACTGGCGGGCCTGCGCCCCGCGCGGGCCACCCTTTGTCTGATCACGGGCGGAGCCCTGTGGCTCGAACCGGTCTTCCAGACCCTCCTGTTCGGCCAGGTCAACCTGGCCCTGGCCTGTCTGGTGCTGTGGTCCCTGACGCGGGGCAGGGGCATCGCCCTCGGTATCGCCACCGGCATCAAGCTCACCCCGGCCGTCTTCATCGCGTACCTGTTCCTGACGGGCCGCCGCCGGGAAGCCGGGTACGCGACCGCCGGGTTCGCCGCGACGGTGGCCGTCGGCGGGCTCGTACTCCCGTACGCCAGCTGGGAGTTCTGGACGCGCCGCCTCTACGAGACCGGCCGCGTCGGCAAGGCCTGGATCGTCGACAACCAGTCCTTGCAAGGGCTGGCCGCGCGGGCACTGCACACCACGGAGCCGGGTCTGCTGTGGGCGCTGCCCGCGGCCGCCGTCGCCGCCGCGGGCCTGTACGCGGCGACCCGCCCGACCCGCACCGACGCCGAGGGCATCACGCTCACCGCCCTCACCGCGCTGCTCGTCTCGCCCATCAGCTGGTCGCACCACTGGGTGTGGTGCGTGCCGCTGCTCGCGCTCCTGTGGGCGTCGGGCCATCGGCGTACGACGGCGGCGATCGCGCTGGTGTTCACCGCCCGCACCATGTGGCTGCTGCCGCACGCGGGCGCCCTCGACCTCCATCTGCCGTGGTGGCAGCAGCCGTTGGCGTCGCCGTACCCGCTGCTCGGCCTCGCCGTCGTCGGCGCGGCGCTGCGTCAGCCCTCGGCCAGCAGCTCGTCCGCGTCCACGATCCGGTACGCGTAGCCCTGCTCGGCCAGGAAGCGCTGGCGGTGCGCCGCGAAGTCCTGGTCGATGGTGTCGCGGGCGACGACCGAGTAGAAGCGGGCCTCGTGGCCGTCCGCCTTCGGGCGCAGGACGCGGCCGAGGCGCTGGGCCTCCTCCTGGCGGGAGCCGAACGTGCCCGACACCTGGATGGCGACCGTCGCCTCCGGCAGGTCGATGGAGAAGTTCGCGACCTTGGAGACCACGAGCACGCTGATCTCGCCCTGGCGGAACGCCTCGAAGAGCTTCTCGCGGACCGCGTTCGTCGTCTCGCCCTTGATGACCGGGGCGTCCAAGTGGGCGCCCAGTTCGTCGAGCTGGTCGATGTACTGGCCGATCACCAGCGTCTGCTCGCCCATGTGCTTGCGCACGAGGGCCTCGGTGACCTTGCGCTTCGTCGCGGTCGTCGCGCAGAAGCGGTACTTCTCCTCGGCCTCCGCGGTGGCGTACGCGAGCCGCTCGGAGTCGGTGAGATTGACCCGGACCTCGACGCAGTCGGCGGGCGCGATGTAGCCCTGCGCCTCGATCTCCTTCCACGGCGCGTCGAACCGCTTCGGGCCGATGAGGGAGAAGACGTCCGACTCGCGGCCGTCCTCGCGCACCAGGGTCGCGGTCAGGCCGAGGCGGCGGCGCGCCTGCAGATCGGCGGTGAACTTGAAGACCGGGGCGGGCAGCAGGTGCACCTCGTCGTAGACGACGAGGCCCCAGTCACGGGAGTCGAAGAGCTCCAGGTGCGGGTAGACGCCCTTCCGCCTCGTCGTCAGCACCTGGTACGTGGCGATGGTGACGGGGCGGATCTCCTTGCGCGTGCCGCTGTACTCGCCGATCTCCTCCTCGGTGAGGCTGGTCCGCTTGACCAGTTCGTGCTTCCACTGGCGGGCCGAGACGGTGTTCGTGACGAGGATCAGGGTGGTCGCCTTGGCCTGCGCCATCGCCCCGGCGCCGACCAGCGTCTTGCCCGCGCCGCAGGGCAGCACGACGACGCCGGAACCGCCGTGCCAGAAGCCCTCGACCGCCTGCTTCTGGTACGGGCGCAGGGACCAGCCGTCCTCCGCCAGCTCGATCGGGTGAGCCTCGCCGTCCACGTACCCGGCGAGGTCCTCGGCCGGCCACCCGAGCTTCAGCAGCGTCTGCTTGATCTGGCCGCGCTCGGAGGGGTGCACGGCCACGGTGTCCGCGTCGATGCGGTTGCCGACCAGCGGGGCGACCTTCTTGGAGCGCAGGATCTCCTCCAGGACCGGGCGGTCCGTGGTGGTCAGGACGAGGCCGTGCGCGGGGTGCTTGGAGAGGGTGAGGCGGCCGTAGCGGTCCATCGTCTCGGCGATGTCGACGAGCAGCGCGTGCGGCACCGGGTAGCGGCTGAACTCCACGAGCGCGTCCACGACCTGCTCGGCGTCGTGCCCGGCGGCCCGCGCGTTCCACAGCCCGAGCGGGGTGAGGCGGTAGGTGTGGATGTGTTCGGGGGCGCGCTCCAGCTCGGCGAACGGGGCGATCGCCCGGCGGCACGCGTCGGCCTGCTCGTGGTCGACCTCGAGGAGCAGGGTCTTGTCCGACTGGACGATGAGTGGACCGTTCACGCGCGGCACCCTTTCTCATGGGCATGGCCAGGTGGCCAAACGTCCAGTGTGCCGCATCGCGGAGCGATCACGGCCGGCCCGCGTCCGGGCCCCTACTGGTCGGCGAGCTCCGCGACGCCCGTCACCCGGTGCAGCGGATAGGTGCGGACCTCGTCGGCGGTGTGGTCGTACGCCGTCACGAAGCCGCCCTCGACGCGGATGGGGGCGATGACGCGCTGGCTGGCGGCGCCCTCCGCGTTCACGTAGCCGATCCACAGGGTGTCGCCGGTGAGGACCGCGGCCTGCATCGTGGCGAGGGTCTCGGCGGCGGCGGTGCGCGGGAGCTCGCCGCCCGCCGCGGGCACCGTCCTGCGCGGGGCCGTGGAGGCGAGGTCGCCCGCCCTGATCGCCCGGATCGCGGCGTCGAGGAGCGTGCCGTCGGG
>NZ_JAAGMG010000849.1 GCF_010548525.1 Streptomyces sp. SID14478
CGGCCGGGCCCGCGATGCCGACAGGCAGGTCGCGCGGGGCCGTACGGGCGGCGGGCCAGGCGAACGCCCAGAGCGCCAGCGCCGCGAGGAGTGGCACGAGCACGGTCACGGCGAGCATCTTCGGCGCCGACCTGGCGGAGGGTGCAGGGGCAGCGGACGGGGCGGACATGGAGTCCTCCAGCGTGAGGCGAACGAGGGGTGAGCAGTGGGGAATCAAGAGGGGTGGCAGGAGAGGGACGAGAGAGGGAGGGAGGGCGGGCGAGCCGCATCACGTCAAAGCGAAGGATCGTTCGTTTTATGTGATGCCCTCACTGTCCTGACGGTGCGCTGCCTTGTCAAGAATGAATGTTCGTTTTACTTTGGCGACCATGGCCCGCGTATCCCAGGAACACCTCGACGCCCGCCGCCGCCAGATCCTGGACGGCGCCGCGCTCTGCTTCGCCCGCAACGGGTTCCACGCCACGTCGATGCAGGACGTCCTCAAAGAGGTGGACCTCTCCGCCGGCGCGGTCTACCGCTACTTCCGCGGCAAGGACGAGCTGATCCGGGCCATCGTCACCGAGGTGCTCGACGACATCAGGACCTCGTTCGAACAGGCCGCGCGTCAGACGCCGCCCCCACCGCCGCACGAGCTCATCAGTGCGGTCATGGGCCAAGTGCTGCGCGAGCGGGAGGGATTGCGGATCGACGGGACGCCCTATTTCCCGCGGCTCGTGGTGCAGGTGTGGACGGAGACCCTGCGCAACGAAGAGCTCGCCGCGGTGATCCAGTCCGGTTACGCGAGGGTGCTCGCCGCCTGGGTCGGCATTGTCAAGGGCTATCAGGAGGCCGGGATGATGCGCGCCGACGCGGACCCGGACGCCGTCGCGCGCACGATGGTCGCCTCGGCGCAGGGGTTCCTCATCCAGCAGGCCCTCTTCGGCGAGGAGTCGGTCGCGACCCTCCGGGCCGGTCTGAGCGGCCTCATGAGTATGGGTGAGACCGGGTGACGGCAATGGGGCGGTCAAGGGACGGTTAACCTCTTTGAAACTCCGTCCAACTAGCCTGCGGCGCACGTCACCAGGGGTTTTGGGTAACCAGGGTGCGCAAGATCATGCGCATTTCTTGTGTGTTACATCTATACCCGTCGCGGTGGCCGCGGCAGCCGGACCCCGCACGGTCCGGAGTGAAGGACTGTGAGGTGGGACGCGTGCAACTGACCCCGCACGAGCAGGAGAGACTGCTCATCCATGTAGCCGCCGACGTGGCCGAGAAGCGTCGGGCCCGGGGTCTGAAGCTCAATCACCCCGAGGCGATCGCCCTGCTCACCTCCCACGTCCTTGAGGGGGCCCGCGACGGCCGTACCGTCGCAGAGCTCATGTCCTCCGGGCGCAAGGTGCTCACCCGTGACGACGTCATGGAGGGCATTGCGGAGATGATCCACGACGTCCAGGTCGAGGCGACCTTCCCGGACGGCACGAAGCTCGTCACCGTCCACGAGCCGATCGTCTGACGGGGGAGACGGCCATGATTCCCGGAGAGATCCTCTTCGCCGACGAGCCGGTCGTGTTCAACGCCGGCCGCGACGTCATACGCATGACGGTGCTCAACGCCGCCGACCGGCCCATCCAGGTCGGCTCCCACTACCACTTCGCCGAGGCCAACCCCGGTCTCGACCTCGACCGGGCCGCCGCCCGCGGCCGGCGCCTCAACATCGCCGCCGGCACGGCCGTCCGCTTCGAACCCGGCATCCCCGTCGACGTCGAACTCGTCCCCCTCGCCGGCAACCGCGTCGTCACCGGACTGCGCGGCGAGACCGGAGGTGCCCTCGATGCCTGAGCTGTCCCGTGCCGCGTACGCCGATCTCTTCGGCCCCACCACCGGCGACCGCATCCGCCTCGCCGACACCGACCTCCTCGTCGAGATCGAGGACGACCGCTGCGGCGGGCCCGGCCGCTCCGGGGACGAGTCCGTCTTCGGCGGCGGCAAGGTCATCCGCGAATCCATGGGCCAGTCGCGCGTCACCCGCGCGCAGGGCGCCCCCGACACCGTCATCACCGGCGCGGTGATCATCGACCACTGGGGCATCGTCAAGGCCGACATCGGTATCCGCGACGGCCGGATCACCGGCATCGGGAAGTCCGGCAACCCCGACACCATGGACGGCGTCCACCCCGATCTCGTCATCGGACCGGAGACCGAAGTCCTCGCCGGCAACGGAAAGATCGTCACCGCGGGCGGCATCGACACCCACATCCACTTCATCTCGCCGACCATCATCGACGAGGCGCTCGCCTCCGGCGTCACCACCCTCGTCGGCGGCGGCACGGGTCCGGCCGAGGGCTCCAAGGCGACCACCATCACCCCGGGCTCCTGGCATGTGGCCCGGATGTTCGCGGCAATGGAGTCCAGCCCCGTCAACATCGGCTTCCTCGGCAAGGGCAACACCATGTCGAAGGAGTCCATGCGCGACCAGCTGCGGGCGGGCGTCTGCGGCTTCAAGATCCACGAGGACTGGGGCGCGACCCCGGCCGTGATCTCCGCCTGCCTCGACGTGTGCGAGGAGTCGGGGGCCCAACTGGCCGTCCACACCGACACGTTGAACGAGGCCGGCTTCGTCCAGGACACCTTCGACGCGGTCGGCGGCCGCACCCTGCACGCCTTCCACGTCGAGGGCGCGGGCGGCGGGCACGCACCCGACATGATCACCGCGGTGGGGCTGCCCAACATGCTTCCGAGCTCCACCAACCCGACGCGGCCGCACACCGTCAACACCGTCGAGGAACACCTCGACATGCTGATGGTCTGCCACCACCTGAACGCCGCGGTCCCCGAGGACCTCGCCTTCGCCGAGTCCCGCATCCGGCCCACCACCATCGCGGCCGAGGACATCCTGCACGACATGGGCGCCATCTCGATCATGTCCTCGGACTCGCAGGCCATGGGGCGCATCGGCGAGGTCGTCATGCGGACCTGGCAGACCGCGCACGTGATGAAGCGGCGACGCGGCCTGCTGCCCGGCGACGTCCGCGCGGACAACCACCGTGCCCGTCGCTACGTCGCCAAATACACGATCAACGCGGCGATCGCCCAGGGCATCGAGCACGAGGTCGGCTCCGTCGAGACCGGCAAGCTCGCCGACCTGGTGCTGTGGGACCCGAAGTTCTTCGGCGTGAAGCCCCAAGTGGTCATCAAGGGCGGCCAGATCGCCTACGCGCAGATGGGCGACGCGAACGCCTCCATCCCGACACCGCAGCCGGTGCTGCCGCGCCCGATGTTCGGCGCGTACGGCAAGGCGCCCGCCGCCAACTCGTTCAACTTCGTCGCCGAAGCGGCGATCGAGGACGGGCTGCCGGAACGCCTGGGTCTCGACCGGGCATTCGTCCCGATCCGCTCGACGCGCGGCCGCAGCAAGGCCGACATGATCAACAACGACACCCTGCCGCGCGTCGAGGTGGCCCCCGACTCGTTCGCCGTGACCATCGACGGCGAACTCGTCGAACCCGCCCCCGCCTCCGAACTGCCGCTCGCCCAGCGGTATTTCCTGTTCTGAGGGGAGCGTGAGCACGTCATGACGCGCGCAGCCCTGCTCGTCCTGGCCGACGGCCGCTTCCCCGCCGGAGGGCATGCCCACTCCGGCGGGGCGGAGGCCGCGGTCAAGGCGGGCCGCATCACCGGCGCGGCGAGTCTGGAGGAGTTCTGCCGCGGCCGCCTGCACACCGGCGGAAAGGTCG
>NZ_JAAGMG010000888.1 GCF_010548525.1 Streptomyces sp. SID14478
CCGCCCTGCGGGCCGAGGCGCTGCAGGGGGCCGCCCTGTGAGCCTGATCCACCACCTGGCCCGCCTGGAGGCCACCAGCACCGGGCGCGCCCAGCGCACGGCCACGGTCTGCCACCGGCACCTGTCCCAGAGGCCGCTGGTCCTCGTGCCGCTGACCACGGCGGGCGAGACGGGCGCCCCGCTCGGCGCCCTCGTCGGCACCGAGCGCACATCGCCGCGCCTGCTGGTCGTCCCGCAGCCGCGCGACCGCGACCAGCGCTTCACGTTCCTGACGCAGCTCGCGCAGACCGTCCTGCCGTACGTCGACACGTACGCCGCCGACGTCGAGGCCGCCGAGCGCAGCGAGACCGACCCCGAGACCGGGAAGAAGGTCAAGGTCGAGGTCGAACTGTGCGCGGACGCGCCGCAGTTGATCGTGCCGAGCCGCGGGGGCATCGAGTTCGTCCGGCTGCTGGGGCGCTCGATGCGCTTTCGCCGCACGGCGGAGCAGGACCCGCAGACCCCGTACCCGGCCCCGCCGCACGTCCCGCTGCTCGGCCGCTGGCTGACGCACTACGGCGAGCGGGCCCGCGTCCCCGGTTCCTCCCTCCTCCTGTCCATGACGGACCTGCTGTCCCGGCACTGGGCGACGGGCCAGTCGAGCCTGGAGGACCAGCACCTGGGCGCGCTGCTCGCCTGGATCGCAGCGCCGGAGGGCACCTCGGGCGCGGAGGCCGCGCTCCGCGCCGAGATCGCCCGGGGCGCGGACGGCCAGCTGTTGTGCCCGCCGGCCGGCCCTGCCACCGATCCGGCCTTCGACAACAAGCTGCTCGCGCCCGCGATCGAGCGCTACGACCGGGCCCGTACGAAGCTGGCGGCGGCCGAGGACCCGGTGGTGGCCGACGGCCGTCTCGCCGAACTCACCGCCGCCGAGCGGGAGATCCACGCCCTGGTCGAGTCCCGCACACGCCCGACGTGGGACGCGGTGTGGCGGGGCCTGGACCTGCTGTGCACGCTGCCCGAGGGTCCCCGCGCCGCCGACCGCTGGACGCGGGACCGCTGGTCGTTCACCGGGCACCGCGACCGGGTGGCCGCGGGCGAGCCGCCGCAGCCGCGCCGCGACGACGCGGTGACCGCGGCGAACAAGCTGGCGACGCGCGAGCGCGAGCAGGCCCGCCTTGACGCGCAGGAGGCGCTCGACGACCCGCTGGTGATGGCGGCCCGCCGGCTCGCCGGGGAGGCCTTCGCGGGCGAGGTGACCGAGGTCGTGCCGGCGTACAACGACAAGAAGCGCCCCCGCCCGCTGATCACCGTCCGCACGGACGACACGCCGCACCTCGCGGAGCGCGTGAAGGTGTACCGCTCCCTCGAAGGCAAGCCGCAGAGCGCGGAGTTCGTGGCGTACGAGGGTGCGGGCCTGGTCGTGCTCAGGCTCCTGGACAAGATGGGGCGCGGCAAGGAGCCGGAGGACGGGACCGTGCCGGACAAGGGCGCGCGGGTGTGCTGGACGCTGTTCGAGCACGAGCAGCGCGGCGGGCCCAAGCTGCCCGACCCGGAGGAGACGCCGTGGACGCACGGCGGCCCGCCGGGCACGGGCGAGGCGACACCGGACGCCGTGACCTCGGAGGACATCCTGTGAGCACCGTGGACACCGTGACCGCCTTCGATCCCGGGGCCGAGGCCGCGCGCGCCACCGACGCCATCCTGCGCGACACGCTGCACGGCGACGCGCGCGGCGTCGTCGTCGACTCCCCGCCGGGCGCCGGGAAGTCCACGCTCGTCGTGCGCGCCGCGCTCGAACTCGCCGGTGCGGGGCGGCCGTTGATGATCGTGGCGCAGACGAACGCCCAGGTCGACGACCTCGTCGTCCGTCTCCACGAGAAGAGCCCCGAGCTGGCGGTGGGCCGGCTGCACAGCAGCGACCCGGACGCGTACGACAAGGCGCTCGACGATCTGGCGAACGTGCGCACGTCGACGAAGGCGGGTGACCTGGCGCCGCTGCCGGTGGTCGTGTCGACCGCCGCGAAGTGGGCGCACGTGAAGGACGTCGACCCGTGGCGGCACGCCATCGTGGACGAGGCGTACCAGATGCGCTCCGACGCGCTGCTGGCCGTCGCGGGGCTGTTCGAGCGGGCGCTGTTCGTCGGCGACCCGGGCCAGTTGGACCCGTTCTCGACGGTCGGCGCGGAGCAGTGGGCGGGGCTCTCGTACGACCCGTCGGCCTCGGCGGTGGCGACGCTGCTCGCCCACAACCCGGAGCTGCCGCAGCACGAACTGCCGGTGTCGTGGCGGCTGCCCGCTTCGGCGGCGGAGCTGGTGTCGGGCGCGTTCTATCCCTACACGCCGTTCCGCAGCGGCACGGACGAGGGCGACCGGAGGATCGACTTCCGGGTGCCGTCCGACGGCTCGGGCCCCGACCGGGTCATCGACGAGGCGGCCGCGGCGGGCTGGGGCCTGCTCGAACTGCCCGCGGCGCACACGCCCCGGACGGACCCGGAGGCGGTGCGCGCCCTGGCGCTCGTCGTGCGCCGGCTGCTCGACCGGGAGGGTGCCACGCTCTCCGAGCGGGGGCCCGAGGCCGCGCCGCTGACCGCCGACCGGATCTGCGTCGGGACCGCGCACCGCGACCAGGCGGCGGCGGTCCGCTCCGCCCTCGCCGAGCTGGGCGTACGGGACGTCACCGTGGACACGGCGAACCGGCTGCAGGGCCGCGAGTTCGACGTGACCGTCGTGCTGCACCCCCTGTCGGGCCGCCCGGACGCGACGGCGTTCCACCTGGAGACGGGCCGCCTGTGCGTGCTGGCCTCCCGGCACCGGCACGCATGCATCGTGGTCTGCCGGGCCGGCGTCCCGGACCTCCTCGACGACCACCCGTCGACGGAGCCGGTGCAATTGGGCGTGACCGTGAAGTTCCCCGACGGCTGGGAGGCGCATCACGCCGTACTGGCGAGACTGGCGGAGCACCGGGTGCCCTGGCGACCTTGAACGGGCCCGGGGGTACCCGCAACAGTGGGGCCGGAGCACCATCTCCGGCAGCGTGCCGGGCGCCCTGGGCACCGTAGGTGAGGCCCACTTGCGGGCCCGCGGACAATGGAAGGTGGCCCGGGCAGCAGACGGGCCGGAACCCTGCACTAGGAGGAACCACCATGGCGGAGCCCGAGCGGCCCCGTACCCCGCAGCCGCGGCTGCGCCCCGCCCCGCTCATCTTCGAGCCCGCGGAGGCCGCCGCCGATCCGGAGCACTTCTTCGACCTGGAGTCCATCGAGGACCCCCGCGACCTGCTCGCCCGCGCCACGGAGCTGACGCTCGCGTTCCGGGCGGCGACGGACCGGTCCATCGAGTTCCAGGCGATGGCGGCGGCCCAGCTGGCCGACCCGCGCCGGTTCGACCGGCTGACCACGGCCGACATCGCGGAGCGCGCGCAGTGGACCGAGGACTATGCGAAGAAGATGGTCGAGTTCGGCCGCGACCTGCTGCGGGGCGCCGCCGAGCAGGCTCAGTAAGGGGCCGTAAAGATCGTTTGGCATATGCCAGGGGGGCAAGATACTCCACCCCGCCCCCTCCTGTCCTGATTTCCCGCAACCCTGGGGAGCCGCATCCTCACGCCCTGTAGATGTAGTGGACATGAGCAGCGCACACCCCCCAGTCGCCCTCGCCCCCGGCGCACCCCACGACCCCTCCGACGTCAGCGGGGTCACCCCCGAGGGCGCCGCATGGCTCGCCTCCGCGGGGCCCTATCCGCGCTCCGCCCTCGCCCACTGGCAGTCCCGCCCCACCTCCCCCGTGGTGCTGCCCTGCGGCTCGGCCTTCGACGTCGTGAACGTCCCGGCGATCTTCGGCCGCCGGATGCTGGACCGCCTCTGGGACGAGGGCCCCGGCTCGGGCCCGGTCGCCGCCCACCGCGGCCGCATGCTCCTGTTCACGGCGCCCGGCACCGCCCAGCGCCTGCCCTCGCTCCTGGAGTGGGAGGAATGGGGCCCCGCGGTGCCGCCCCTGCTCTGCCACGGCAGCGGCGACGCGGTCACCGTCCCCGCACCCACGCCCGGCATCGTGACCCGCCCCGACCAGCACCTGGAGTCCCGCTGGGTGGTCGCCCCCGACACCCGCCGCCCCTGGCTGCCGGGCCCGGAAGTCCTCCTGTGGGCCTGCGTCCGGGCCGCCCGGACGCAGGTACGGATATCGATTTTTCCCTCCGCCGATCAGGATGCTAAGGTCTACGACGTCAGCAGGCGCCGCTAGCTCAGTTGGTTAGAGCAGCTGACTCTTAATCAGCGGGTCCGGGGTTCGAGTCCCTGGCGGCGCACGTTGGCGGTGGCGGGATGTGTTCGCGGAAAGCGCGAACCGTCCCGCCATCGTTGTTTTTGCGCGGCTCCGCCGCGCGGTGCGGGGGCTTCGCCACCCACGCCCCCGACCGGCGCGAGAGTCCCTCGTGGACGCGGGGACCGGGCTGGGGTGCCCGGCGGCGTACAGACAAGCGAGGCTCTCCGTACGTACGGGGCCCCTACTACAAGCCCTAGCCACCGTCCGCGAAGCGCCTCGCCCCGGGTCAGCCGGTGGTCACCTTGAGGGTCCATGCGCCTGACGCCGTACGGTCCGACACCTCGATGCGGACGTTCTCGCCGGGCACGGTGAAGCTCTCCCCGACGCCGATCGGCGCGTCCGCCAGGGGCGGGTAGACCGAGTCGCCGTAGCAGGCCTCGGTGTCCGGGTGGGCGTCGAGGACCTGGACGGGGCCGCCGCCGGACGAGGAGTCGCTGCGTACCCGGTAGGCGAGGACGCCCTGGGTGCAGGTGGAGCTGTCGTTGCCGGTGGCGGACCGCGCCTCCAGGGCGATGGCCGTGGAGGGCCCGGTCCGCACGACCGCCAGCTTGGTGCCGTCGCCGGTGCCGAACGCGGCGCCGGCCCTGTGCGGCGCCGTGCTCAGCGGCTCCAGGGTCAGCGGGGTCGCGCCGGTCCGTGTCACGCACGCCACCTGCCGCGGATCCAGCCAGCCGAGCTTCCACTTGTGCCAGCCGAAGAAGTCCGGCGCGAGCCCGAACTGGCTGCCCATGACGTCCCAGTCACCGACGTAGGTGTCCCAGTCGCCCTTGCCGTCGGAGGGCCGGTGGTAGAGGTCGGGCAGGTCGAAGACGTGGCCGGTCTCGTGCGCGAGGACGTTGTGGTCCGGCGGGTGCTGCTCGAAGACCGTGACGATGCGCCGGACGTCGGTGCCGTCCGCCCGCATCGGCTTGTCGAAGTTCACGACCTTCGTGGCGTCCGAGTCGACGCCCGGCGCGTCCGGATCGGCGACGAAGTACACGACGTCGTACTTGCTGAAGTCCGTGTGCGGGTCCGCGACGCGCAGCGCGTCGCGGAGGTAGGCGCTGCGGTGGGCCGCGTCCCAGTCGCGCCGTATCTCGTACGAGGTCGAGTCGTGCGGCATCTCGATCCACTCGCGCTGCGGATGCGGCACCAGCGAGAACCTGCCGTACGAGGCCCGGTCGAAGAAGCGGCTGGTGTCCGGGAAGTAGTCGGCCGTCAGCTCCGAGGGGTCGGTCAGCGGCGGCGCGTCCGGGAAGGAGAGGAAGACCATCACCGCGTTGAGGGTCTTCTTGGGGCGCGGGTAGGACGCGTTCCAGGTGTCGAGGCCTTCGGAGTGGTGGGCCGCGGTGCGCTCCAGGGCGCAGGGGCCCGGATACGGGGCGGCGGCCGCGGGCCCCGCGACCAGGCCTGTGGCGGCCAGGGCGGCGAGAGCGGTCAGCGCCGCCGCGGTGGCACGCAGGCGGGGCTTGTCCACTCCCCCGAGTGGCTGCGGACGCGGCAAGTCGACCTCCGGGAGGGGAATCTGAGACACCGCACCCAGAGTGTGGGTATTTGATCTGCTTTGCCCTGTTTATCTGGCCCGGATGAGTGAGGGGGTGACGCCCTGACCGGTCACGGAACGTCACACGTGATCGGGGAGCGGAAGAAGCTCGCCCGCGGGTGGGCAGAATCGGTCCGACGAGTCGCACTCAGCCCGTCTGGAACCGTGCTGTCGCGGGCACGAGGCTGGATAGGGCCTCCTAGCGGCCTCTATGATCGGCACACTTTCTGCCGGGACCCGGCTGCACCAGACCACGCAACCAGACGACGCACTGCGGGAGCGAGCGGTGAGCGCACAGCCCGAAGGGCCCACGACCGCGGCGGAGGCGGCGCCCCCCGCCCCGCGACCCGAAATCCTCACGGAGAGTGGCCGCACACCCGAGCAGCCGCCGAAGGCGGTGCACGGGGCCGCGTTCCTCGCCGCGCCCCAGCCCATGCTGCTGGTCGACCGCGACGGTCTCGTCGTCGGCGCCAACGCCGCCGCGTACGCGCTGCTGCGCGGCGAGCACGCGCAGCCGCTCCTCGGGCAGGTCGCCGCCGAGCTGCTCGACCTCTCCTCCGACCCGCGCACCTGGGACGCGTACCGCGAGGTGCTGCGCGGCCGGCAGGCGCGGCTCGGCCGCACCCGCAGGATCAAGCACGCCGCCGGCCACTCGGTGTGGGTGCGGATCACGGTGTCGCCGGTGCCGGACGCGGACCTCGTGCTGCTCTCGCTCAGCGACGTCACCGCGCACCGCGAACTCCAGGCCAGGCTGCGGCACTTGCAGATGCACGACCCGGTGACCCGGCTGCCCAACCGCGCCCTGTTCTTCGAGCGGCTCGCCGCCGCCCTGGAGGCCGGGACGTACGAGATCACGGGCGCGACCGGGCGGGTGGGCCTGTGCTACCTCGACCTCGACGGGTTCAAGGCGGTCAACGACACCCTCGGCCACCACGTCGGCGACCGGCTGCTCGCCGCCGTCGCCGAGCGGCTCACGGCCTGCGCGGGCCGGGTCCGGCACTCCGCCGGCGCCCCGCTGGTGGCCCGGCTCGGCGGCGACGAGTTCGCGCTGCTCGTCGAGGACTCCACCGGGACCGAGCAGGTGACGGAGCTCGCGCAGTCTGTGCTCAGGGCGCTGCAGGAGCCGTTCGACCTGTCCGGCCAGCGACTGTCCGTGTCGGCCTCGATCGGGGTCGTGGAGCGGCAGGTGACGGGGACCACGACCACCGGCCTGATGCAGGCAGCCGACACCACGTTGTACTGGGCCAAGGCCGACGGCAAGGCGCGCTGGACGCTCTTCGAGCCGGAGCGCAACGCCCATCGGATGACCCGTCAGGCCCTGTCGTCCGAGCTGCGGCCCGCGATCGAGCGGGGTGAATTCGCCCTGGAGTACCAGCCGTTGGTGCAGCTGGACGACGGCGGACTGCGCGGGGTCGAGGCGCTGGTGCGCTGGCGGCACCGGCAGTTCGGTCTGCTGACGCCGAATCGGTTCATCGGGATCGCCGAAGAGGACGGCTCCATCGTCCAGTTGGGGCGCTGGGTGCTGCGCACCGCGTGTGCGCAGGCGCGCCGCTGGCAGCTGGAGCACCCCGGGGTGCCGCCCGTGTTCGTCAGCGTGAACGTGGCGGTGCGCCAGGTGTGGGACTCGGATCTGGTGTCCGACGTCGCACGCATTCTCGCGGAGACCGAACTCGCCCCGGAGTTGCTGCAGTTGGAGCTCACCGAGTCCGCCGTCATGGGGTCGGCGGGGCGGCCGCTGCAGGCGCTTCAGGCGCTCAGCGACATGGGCGTGCGCATCGCCATCGACGACTTCGGCACCGGGTACTCGAACCTCGCGTACCTGAGCCGGCTCCCGGTGTCGGTGCTGAAGCTGGACGGGGCGTTCGTCCGGGGTTTCCAGGGCATCGAGGCGGGGGCCGCGCCCGCGGACCCGGCCGACGCGATGATCGTGGAGGCGCTGGTGCAGCTGGCGCACCGGCTCGGGCTCACCGTGACGGCGGAGTGCGTGGAGACGGCGGAGCAGGCGGAGCGGCTCCGCCGGATCGGGTGCGACACCGGGCAGGGTTGGTGGTACTCGCGGCCCGTCGCGCCGGAGCGGATCTCCCGGTTGCTGGCGGACGGGTAGTCGGCGGGTAGCGGGTAGCGGGTAGCGTCCGCCCCTATCGGCCTTCGGGCGCGTGGTCCTCGGACTCCTCCGGGCTCCGTGCGGGCAGACCCCCTCGGGCTTGCTGGACACACGCCGCCACGAAGTCCCGTACGACATCGGATGGTTGAGGCGTCCACGCCACCGCGACCTGGCTCTCGCTCACCCCGCGGACCGGGCGGTAGACGACGTCGGGGCGCTGGTAGAAGCGGGCCGTGGCCTCGGGGGTGAGGGAGATGCCGTGGCCGTGGGCGATGGCGGTGAGCCATTCGTCGGGGTTGTGGGCGGTGGCGCCGATGGTGACCGGGCGGCCCGCGCGTTCGTCGAGGGCGAGCCAGTAGTCGCGCCAGCGGCCGGTGCCTGCGGGCGCGGCGACGTACGGCTCGTCGAGCAGGTCGGCGAAGTCGACGACGTCGTGCCCGGCCAGGCGGTGCCCCAACGGGAGCCCCACCCAACGGGGTTCGGTGAGCAGCACCTCCAGGCCGAAGCCCTCCTCGCCGGGGACGGGCAGGCGGATGAACGCCGCGTCGGCCGTGCCGCCCGCCAGGCCCGCGGTCGGGTCGTCCCACGCCGTCTGCGTCAGCTCGACCTTCCAGCCGGGGCGGCGGCGCGCGAACTCGGCGACGATCCGCTGGGTGAGCTCGTTGGCGGCGCTGGCCACGAAGCCGACGCGCAGCACCCGCGCGGCGCGGCTCGCGGCACCCCGGGTC
>NZ_JAAGMG010000924.1 GCF_010548525.1 Streptomyces sp. SID14478
CCAGCCGCAGGGCCGTCGTCGCCGTCGGCGCCGCCACCGGCGCGAGCCTGACGCTCGGCCTCGGCGGCAGCGCCGTCGCCGCGGACGCCCCCGGCACCGCCGTCCTGCGCTCCCGCGACCTCGACGTCCGCGTCGCCACCGCCTTCCCCGCCGTCGTCTCCTACACGGCCCGCTCCGGCGGCGCCGTGCTGCACGCCCAGCCCGACCCGGTCACCACCGTCCTCGTCGACGGCGTCGCCCACACCCCGAAGGTGACGGCGAAGCTCGGCGCCGCCCGCGCCGACTACCGGCTGACCCTGACCGGCGGCACCACCATCGACGTGACGATCACCGTCGAGGGCCACCGCGTCGACTGGCGCGTCACGAAGATCGCGGACACCGCCGCGCTGCGCGTCGGCACCCTCCAGATCCCCGGGCTCGCCCTGCTGTCCGTACGCAGCGACCAGCCCGGCGCCGCGCTGCTCGCCGCCACGGTGCAGCTCGACAAGGCCAAGAGCGGCGACACCCTCGTCACGCCGAAGGCCGACAGCCCCGCCCAGGCGCCCACCGGGTGCGCCTACGCCGTCGTCGCCCACGACACCCTCGGCGGCGCCTTCGAGACCAACACCGTCTACGACAAGCCGGACTCCGCCAGCAGCTGGGAGAACGGCCGCCTGTGGCGCGAGACCGTCCGCGGCGACGGCTTCACCGCCGCCCGGCTCGCCCCCGGCCAGTGGACGCACCGCGCCGCCACCGCCCCGGTCGACGCCACCGAACCCCTCCCGTACGCCACGGTGATCATCACCGGGGACCGCAACGGCGACGGGACCGTCGACTGGCAGGACGCCGCGATCGCCTTCCGCGACATCGCCGTCACCCCGCACGGCGCCGACGAGCAGCACCTGCGGGTCGTCCCGCACATCCCCTTCAACTTCGCCTCGCAGGCCACCAACCCGTTCCTCGCGACCCTCGACGGCGTCAAGCGGATCCACCTCGCCACCGACGGGCTGCGCCAGTACACGCTCCTGAAGGGCTACCAGTCCGAGGGCCACGACTCCGCGCACCCCGACTACGCGGGCAACTACAACACGCGCGCCGGCGGCCTCGACGACCTGAACACCCTGCTCCGCGAGGGCAAGAAGTGGAACAGCGACTTCGGCGTGCACGTCAACGCCACCGAGTCCTACCCCGTCGCCCACGCCTTCTCCGAGACCCTCGTCGACAAGACGGACGCGCAGTGGGACTGGCTCGACCAGAGCTACCGCATCGACCAGCGCCGCGACCTCGTCTCCGGCGACATCATCAAGCGCTTCGCCGACCTGCGCCGCGACACCGACCGGGGCCTCACCACCCTCTACATCGACGTGTTCCGCGAATCGGGCTGGACCTCCGACCGCCTCCAGCGGACCTTCCGCGAACAGGGCTGGAACGTCACCTCCGAGTGGGGACACGGCTTCGAACGCTCGTCGCTGTGGTCGCACTGGGCCACCGAGACCGACTACGGCCCCGACACCTCCCGCGGCATCAACTCCCGGCTGATCCGCTTCATCCGGCACCACCAGAAGGACGTCTTCTCCGACAAGTGGCCCACCCTCCTCGGCGTCGCCCGCATGGGCAACTTCGAGGGCTGGGTCGGCAAGACCGACTGGGCCGCCTTCTACCAGCTCATCTGGACGCACTCGCTGCCCGCCAAGTACCTCCAGGCGCAGCCCGTCAAGAGCTGGGGCGAGCACGAGATCTCCTTCTTCGGCGACACCCGCACCAGCGTCAGCGACGCCACCGGCAGCCGCCGCATCACCACCGACGGCCGCCTCGTCTACGACGGCGGCACCTACCTGCTGCCGTGGGAACCGCGCAAGGCCACGGACCCGGCGAAGCTGTACCACTACAACCCCGAGGGCGGCTCCACCAGTTGGCAGCTGCCGCGCGGATGGGCCCGCCTGTCACGCCTCGCCCTGTACCGGCTCACCGACCAGGGCCGCGTCTTCGTCGCCCACGTGCCCGTCGCCGGCGGCAAGGTCACGCTCCAGGCCGACGCCGACCAGCCCTACGTCCTCTACCGGCGCCGCACCGACCTGGACCGCGACCCCGACTGGGGACAGGGCACACCGCTGCACGACCCCGGATTCCACTCCGGGTCCCTGAAGGGCTGGACGGTCTCCGGGCCCGCGTCCGTCGAACTCAGCGACCTCGGCGACCACGAACTCGTCGTCGCGGCCGGCGCCGCCGCCACCGTCGCCCAGCGGCTGACCCGCCTCGCCCCCGGCACCTACGCCGCGTCCGTGCAGGTCGAGGTCGGGGCCACGGCGGGGGAGCGGCGCACGGCGTCCCTGGACGTCCGCACCGCCGACGGCGTCACCGCCACCAACTGGACGGACACCTCGACGGCGGACAACTCCGTCGCCTCCGACCGCAAGCACGACACCCGCTTCCAGCGCATGACCACGTACTTCACCGTCCCCGAGGGCGGCGGCCCCGTCACCCTCGCCCTGCGCGCCGCCGCCGGGCAGGCGCGGGTCCGCTTCGACAACGTGCGCATCGTCAGGGCAGTGCGGCCCGCCAGGCCCCAGGGCGCCCTCGCCTTCGAGGACTTCGAGCACGTGCCGCAGGGCTGGGGCCCCTTCGTGAAGGGCGACGCGGGCGGCGTCACCGACCCGCGCACCCACATCGCCCAGCGGCACGCGCCCTACACGCAGCGCGGCTGGAACGGCAAGGTGATCGACGACGTCATCGACGGCACGCAGTCCCTCAAGTCGCGCGGCGAGAACACCGGCCTGGTGTACCGCACCGTCCCGCACACCGTCCGCTTCACCCCCGGCAAGCGCTACCGCGTCCGCCTGCGGTACGAGTGCGAGCTGGCCGGCCAGTACGCCTGGGTCACCGCGGCGGACACGCCGGAGGCGACGGAACAGGAACGCGCGCCCCTGCCCGTCGCGACCGAACCCACCACCCTGTCCTACGAGTTCACCGCCCCCGCCAAGGGCGAGGCCTGGGTGGGGCTGCGCAAGGTGGGCGACGACGGCACCGCCGAATTCACCCTGGACGCCTTCGAGGTCACGGCGCTCGACCCCGCCTGACCGCGCCGACGGCCGCCGGGCCGGGCCGCTCCGGCGGCGCGGCCCGGTAGCCCGTCCACGTGCCACCACGCCCCACCACCACGCACC
>NZ_JAAGMG010000964.1 GCF_010548525.1 Streptomyces sp. SID14478
GGCGCGGACCGAGAGGACCACGGCCTCGACGCGGGCCACCAGCGGCTCGAACCAGGGCAGCGCGAGCAGGATCAGGAGACCGGCGGCCCAGCCGAGGAGGACGTCGCTCAGCCAGTGCGTACCGAGGTAGACGGTGGTCAGGCCGACGCTCAGGGAGATCACCGCGGAGACCGCGGACAGCCAGCGCCGCGCACGCGGGGTGGAGGCGAGGTAGGCGAGGATGCCCCAGGTCACGACCGCGTTGGCGGTGTGTCCCGAAGGGAATATGTCGCCGCCCTGCCACATCTCGTTCGAGCCGATGAGGGTGGCGTAGTGGGGGCCGGCGCGGCCCATGCCGAGCTTGGCGGCGCCCACCGTCACGTTGAGCAGGAGCAGTGCGGTGCCGAACATCAGCAGCGGGCGCAGCGTGTGCTGGCGCCACGAGCGCCAGCCCAGCCACGCCATCACCATGACGGCGGTCGGGCCGCGCTGGCCCAGGACCACCCAGTAGTCGAGGAAGGCGTGGATCTCGGGCCACTGCTGGTAGGGCCGGAAGAACATGACCTGCCAGTCGAAGGCGACCAGCCACGACGTGCCCAGGACCGCCACGACGATGGCGAGGTAGAACGCCAGGGTCAGGCCGAGGAGCACGACGCGGTGCCGGCTCATCCTGGGGATGTCCAGGTTGGCCGGCCGTTCGGGCTCGCGGTCGAGCCGGGCGAAGACCCGCGCGAGGCGGCGGGTCAGGTTTCGTTCGGTACGCACCCAATCGACGCTACAGCGGGCGCGCTGCGGACTCGGACGAAACAGAGGCTTTGTGATGACGATGTGATGTGGGATTGATCTCAGAACGCCATTTATTCCCGGAGTTTTGGTAACCCGGGGCGGAAGTCCGAGCGAATTCAATGATCGTTTCCAGCGGCTTGTTATAGCGCCCTTATGAATGCGTTCACCGGTTGCTGGCACGGAATTCTCCGTCCGCTCATCGGATCCGGCCGAGTCGATCAAGGTCGCTCAGGAGCGGTCGCCCGCGGTCACGGTGGGCCGGATCCGTTCAGCCAGAACGCTCCGTAGACCGCCGAGACCAGCGCGAGGCCGCCGAGCAGCCACCATGCCCGGCCGGCCCGCCACCGGGCGGCCGCCGCCGCGATCGGCAACAGCAGCGGGAACGCGGGCAACAGCAGCCGCGGCTTCGAACCGAAGTACCCCGAAGCGCACAGGGCAAGCGCGACGACGATCCCGGTGTAGACGAGCAGCGGCACCGGCTGCCGCTGCCGCACCCCGGCCACGTAGAGCCAGATCACCAGCGCCACCCCGACGATCAGCCCGAGGCCGGCGAGCGCGCCCAGCGGTGACGTGAACTTGTCGCCGACGAAGCGCGCGAACGACAGGCCCCCGTCGAACCCGTTGCCCCACTGCCCCTGCACGTCGAGATAGCCGAGGAGCCCGCCGCCGGTGCGGTGTCCGACCCACAGGACGTACGCGGCCGCGCCCGCCGGGGCGAGCAGCACGCCGAGCACCAGGCGCCACGGCGCGCGACGCTCGCGCACGACCCACAGTGCGGCCGCCACCCACACCGCCGCCAC
>NZ_JAAGMG010001003.1 GCF_010548525.1 Streptomyces sp. SID14478
GAGGCCGCGGCGGGACACCCAGTACCCGCCCGCCGCCGCCAGCGCGATCCCGGCCGCGCTGATCGCCGCCAGCATTGCGGTCGCCTGCCGCAGCCCCTTCGCCGTCGTGTCCGAACGCAGCGCCACCTGCAGCGCCTTGCCCCGGCCCCCGCCCGTGTACGGCGTGGTGAGCATCCGCACCCGATGCCCCTGGAGCGTGAGGTTCGTGTAGAACGGGGCGCGCGTGCCGGCCGCCACGGCGCGCGTCGCGCCCGTGACCGGCAGCAGGTACGGCTCCTTCGGGTCGTCCGCCGGATCGACGGGCGCCAGCTGGGCGCAGGCCGGGGACGCCAGGAAGCGGCACTCGCCGGACAGCACACCGGGCGGCTCGTCCCGGTTCTGCTGGGTGGCCAGGGTCGCCGCCTGCGTGAGCTGCAGATCGAGCTGATGCCCGAGCTCGTAACGGATCACGGCGTACGCGGCCACGCACACGGCCACCGTGATCAGCGCGACCGTGCCGCAGGCCAGCAGCGCCAGGCGGGTGCGCAGCGGGGTGCGGTCCCTGACCCGGGCCCGCAGCCCCGTGGCCCGGCCGGCCCCGCGCCGGCTCACGGCGTGCCCAGCCGGTAGCCGACACCGTGGACCGTGTGCACCAGCCGCGGCTCCCCGGGCTTCTCCAGCTTGCGCCGCAGGTAACCCACGTACACGGCAAGGGAGTTGGAGTCGGGGCCGAAGTCGCGCCCCCATACCGACTCCTGGATCGTCTCGCGCGGCAGCACCTGCCCGGCATTGCGCACCAGGACCTCCAGGAGCGCGAACTCCGTGCGGCTGAACTCCATGGTCCGGCCGCCGCGCCGGGCCGTGCGGGTCTCCGGGGCGAGGACCAGGTCGCCGTACACGAGGGAGCCGGGGGAGCCGTCCGGCTCCTGATCGGAAGCCGCGCGGCGCAGCAGGGCCCGCACCCGCGCCGCCAGCTCGTCCAGCGCGAACGGCTTCACCAGGTAGTCGTCGGCGCCCGCGTCCAGGCCGTCCACGCGCTCGCTCACCGAGTCCAGGGCGGTCAGCACCAGGACGGGCGTGCGATCCCCTATGGCACGCATCTGGCGGCACACCGCGAGCCCGTCCAGGACCGGCATCATCACGTCGAGGACGACCGCGTCCGGCTCCCAGCGCGCGAGCGCGGTCAGCGCCCGCTGGCCGTCCGGCGCGGACGCCACCCGGTAGCCCTCCACGGTCAGCGCGTCCTCGACGGCCGAGCGGACCTCGGGGTCGTCGTCCACGACCAGGATCCGGGCCTCACCGCGTGCGCTCGCTGTTGTCATGGCACAAAGGTGCCAAACCGGGCTCTTAAAACCCTCTTAGAGCGGCCCGCGACGCTCCCTTCTCATGCGAAGCGACCTGCGAACACCCCTGTCCGTCGTCATCGGCGCGGGCGGCACCGGCGGGCACATCTACCCGGGGCTCGCCCTCGCCGACGCGCTGCGCCGGGCCGTCCCGGGCGCGACGATCTCCTTCGTCGGCACCGAACGCGGCCTGGAGACCCGGCTCATACCGGACGCCGGATACCGGCTGCACACCGTCGACATGATCCCCTTCGACCCGCCCACCCGTCTCCCGCCACCACCCTTCCAGGGAAGGCCCTTCGGGCCCCTCTTCCTGGGGCCCGCCGCGGCCCGCTGTATGGGAGCCCTGATGAAGTCCGGCGCCCAGTGCCGGGCCATCCTGCGCGAGCAGGGCGCCCAGGTCGCCGTCGGCATGGGCGGCTACCCGAGCGCGCCCGTGATCGTCGGTGCCCGGATGGCCGGACTGCCGAGCCTCATCCACGAGTCCAACGCGGTGCCCGGCCGCGCCAACCGCTTCGCCGCCCGCCTCACCCCGCACATCGCCGTCGCCTTCGACCGCAGCCGGGCCCATCTGCCCGGCGGGACACGGGCGTTCACCACCGGGATGCCGATCGCCGCGGCCCTTGCCGACCTCGACAGGGACGCGTTGCGCGGGGCGGCCCGCCGCGAGCTCGGCGTCCCGGACGGCGCCCGGCTCGTC
>NZ_JAAGMG010001043.1 GCF_010548525.1 Streptomyces sp. SID14478
GCGCAGCGCGGCCCGCCGGCCGGGTCTGGCACGGGTCACCTCTACGGCGGTTTCTTCGTTTTGTCGTACTAGTTGCATGGCGCCGGATCCTTGCAGCTCAAGGGCCTGATCACGGGCCGACACCGCGGCCGGGCGCGCACCGTCCTCCGACTGGCCCACAATGATGCGGTGAACGACTTCTCCGCCCTGCTCAGCCCGGCCGGCCAGGCCCTGCTCGACGTACTGCGCGACCACGACCCGGCCCAGGAGCTCGCGCTCGCCACCCGGCTGCGCCGCGAGCACCCGGCGGAGCTGGTCTCGGCGGCGCTCGCGCAGGCGCGCCTGCGACAGCGGGCGGTGGCGAAGTTCGGCCCCGAGGACGCGTCCCGCATGTACTTCACGGCGCACGGGGTCGAGCAGGCGACCCGGACGAGCGTCGCCGTGCACCGGGCCGAGTCCTTCGAGGCGCTCGGCGTCCGGTCCGTCGCCGACCTGTGCTGCGGCATCGGCGGCGACGCGATCGCGCTGGCCCGCGCCGGGATCTCCGTGCTCGCCGTCGACCGGGACCCGGCGACGTGCGCCGTGGCGCGGGCCAACGCCGAGGCGCTCGGGCTCGCCGGGCTCATCGACGTACGGGAGGCGGACGTGACGGAGGTGGACACGTCCGGGTACGACGCCGTGTTCGTGGACCCGGCCCGGCGCTCGGACAAGCGCGGGCGGATCTTCGACCCCGAGGCCTACTCCCCTCCGCTGTCCTGGGCCGTGTCCGCCGCGCTGCGGGCACCCCGCGCCGCGCTGAAGATCGCGCCCGGCATCCCGCACGAGGCGATCCCGGAGCAGGCCGACGCCGAGTGGATCTCCGACTCCGGGGACGTGAAGGAGGCCGTGCTGTGGTTCGGCACACAGCCCGGCACGCGGCGGGCCACACTGCTTCCCGGTGCCCGGACGCTGGCCGGGCGAGGACTTCCCGACCCCGAAGTGCGCCCCGTGGGGCGGTACGTGTACGAGCCGGACGGCGCCGTCATCCGGGCGCACCTGGTCGCCGAGGTGGCCGAGGAGGTCGGCGGCGGGCTGATCGACGAGACCATCGCGTACGTGACGGGGGACGAGCTGCACGCGACCGCGTACGCCGCCGCGTACGAGATCACCGACCAACTCCCCTTCAACGTGAAGAAGTTGAAGGCGCTGCTGCGGGAGCGGGAGGTCGGGGTGCTGACCGTGAAGAAGCGGGGGTCCGCCGTCGAGCCCGAGGAGCTGCGGCGCAAGGCCATGCCGAAGCCCTTCGGGAAACGGGCGGTGACGGTGTTCCTGACCCGCGTCGCGGGAGCCCCCACGATGCTGCTCGGCCAGGCCGTGCGCTGAGGCCGCGGGGCGCCGCCCCGGGCCTCGCTCCTCACTCTCCCCCGGGGCGGGACCTGCGCAGCAGGAACTCCCGCTCCCGTTCGTTGCGGGTGAGGGACGCCGCCCGCGCGAACTCCGCCCGCGCCTGCGCCGGCCGTCCCAGCCGCTCCAGCAGGTCCCCCCGCACGCTCGGCAGCAAGTGGTAGTCGCGCAGCGCCGGTTCGTCGGCGAGGGCGTCCACGAGCGCCAGGCCCGCCTCCGGTCCGTCCGCCATCGACACCGCCACCGCCCGGTTCAGCTCCACCACCGGCGACGGGGAGCGCGCCGCCAGCAGGGCGTAAAGGGTCGCGATCTGGGCCCAGTTGGTGTCCTCGTAGGTGTGGGCCCGGGCGTGGCAGGCGGCGATCGCGGCCTGCAGGGCGTAGGCCCCGGGCGGGCCCGGCGCCACGGCCTCCGACCTGCCGAGCGCGGCGAATCCGCGCCGGATCAGCAGTTGGTTCCAGCGCGTCCGGTTCTGGTCCTTGAGCAGGACCGGCGTCCCGTCGGCCGCGGTGCGGGCGGCCGCGCGGGAGGACTGGAGCTCGATCAGCGCCGCCAGGCCGTGCACCTCGGGTTCCTTCGGCATCAGCGACTGCAGGACGCGGGCGAGGCGCAGGGCGTCCTCGCACAGGCCCGGGCGGAGGTGGTCGTCGCCCGCCGTGGCCGCGTACCCCTCGTTGAAGATCAGGTAGATGACCCCGAGGACCGAGCCGAGGCGGGCCTCGCGGTCGGGGCCGTGGGGCACCTCGAAGGCGACGTTCTTCGTGGCGAGAGTGCGCTTGGCACGGACGATGCGCTGGGCGACCGTCGCCTCGGGGGCCAGGACCGCGCGGGCGATCTCCGCGGTGGTCAGGCCGCCGAACAGCCGCAGGGTGAGCGCGACGCGGGACTCGGCGGACAGCACCGGGTGGCAGCTCATGAAGACCAGGCGCAGCAGGTCGTCGTCGATGTCGTCCGGGTCGGCGGCGACCTGGTCCTCGTACGCGAACTCCGTCGCCCGGCCGACCTCCTGGAGCTTGTGCGCGTAGTTCTCGCGACGGCGCACCAGGTCGACGGCGCGGCGCCGGGCGACGGCGGTGAGCCAGGCGCCCGGGTTGTCGGGGACGCCGGCCGCCGGCCACTGCTCCAGGGCGGCGACCAGCGCGTCCTGCGCCAGTTCCTCCGCTATGCCGACGTCGCGTACGACGCGGGTGACGGCCGCGATGATGCGCGGCGCCTCCATGCGGAAGACGGTCTCGACGGCGCGGGCCGCGCCGTCGTCCGGGTGGGCTGTGGGCTGTCGCTCGGTCACAGCCCACCATCAGACACCGCGGACGGCCGGGCGCCAAGGTCCGCGGCCCGTCTCAGCCCTCGGCGATCTCCCGGACCTCGGACGTGACGGTCCAGTGGTCCTCGTGGACCTTGAGGAACCGCTTGGTCCACTCCAGGACCTCGGCCTCGTCCTTCGCCTGGATGATCGCGTAGCCGCCGATGACCTCCTTGGACTCGGTGAAGGGGCCGTCGGTGACGGTGATCTCGCCCTTCTCGTAGTGCACGCGCTTGCCCTGCGAGGACGGGGTGAGGCCCGCCGTGTCGAGCAGGACGCCGGCCTTGGTCATCTCGTCGATGAGCGCGCCCATGCGCTGCATCAGCCCCTCGCTGGGGCCCTCCGCGGGGGCGTCGTTCTCGTCGATGCGGACCATCGTCAGGTAGCGGGGCATGATCGTCTCCTGCGTTCTCGGGTGCGGGGCCGGCCGTGCGTTCCCGGCCTCTCACCCCTGCGTCGAACGGGAGACGTCCGGATCGACACGGCCGCCGGATTTTCTTCGGGAGATTCTCCGGGGCGATTTACGCGGCGCTCACCACCGGCCTGCCAGGGTGCTCCCCCATGCCCTTCGACCACAACGACCACTACCACCGGCTCCTGCTGAGCCGGCTGCCCGCGGGCGGGCGCACCGCGCTCGACGTCGGCTGCGGCACGGGTCGCTTCGCGCGCCGGCTCGTCGCGCACGGGTACCGGGTCGACGCGCTCGACCCG
>NZ_JAAGMG010001082.1 GCF_010548525.1 Streptomyces sp. SID14478
ACTGACCGTTTCAGAATGACTTTTGTTGTGGGGCTTGGTAGTTGGGTGTTGTGTCGGCAGGATTGGTTGGGTGACTGTTGAACTGGTGCCTGATGACCTGTGGGAACGTGTGGCGCCGCTCTTACCTGCTCGTCCGCCTCGGCGGCGTCGGTATCCCGGGCGGTTGCCGGCGGATGACCGGGCTGCGCTGAGAGGCATTGTCTATGTGCTGTGCAAGAGCGTGAGCTGGCGGGATGTTCCCGCTGAACAGGTCGGCTGCAGTGGCGTGACGGCCTGGCGGCGCCTGCGGGACTGGACCGAGGCCGGCGTCTGGCCGCAGCTGCACGCGGTGCTGCTGGCCGAGCTGCGGGCTGCAGGTCTGTTGGACATGGACGATGCAGCGATCGACGGCTCGCACGTGAGGGCGCTGAAAGGGGGGCTCACACCGGACCTTCGCCGGTCGACCGGGCCCGGCCCGGCAGCAAGCACCACTTGATCGTCGACCGGCACGGCACCCCGCTAGCCGTCTCGCTGACCAGCGGGAACCGCCACGATGTCACGCAGCTGGTGCCCCTGCTCGATGCGATACCCCGCATCCGCGGTATCCGCGGGCGGCCCAGGCACCGGCCGGACCGGCTGTTCGCCGACCGGGGTTACGACTACGACAAGTACCGCCGCCTTCTGCGGTCTCGCGGCATCACACCCAAGTTCGCCCGAAGAGGCACCACGCACGGCTCGGGCCTGGGAAAGACCCGCTGGGTCGTGGAGCGCACATTCGCCTGGCTCCACCAGTTCAAACGCCTGCGGATCCGCTATGAGACACGCGCAGACCTACACCTGGGCCTCCTCCAACTCGCTTGCAGCATCATCTGCCTGAGACGACTCCGCACCTCATTCTGAAACCATCAGTAAGGGAATCCGGACGTCCCCTTCGAGGCGCTCGCCCTGTTGACAGCCATCAACGAGTGGCTGGGACCAGGACCCTCACAGGCTCCTGCGCTCGGACGCAGCCACCGCCGCACAGGCACTGGCGATCGCCTCGGTGTCCCAGTAGAAGGGCCGGACTTCAACGATCTTCTCATCCTTGATCCTGATCGTCTGCAAGATCAGGAACGAGAGTTCGCGGCCGGTGGAACGAGCTCGAGCACGGACCTGAGTGAGTACCACCGCGGTCTCGCCAGTAGCGAGGAAGTCCTGCTCGACCATGTCGAACGACTCCCACACCTGACTCATCGCGAGGAAAAACTCTTCCATGCCCTGATGCCCGCGCCAGGTTCCGCCATAGGGCAGCGCGTCGGCTTGATGCAGCACGACATCAGGCGCGAAGAACGGAGCAAGCAGGCAGAACGAGGCCGCGCCCGGGCCTCCAGATGCCAAGTACTCAGCCTCAGCTGCATACATGCCGCTAAGGACGGTTACCGAGTCGGAGGAAGAAGGGACTGTCATGCCGTCAGCGTGCTCTACCGCAACGGATCAGGCTGGCGGCAATCCGACATCGAGCTGTGGTTCGGGGGCGCCTTCATTAGGCGAAGGGCGCGGCGCCCGTCGCCAGCGCGCACAACGTGACGCCCAGGAAGAAGAAGTCGCTGGCTGGGCCGGCGGGCGGGACGCGCGCTCTCTCGGGTGCCATGTACTCGAGCGAACCATGACCCAGCCGGTCGCGGTGTGCCTCTCCGGACAGCGCGGCGATTCCGAGATGGCCACCGATCGCTGGAGCAATGGGTCCCAGGCACTCCACACCGTACCCATGCCGCCGCCGCCCAGCCGCTCGTTCAGCACGTGCCCTCGGCGACGACCTTCTGCTCACTACCGCTGATCACGATGCCTCAACTTACAGGCTGAATGTGCATGCCAGACGCGGCGCCGGCAGCCGCCCCTTCCCCGCCGGGCATCGTCCTGCCTCTCGGGCGCGGCCATGGCCTGAGCTCGGCGGAACCGGTCGGCGTGCTGCGGAAACACAGTCCCGCCTCGCAAGAGCGCTATTCGGAGCCCAAGCCAAGTCGCTCAACTCGACACGCTCATCAGTGATTTGAAGCGCGTCTTCCACTTCTCGGTCGGCATCGGCTCTGGCACTTCAGATGCGATTCAGTCGGTACGGACGCCGCGACGGGGTAAGGGGTTCTGGGCGGGTGTGTATCCGAACAGGAGGAACCATGGTTTACGTACTGCTGTGCGTCTTTGCCGTCATGGGTCTGGTCCACAGACCGCAACTGCTGTGGAGAGCGAACCGGCCCTTTCAGCGTCCCTTCGTGAAGGACTACGACGCCACGGAACCCACTACAGCCGGGTACACCATGACCCGCATAGTAGGAGTGGTCTTTCTGGCGGTTGTTGCCTTCATGATCTTCACTCAGGCCACCTGAACGCAGTTCGGCCCTGCCGACGGCTGCCCGGTCACTGAGCGTTTGCCAACCTCAATTCGGGCAGGTCAGATGCAGTGTGACCCAGCGCCGTGCAGGGTGAGAGGTTCACTGGGTGGGTACCTCGGCGAGCGAGAGGCTGTTCCCGTCGGGATCCAGCACGACGACGTGGCGGACGCCGTTGCTGTAGGTCTCGACCGGTTCGTGGTCGATCCCGTGTGCGGCGAGTCGGGCCAGGATGTCGTCGAGGTCGTGCACGCCCAGCGTGATCATGGCTCCGCCTACTCGCTCAGCGCGCACGTCGCGATCGTCAACGACGACCCACGCGTTCTCCCCGGCCTGCCACAGGTACTCCTCACCGATGATCTCGTCCGCTGGGCGCCCGAAGAACGCCTCGAACCACTTCACTGCCTTGGTCCGGTCGCTCACGCACATGATGCTGTACAGGTCCACTCGGATCACTCCTCAGAATCGTTTCGGAAGTTGGACCACTCCTGTGACCGAAAATCATCGGAGGAGGTAGCCCGGTTCTCCACAGTGAAGTTGAGGTCAGGCGCCGTTGGCGTAGTGAGTCCTTGTCAACCTCGCATGTTGGCTGGGCAGTCGGCCTGACAGACGGATGGAGCGCGGGCACTGGTCGAGCAATCCATCGCAACCCTCGAGCCTGGCAGCTCCTGCGCACAACGCGCTGCTCGACGACCCGGATCACGAGCCTCGTCCATGCCGTCCTCAGCCTCCATCTGGCCAGCCCAGAATGAGGTTGGAGAGGGCTCAGTTGGCGTCTGGTAGCGGACTGTGGCGCTCCGCATTCCTCGGGCGTGGGTGAACAGGGCGGAGCGGGCGCACACACCATTACGAGGCGACGTGGCAGTGTCCCCCGGGACGTGCAGCAGCCAGACGCGGGTAACCGGCCAGGAGAGGCTACGGCTGACGGTGCCTGGCCATGACTGGCATAAGGGGTCAGGCTGTGGAACACCTGTACTTGGCTGCGGACGACCGGACGCCGTTTTGGCCCGTCGGTGCAATCATGCTGGTTGTCATCACGCTCATCTCCGGATCGATCGGAGTCTGGCGGACACGCAGGATGAAGAAGGGCAAGAAGTGCTAGGGCGGGCCCGGCCGACCACGCGAAGTCTGCGCGGTGGGCGGCCACGGGGCTCCCACTAATTTCTGGGCGGCGCCAGGGCCGGCCGTGCTTGCCCCGTATCGGCGGAATCCCTTCGAGTAATGGAAGCAGCTGGGTCGTGGGGCGCGCGTTCGCCCGCCTGCACTGAACCCTTTTCATCCTGCTGCTGAGCTGGCCTGATGCAGGACTACGACGGCGTGGACGGTGGCGGTGATGCGGGTGGTCGAGCA
>NZ_JAAGMG010001120.1 GCF_010548525.1 Streptomyces sp. SID14478
CCCGACG
Source organism: Streptomyces sp. SID14478 (assembly GCF_010548525.1). Lineage (GTDB taxonomy): Bacteria > Actinomycetota > Actinomycetes > Streptomycetales > Streptomycetaceae > Streptomyces. The sequence continues at coordinate 8 of NZ_JAAGMG010001120.1, forward strand.
CTCCCGGGCCCGGCGCGCCTCCCGGTCCCGGCGCACCCGCGCCACGCCGGGCACGGCACAGACCCCGAGCACGAGCGGCAGCACCGACGCCCCGAGGAGCCCGACCGCCAACCCGCCTGCCGCGCAACCCCATTCCGGCCGCGCCCGCCCGTACCGCCACCAGCGCTCGACGACTCCTCGCCAACCCACCGGCGCCGCCTGATCACCGGGCAGCACGCCCAACACCGCCCGGGCCCGACGCACTTCGCCGTCCGGCGCCCCGGCGGACCAGAGCACGATCAGCACTCCCAGCGCCCCGAGCACCGCTGCCGTCAATGTCCCGTCCCTCATGGCAACCGCACCCCCAGCAACCCTCCGAGCCGCGCCCACCCCTCCCCCGGCACGAACCCCCGCTCGCCCCACTCCAGAGCCGGGACAGCCCGCACCCACCCCGCCGCATCCCGCTCCAGCACATGCACCTGGGCGATCCGACGCCGCCCACCCCGGTCCCGTACGAGATGCAGCACCACGGACACCGCCGCCGCCAACTGGCTGTGCAGCGCCGCTCGGTCGAGCCCGGCAGCCGTACCCAGCGCCTCCAGACGCACCGGGACGTCGCTCGCCGCGTTGGCATGGACCGTCCCGCAGCCGCCGTCGTGCCCCGTGTTCAGCGCGGCCAGCATCGAGACGACCTCCGCCCCGCGCACCTCACCGACCACGAGCCGGTCGGGCCGCATGCGCAGCGCCTGGCGCACCAGGTCCTCCAGGCCGACGGCGCCGGCACCCTCCTGATTGGCAGGCCGCGCCTCCAGGCGCACCACGTGCGGGTGGTCGGGTCGCAGCTCGGCGGAGTCCTCGGCCAGCACGATCCGCTCCTGCGGCCCAACGAGTCCGAGCAATGCGCTGAGCAGTGTCGTCTTGCCACTGCCCGTACCCCCGCTGATCAGGTACGACAGTCGGGCGTCGAGCAGCGCGCGCAGCACCCGGTCGCCGCCCGGGGGCACCGTCCCCGCGGCCACCAGCTCCTCCACGGTGAAGGCGCGCGGGCGCAGGACCCGCAGCGACAGACAGGTGCAGCCCACCGCGATCGGCGGCAGCACCGCGTGCAGGCGCGTCCCGTCGGGCAGCCTGGCGTCCACCCAGGGGCGGGCGTCGTCGAGGCGGCGCCCCACCACTGCCGCGAGCCGCTGGGCCAATCGCCGGACGGCCGCGGCGCCCTCGAAGCGCACCCCGGTCAACTCCAGGCCCCCGCCCCGGTCGACCCACACCTGCTCCGGCGCCGAGACCAGTACGTCCGTGACCGAAGCATCCGCGAGCAGAGGTTCCAGTGGCCCGGCCCCCACCAGTTCCGAGCGCAACTGGCCCGCGGCGCCCAGCACTTCGGCGTCCCCGAGGATCCGCCCCTGGGCCCGCAGCGCCTCGGCCACGCGCGCGGGCGTCGCCTCCGCCCCGTTCTCCGCGAGCCACTGCCGGACGCCGTCCAGCATCCGCGCCCCGACCACAGCACTCATGAAAGACCCCCCGCATCCACCTCGTATGCCACCGGCATCCCCGCCACCACCTTCACCACCGGCATCCCCGCCCCCGTGCTCACGCGTCGCCCCTCTCTTCGGGCCCCACCGGCATCCGCTCCCAGAACGCCGCGCAGAACCGCCCCAGCGGCCCGCCGGCGCCCGGCCCCGCACTCGCCCGCGAAGCCGGGACCGAGCCCGAACCCGAACCGGTAGCCACTCCGGATCCCGATCCGGATCCCGGCCCGGAACCCGATCCGGTCCGCACGTGCGAGCCGATCAACACCCGCTTGTCCAGGGGAAGTTCACCGACCAGCGGCAGCCCCAGCAGTCGCGCCACCTCCTCCGCGTCGAGCGCTCCCGCCCCCAGTGGAGGCGCCGTCACCACGCGCAGATCACGCAGCACCATCCCCACCGCTCCCGCCACCCGGCGGGCCGCCGCGACGGCGCGCAGCTCCGGCGGCACCACGAGCAGCCCCAGGTCGAGCTGGGCGAGCGCCTCCACCGACCCGGCGTCGACCCGGC
>NZ_JAAGMG010001157.1 GCF_010548525.1 Streptomyces sp. SID14478
CCTGACCGCCGCTCTTGCGGCGGCCCGGGAGCGGCCGCGGCCCGCAGGGCTACCCGGCCGCGCCGACCGGATCGCGGGCCAGCACGTCCTCGTCCGCCCGCTCGTCCCGGTCCGCCGGGCACGCGTACGTCACCACCAGCGTCACGGCGAGGTTCGCGGCGAGGGCGACGATCCCGGCGTTCACCCCGAACACCGGATCGTGCTCGCCGAACACGAGCCCGCACACGATCCCGACCCCGACGACGAGCCCGCTCAGCGCCCCCACCAGACTCAACCGCCGCCACAACAGCCCCACCAGCAGCATCGGTACCAGCTGCGCCATCCCCTCGTACGAGATCAGGGAGAGCCGCACGAGCGTGTTGGGCGCGGCGTACGTCAGCACGAGCGCGACCGCCCCGGCGACGACGACCACGACCTGCGACCCGGCCTTCTGCGCCCGCGACGCGGCGGGTGACGACCCCCGCCACTGCGGCACGAGCGACATCACGCTGCTCCCCCACATCGTGCCGATGACCAGCATGAACACGGCCATCGGCACGATCGACGACAGCGCGGCCGCGACCCCGATGATCCCCACGGCCCAGGCCGGCAGCGAGTCGACGACGAGCTTGAGGAGCGCCAGGTTCGAGTCGGCGCCGGTCAGTCCGGGCACGACGAACAGCGCGGCCATGCCCAGCAGCATGGGGACGAACAGGAGCACGTTGTAGGCGGGCAGCCACATGGCGTTGCGCCGCAGCCCGTCCGCGCTCCGGGCGCCGAGGTACCCGGCGACGGTGGTCGGAAAGATGACGACGGTCAGGGCGTTCAGGAAGGTGGTCGTCGCGAACCACCCTTCCCCGTAAGGCGATCCGCCGCTGCCCGGCAGCGTCAGCCAGGCGCTCTTGTCGTCGACGAGCCGCCCGAGGAAGTCCCCGTACCCGTCGAAGTAGTGCAGCGGCACGTACACGGCGAGGAAGGCGAGCGTGACGATGACGAGGAGGTCCTTCAGGACGGACACCCAGGCGCTCCCGCGCAGCCCGCTCACGACCACGAAGACGGTGGTGACGGCGAAGCCGATGAAGTAGGCCCAGTCGAGGCTGATCGCGCCGTACGACATCGTCGAGACGACGACGCCCATCCCCGTGATCTGCAGCTGGATGTAGGGCAGCAGGAAGACGGTGACGAGGACCGCGACGGCGGCGCCGAGCCACGGCTTCTGGTACCGGTGGGCGACCATGTCCGTGATGCTGACCAGTCCGTGCTTGCGGGCGTACGCCCAGAGCATCGGCCCGACGACGTAGCCGACGGCGTATCCGCACGACATGTAGGCGACGACGTAGAGGACGGGCGCGCCGTAGTTGTACCCCCACCCGGCGGCGCCGAGATAGCTGAAGCTGGTGTACCCCTCCCCCGCCATCAGCACCCAGATGAACACGGTCCCGAGCGAACGTCCGCCCACCGACCACTCGGTCAGCCCGCCGCCCTTCCCCTTGCCGCGCACGGCGAGCAGCCCGAGGGCGAGGGTGACGACCATGAAGCCGCCGAAGAGCGTGCTGGCCACGGCTCCGTCGCTCATGACCGGCGCTCCTTCCTGAGCCGCTGGTCGCCGCGCCAGGTGAGCCACACCGCGACGGGCGTCAGGAGCGTCGCGGCGAGCAGCCACAGGAACAGGAACGGCAGCCCGAGCACGACGGGTTCGACGCGGTTCACGAACGGGAGCGCGCCGATGTAGAGCACGAAGGGCACGAGGAGCCAGAGCAGGTGGGGCCGTCGACTGATCACGGGCGACGAGCCTATCGGGGCGTCATCCGGCTCAGCTTCCCCCACACCACCAGCCGGTACTTGGAGGTGAACTCGGGGGTGCAGGTGGTGAGGGTGATGTAGTACCCCGGCTCGCCGTACCCGGCGGACGGCACGACGCGACTGCGCGGGACGGGCCGGATCACCCCCGCGTCCGATGCGGACGTCTGGGACAGGCCCTTGTCGACGACATACGTGTAGGTGGCGCTCTTGGTCTCGACGGTGAGGGTGTCGCCGTGCCGCAGCCGGTTGATGTACCGGAACGGTTCGCCGTGGGTGTTGCGGTGCCCGGCGAGCGCGAAGTTCCCGCCGCCGCCCGGCTGGGCGGTGCCCGGGTAGTGGCCGACATAGCCGTGGTTGAGGACGTTCGCCTTGCTGACACCCTCCGCGACGGGGGCCCGCAGGCCCAGGCGCGGGATCGAGATGATGGCGTAGGCCTGGTCCCAGCGCGGCCGGGCGGGCGCGGCCCGGTGGGCCCCGCCGCCGCCGCCTGTGCCTGCGC
>NZ_JAAGMG010001201.1 GCF_010548525.1 Streptomyces sp. SID14478
GCCAGTTCCCGGGCCCGGTGGAAGAGCGCGGTGGAGGCGGTGGCCTGGAGCGGGGGGCGGTTGGGGCCGCCCGTGATCTCGATCCCGGCCCCGTCCAGGACGGGGCGCAGTGCGCGGATCGCCCGGTCCACGCGGCTCTGCTCAGCGGCGTCGGCCACGCGTACGTCCACGGCGAACCCGCCCTGCGCGGGCACGGTGTTGGTGGTCGTCCCGGCGGACAGCACGGTGGGGGTGACGGTGGTGCCGTCCGCCGGGTTCGCGAGGGCGGTCACCGCGAGGATCTGGTGCGCGGCCTCGACGGCGGCGTTCACCCCGCGCTCCGGTTCGAGCCCGGCGTGGGCCGCCCGGCCGCGCAGCTGCACCTCGTAGCGGGAGACGCCCTTGCGTGCGGTCTTCAGCGCCCCGCCGGCCGCGGCCCCTTCCAGCACCAGCGCGGCCGCGCAGCCGGCGGCCTCCGACTCGATCAGCTCCCGCGAGGACGGGGAGCCCAGCTCTTCGTCGCCAGTGACCAGCAGGGTCACGCCGTCGACGTCGTCGAGTGCGGCCAGCGCGTGGAAGGCCATGGCCAGGCCGGTCTTCATGTCGTAGCAGCCGGGCCCGCGCAGCACCCCGTCGCGCACCTCGTACGGGCGGGTGGCGAGCGTGCCGGACGGCCACACCGTGTCGTGGTGGCCGAGGAGCAGGACCCGCCGGGGGCCGCTGCCCAGCCGCCAGCGCAGATGCGTCACGCCGTCCCGCACGAGGAACTCCGGCTCCGCACCGAGGCGTTCGGTGCCCAGGGCGGCGACCACCTCGGCGCAGCGTGCGACAGCGGCCAGGTCCGACGACGGCGACTCGGTGGTCACCAGCCGCTCGATGTCGTCGAGCATCGCGGGCAGCGCCGCCTCGAACCCGGACACCAGGCGGGGGTCCGGGGCACTGCGCTGCGGCCCTGCCACGTCAGGCCGCCTTCGGGGTGGCGCGGACGCCGAAGTGCACATAACGCTCGCCGGTCGGCAGGGCGTAGAAGGTCACGGGCGTCCAGGTGCGGCTGCCGGGCTGCCGCAGGAGGTAGAGGTCCTCGGAGACGGTCTCCAGCGCGAACTCCTGCACCGCTTGGGGCACCAGCTCGGCGAGCGGGCCCGTCGCGGTGTGCCGCAGCAGCGGCCCGTCGGGCCCGTCGAGGATCTCGATCCGGGCGCCGGCCCGCTCGTAGCGGCCGAGGTGGCGGCTCACGTCCACCGCGGGCCGTACGACGGGCGGCTCCAGCGGCTGCGGAAGCGCGACGTCCGCGAGCTCGGCGAAGATCTCCCGGAACAGTTCCAGGTACAGGTCGTGCGCGGCCCCGCCGTTGGTGAGGAGAGTGACGGCGAGGTCCTCGTCGGGCAGGATCCGCAGGAACGCCGACTGACCGATGGTGTTGCCGTCGTGGCCGATGAGCCGGCGGCCGCCGACGTCGAAGCGGATCCAGCCGAGCCCCCAGGAGTCCCCCAGCGTGTGCGGGTCCGGCAGTGCCACCTGCTGTTCCGTCATCACGCGGGCCGCCTCCGGGGAGAGCACCCGGCTGCCGTCCGGTGCGGCGCCCGCGGCCAGGTGCATGCGCGCGAAGGCCAGCACGTCGGCGGCCGTGGCGGTGATCAGGCCCGCGGGTCCGGCCGAGCGGTTCAGTCCCCAGACGGGGGCCGGCCTCGGATCCTCCTCCCCCTCGGCCGCGTGTCCTATCGCGGTGCGAAAACGCAGCGCCTCCTCCGGCAGCGTGACCGTGTGGGCGAGGCCCAGCGGGGCGCACAGCCGCTCCCGCAGGGCGCGGTCCCAGGTCATGCCGGTGAGCTGCTCGATGACGCGGCCGGCCAGCACGTAACCGGAGTTGCAGTACGAGAACGTCGCTCCGAGCGGATGGTTCTGCGCGGCCCCGTCGAGCTGCTCGACGTACTTCTCCAGGCAGTCGTCGCCGCGCCCGGTATCGGTGAACACGTCGCCGTCGATGCCGCTGGTGTGGGTGAGCAGGTGACGCATGGTCACCTTCTGGGTGGTCGCCGGGTCGGACAGCCGCAGTCCGGGCAGGACGTCGGTCAGCGGCGCGTCCAGGTCGAGGCGTCCCTCGTCGACGAGTTGCATGACCATCGTCGCCGTCCACACCTTGGTGATCGAGCCGATCTGGAAGAGCGAGTCGGTGGTCGTCGCCACGCCGGTGTCCTTGTTGAGCACCCCGTACGCGGCCTCGACGACGTCGGCGCCGCGCCGGATGCCGAGGACCGCGCCGGGCACCCGGTGCCGGGCTGCCAGTTCGGCCAGCCGCCGCTGCCAGTGCGCGAGGTCCGGCCGGGGCCTGCGCCCCGCGGCGTGCCGCTCCACCCAGTCCACGACGCGACGGTTCAGGTCGACGCGGTGCGAGGGCGCTCCGTCCAGCAGGAACAGGTGCGAGCCGCCCGGGTAGAGCACCAGCTCGGTGGGCACCCCCCGCTCGCGCAGCGCGGTGAACCACTGCTCGGCCTGCCCGACGGGGCAGCGTTCGTCGGCGCCGCCGTGCACCACCAGCGTCGGTGTGCGCACGCCCTGCACCTGGGAGTACGGGGAGAGTTCGGCGTACCGGGCCCGCTCCTGCCAGGGCGGCCCGCCCAGTTCGGCGACGCCCAGCATGCGGGCCTCGTCGCTGGTGCCGGTCATGCTCGTCAGATCGCTGACCACTCCCCCGGCGACAGCGGCGGCGAACCGGTCGTCGCGGCCGGTGAGGTAGCAGGTCATGTAGCCGCCGTAGCTGTAGCCGGCCAGCGCGAGGCGCCGCGGGTCGGCGATCCCCTCGGCGACGAGCACGTCCAGCGGTTCGAGGAGGTCCTGCGCGTCCGCCGCGCCCCAGCCGCCGAGGGCGGCGGTGAAGAACGCCTCGCCGTAGCCGTCGCTGCCGCGTGGATTGAGCAGCAGCACCGACCAGCCGCGAGCGACGAGCTCCTGGTGGTACAGGTGCACCGGGTCGGCCGTGCCGTTCCAGGCGTTGTGCGGGCCGCCGTGCACGTCGAGCAGGAGCGGTCCGGCGCCCTCGGCGGCCGGGTCGCGCAGCAGCCAGCCGTGCACCGTGGTGCCGTCGTGGACGGTGAACTCCCGTTCCTGCGGCGTGAAGAGTTCCACGTCGCCCAGGCCCGCGCCGTGCCCGGTGTGCACCTCCTCGCGTCCGGTGGCCAGGTCGACGGTGACGACCTCGCCGTACGAGGTGGGGGTGGACACGACGATCGCGGCGGTGTCGCCGACGGCGGACAGGCCGGAGACGACACGGCCCGCGCCGCCGGCCGCCACCCGGGCCGCGCCCGCGCCGTCGGCGTCCACGGCGTACAGGTGGGTGCAGCCGCGGTCGCGCAGGCAGAACAGCACGGACCCGCCGTCGTCCGTCGCCCTGGGCAGCGCACCGGGGTAACCGGGGCCGCCCGG
>NZ_JAAGMG010001235.1 GCF_010548525.1 Streptomyces sp. SID14478
GTGAGCTCGCTGCTGCCCGGCTGGTCGGGCACCGACCTCGCCGCCGCGTTCGGCGACGCCTACGCGGCGCCCGTCGTCGCGGGCAACGACTCCAAGTTGGCGGCCCTGGGCGAGCGGTGGCGCGGCGGCGCCACCGACGCCGAGGACGTCGTCTACGTCCACGTCGGCCGCCGCATCTCCGCGGGCATCCTGCTCGGCGGCACCGTGCTGCACGGCCGCCACGGCGCGGCCGGTGAGATCGGGGTGCTGCCCGGATCCGGTTGGCACACCGCCCACCAGCGCCTACTGGAGCGCTGGGGCACGCCGGAGGCCCTTTTCGACGCCGTGCGCGACGACGAGCCCGCCGCCGTCCAGGCGCTCGACGACTTCGCGGCGGACCTCGTCCAGGGCATCGCGGCCGTGGTCCTCTCCGTCGACCCCGAGGCCGTCGTGATCGGCGGGGGGCTGTCGCGCGCCGGTGAACTCCTCCTGGCGCCTCTGCGGTCACGCCTTGCCGAACTGTGCCTGTTCCCCGTGACGGTGGTCGCCTCGCGACTCGGCGACGAAGCGGCGGCCCAGGGGGCGGTTCGGCTGGCGCTCGACCAGGTGGAGGCGGAACTGTTCGCGACCGGGAGCGAGCGGCGCAGGTGAGCACCGGGGGGCGGAGGTCCGCCGCGCGGGCGGCCCGCCGATCCGTCAGGTCGTCCCGCGGTCCGTGAGCTCCCTGATGTCGACCGGCGTCCGCCAGGGCACCCGACGATGTGCCGAGTCGAGTGCGTGCTGGAGGGGCGAGGGCGGTACGGCCAGCACCGGGCAGGCCGCGTGCGCCAGGCAGTAGCGGGAGACCGAGGGGTGCAGCGCGCGGCGCAGCCGGCCGCGGGCACCGGCCCCGAGCACCAGGAGGTCGTCCGGTCCCGCGGCCGCCTCCACCAGCGCGGCGCCCGGGGTGCCCCGCACGACGATCCCCTTCAGCGCCACACCGGGCACGGCAGGACCGAACGCCGCGTCGAGGGCCAGCAGGAGCTGCTCGCCCGCGGCCCGTCTGCACGCGCCGAGGACCGTGGCGGAGGGCGTACCGCGGTGCCCGAGCTCGCCCCCGGGCGGGCACCAGGCCAGCACGGCCCACACCTCGGCCCCGGTGGTCCGCGCCTCGGCCACCGCGCGGTGCAGGGCGGTGAGGCTGCCCAGGCTGCCGCTGACACCCGCCACGACACGCGGCGGACGATCCACTCTGCCTTGTTCCACGACGGCCTCGCTCCTTGCCGGGCTCCGCTTCCTGCCTTCCCATGGGACAGGGCAACGCACCGTGCTCGTACCGTCGTTGGCGCCCTCCTGACGTACGGCGGAGCAATCCTGACGGCGTCATGACGGCAGGGCCCGAAGGCGGGCGCACCGGCGCCCAGCAGCCCGCCGTCAGGGTTCCGTCAGCGCGCGGGCCCGCACCGTCAGCGTCGCGTCATGAAGCGTCGGACCGCCCGCCACCTCGGGCATAGCGTCTGTGTCACGCCCCCGGACCTCCGGTCTCGGTCAGGGCGCTCCTGTCCGCTTCGAGGATTCTCTAGGGGGAGTCCCATGCACGAGCAGTTGTGCGGTGAAGACCCGGAACCTTCCGAACGCGTCCCGGCCGGGCCGCTCTACGTACCCGTCCGGCCGGGACCCACGGGATGTACCGCCCGCATGTTCCGCACCCCGCTCGGCGCCCGCACCGCCGTCGGATTCACCAGCCACGAACGACTGGTCGCGACGCTGGGCGGGGACCAGCAGTGGATCAGGCTCGGTGACCACGCGCTGCGCGCCCTCACCGAGCCCCTCGGCGTCACCGGCGTCACGGTCGACCCCACCTTCTCCGCCCCGGTCGCCGCCGCGCCCGCCCGCACGCGCGGCGACGCGGCCACGGACCGATGGCAGGAACAGGCGACAGGCGTCGCCCGCGTGACCGGCGTCGCCGCCGTCGCGGACGCCCTCGCCCTGTGGATCCACTGACCAAGGGAGTACGTACACCATGACCCTCACGCACCCGCATGCTCCCGCCCCGCCCGCGACGGACGACCTGTCGGTGTGGCCGGCCTCCACCGCACGGCTGCCCTCCGGCGACCTCGCCGTCGGCGGGGTCCCGCTCGCCGAGATCGCCGAACGGTTCCACACGCCCGCCTACGTGCTCGACGAGGCCGAGGTCCGCGACCGCTGCCGCACCTACCTCGCGGCCTTCCCCGACGCCGAAGTCCTCTACGCGGCCAAGGCGTTCCTGTCGCGGGCCATGGTCCACTGGGTCGGCGACGAGGGCCTCGGGCTCGACGTCTGCTCGGCCGGTGAGCTGGAACTCGCCGTCACCGCCGGGTTCCCGGCCGAGAAGATCGTGCTGCACGGCAACGCCAAGTCCCCGCACGACATCGAGGCCGCGCTGCGCCTGGGCGTAGGCCGCATCGTCATCGACAGCCCCTCCGAGATCGCCCGGCTCGCCGCCGCCGTCGGCTCGGACGGCCACCAGAAGGTGATGGTGCGCATCGTGCCCGGCATCACCGCGGGCGGCCACGAGAAGATCCGTACCGGTACCGACGACCAGAAGTTCGGCCTGTCCCTGGCCGACGGCTACGCGCAGCACGCCATCGCCCGCATCCTGGACCAACCGCAGCTCGAACTCACCGGTCTGCACTGCCACTTGGGCTCGCAGATCACCGCCGTCAAGCCGTACCTCACCGCGGTGCGGCGCATGGTCGGACTCATGGCCCGGATCCGCGACAGCCACGGCGTCGTCCTGCCGGAACTCGACATGGGCGGCGGCCACGGCATCGCCTACCGGCCCGGCGAGGAGTCCCTGGACATCACCGCACTGGCCCGTCGGATGCGTGCGGAACTCGCCGAGAGCTGCGCGGGCGCCGGGCTCGCCGTGCCCCGTCTGCTCATCGAACCCGGGCGGGCGCTCGCCGGACCCGCCGGCATCGCCGTGTACCGCGTCCTCGCCGTCAAACACACCGGCGAGAAGGTGTTCGTGGCCGTCGACGGCGGCATGAGCGACAACCCGCGGCCCGCCCTGTACGGAGTCCGGTACGCGCCGCGGCTGATCGGCCGGCACTCGCACGCCGGGGCCGCGACGACCACCGTGGTCGGCCGGCACTGCGAGGCCGGCGACGTCCTGGCCGCCGACGTCCCGCTGCCGGGCGACATCCACCCGGGCGACCTGCTGGCCCTCCCGGTGGCCGGCGCGTACCACCTGTCCATGGCCTCCGGCTACAACCTGGTCGGGCGTCCGCCCGTGATCGCTGTCGCCGACGGACACGCCCGCCTTCTTGTGCGGCGCGAGTCCCTCGACGACTACCGGAGCCGGGACGTCGGCCTCTGACCGAAGGGGCCTTGCCCCGCGCCCGTGCACGAGGTGCGCCGCGCCCCGTGGGACCGGATCTTCGATCCGCCCGCGGGGCGCTTCGGCGCGTCCGCGCCGGCCGTCCTCAGCGCGAACCCGCCGCCACACAGAACTCGTTGCCCTCCGGATCGGCCATCACGATGTGGTGGTAGTCGAACTCCTCGAGGATCGTGCCGCCCGCCCGCACCAGACGATCCGCCTCGGACTCGATCCGGGCCCAGCGCTCACCCGGCAGGCCGTGACCTGGCACCCGTACGTCCATGTGCAGCCGGTTCTTCGTCTTCTTGGGCTCACGCACCCTCAGGATCGACAGGCGGGGTCCGGCGCCGTCCGGATCGCACAGCCACGCGCCGCCCCCGTCGTCCTCCTTGTCGTCCCGCGGCGGACCGAACGAGGCGCGCCACTCCTCGCGGGTCGCGAACGGCGCGGGCGGGGGCTCGTCCACATAGCCGAGCGCCGTCTTCCAGAAGGCGGCGACCAAGGACGCGTCCGCGCAGTCGAGAGTGAGGTCGAATCTCGTTGCCATGAAGCAGACCGTAGGCGCTGCCACTGACAGTCCGGCCTCGGCGAACGCATGTCCACAGACGTAATCGGCCGCCTGTACGAGGCGTCATACCAGAGCGGGACGTCGGCTGCCGGAGTTTGGCAACTGCCCACCGCACATGAGGCGTTGACGACTACCGTGAGTGCCCGCCGTGCGACGCCCGGTTGCCCTTGTGCGCCGTCACGCCGACGTGCCCCACTCCCGAGAGATCAGAGGACGAGGACGCCGTATGTCTCAGCTTCGCCAGCCGGCCGCCCGCGCAGAGCGCCGCGAAGGCGGTCGGCACGGCAGGCCCACCGGGCGGGCGGCGCCGCACCCGGCCGAGACCCACATACGGCCCCAACTGCTGCGCCTCGCCGTGCTGCCGCCCC
>NZ_JAAGMG010001279.1 GCF_010548525.1 Streptomyces sp. SID14478
GCCCGCACGGACCCCGCGCCGGGGCCGCCGCCCGGTACGTCCACGAGCACGGCCCCACCGGGCGGCTCGTCCTTGTGGGTGGCACGCATGCCCTCCCACACCTGGAGCGGGTCGGCGACCTCGGAGCCGTCCCCGGCCGCGTACAACAGCTGGCCGTCGGCCGTCTCCAGGAACACCGGGTTCCCGCTGAACTCGGCCAGGATGCGCAGGACCTGGGGCACCCCGCCGCCGTCGAGCAGCGCCTCGGTGCACCGCCGGTGGACCTCCTCGGCCCGCTGCAGCAGCGCATAGTGACCGTTGACGATCTCGGTGTGGATCTCCTCGGTGACCGTCACGAACGGCACCTCCCGGTGCAGCTGCACCAGCGGCAGGCCCGCCGCCCGCGCCGTCTCCACCAGCGCCGCGGGCAGCCGCGTGAACCGCTGCCCCAGCTCGATCACCAGCGCCGCGATGCCCCGCTCGGCCAGCTTGCGGACGAAGGCCCGCTGCTCGGCGGGCCGCGTCCCGATGCCGTACCCCGTGGTCAGCAGCAGCTCGCCGCCCTTGAGCAGCGACGCGATGTTGGGCACCTCGCCCGCGTGCACCCAGCGCACCGTCCGCTGCAGCCGCTCCCCGCCCGCCACCACCTCGGGCAGCCCGCTGCGCAGCCCCGGCAGCTCCAGGGCGCGCTGCACGGTGATGCCGCCGGGGGAGGTGTACGCGGGGGAGGTGCTGTCCATGCTGCGGACGGTACCCGAGGCCCTGCGAGGTCAGCCCCCGTAGGCCCCGCTCGCCGTCAGCCGCAGTGCCGTGTCGATCAGCGGCACGTGGCTGAAGGCCTGCGGGAAGTTGCCCACCTGCCGCTGCAGCCGCGGATCCCACTCCTCGGCGAGCAGCCCCAGGTCGTTGCGCAGGGCGAGCAGCTTCTCGAAGAGCTTGCGGGCCTCGTCGACCCGGCCGATCATCGCGAGGTCGTCCGCCATCCAGAACGAGCAGGCGAGGAACGCGCCCTCGTCACCGGGCAGCCCGTCCACGCCGGCGTCCTCGCCGTCCGTCGGGTACCGCAGGATGAACCCGTCGGTGGTCGACAGCTCCCGCTGGATCGCCTCGATGGTCCCGATGACGCGCTTGTCGTCGGGCGGCAGGAAGCCCATCTGCGGAATGAGCAGCAGCGAGGCGTCGAGCTCCTTGCTGCCGTAGGACTGCGTGAAGGTGTTGCGTTCCTTGTCGTAGCCCTTCTCGCAGACGTCGCGGTGGATGTCGTCGCGCAGCTCGCGCCACTTCTCCAGCGGCCCGTCCGCGTCACCGGACTCGATGAGCTTGATCGTGCGGTCGACCGCGACCCACGCCATGACCTTCGAGTGCACGAAGTGCCGGCGCGGTCCGCGCACCTCCCAGATGCCCTCGTCGGGCTCGTCCCAGTGCCCTTCGAGGTAGCGGATGAGCTTCAACTGCAGCAGCGAGGCGTAGTCGTTGCGCGCGAGTCCCGTCATGTGCGCCAGGTGCAGCGCCTCGGTCACCTCGCCGTACACGTCGAGCTGCAGCTGGTGCGCCGCGCCGTTGCCCACGCGGACCGGGCCCGAATTCTCGTACCCGGGAAGCCAGTCGAGCTCCGCCTCGCCCAACTCCCGTTCCCCCGCGATGCCGTACATGATCTGCAGGTTCTCCGGGTCGCCCGCGACCGCGCGCAGCAGCCACTCGCGCCAGGCCCGGGCCTCCTCGCGGTACCCGGTGCGCAGCAGCGAGGAGAGCGTGATCGCGGCGTCCCGCAGCCAGGTGTAGCGGTAGTCCCAGTTGCGTACGCCGCCGATCTCCTCCGGCAGCGAGGTGGTGGGGGCGGCGACGATGCCGCCGGTCGGCGCGTACGTCAGTGCCTTCAGCGTGATCAGGGACCGTACGACCGCCTCGCGGTACGGACCGTGGTACGTACAGTGCTCGACCCACTCGCGCCAGAAGTCCTCGGTCGCCGTGAGGGCGCCCTGCGGGTCGGGCAGCGGCGGCTGCTGGTGGTGCGAGGGCTGCCACTGGATGGTGAACGCGACCCGGTCACCGGGCGCCACCGTGAAGTCCGAGTACGTCGTCAGGTTCTTGCCGTACGTCTCGGTCTCCGAGTCCAGCCACACGGAGTCGGGCCCGGCCACCGCGACCGTCCGTCCGTCCACCTTGTGCACCCACGGGGTGATCCGCCCGTACGAGAAGCGCATCCGCAGCACCGAGCGCATCGGGACGCGTCCGCTGACGCCCTCCACGATCCGGGTCAGCTGGGGCGCGCCGTCGCGCGGCGGCATGAAGTCGGTCACGCGGACCGTGCCGCGCGGGGTGTCCCACTCCGACTCGAGGATCAGCGAGTCGCCGCGATACGTGCGGCGTGCCGCCGTCGGTGGCTCCGCGTCGGCCGCATGGGCCGGGCCCAGGCGCCAGAAGCCGTGGTCCTCGGTGCCGAGCAGCCCGGCGAAAATGGCGTGCGAGTCGAAGCGTGGCAGGCACAGCCAGTCAACTGTGCCGTCCCGGCAGACCAGGGCTGCGGTCTGCATGTCTCCGATAAGTGCGTAATCCTCGATGCGCCCGGCCACGTGCATCTCCAGTCGAACGGCCACGTACGCCCCTGAACTGCGACGATGTGTCGTGGGGCGATCGCAATGCGGTCTCAGCGGTCAACGGTCAAAAAGGTGGGGTCAACGGATCGTCTTGATACGTCGTCTTGATACGTCGTTGTCAAACGAACTGACGAGCCGGTTGTTCCGGCAAAAACACCGGTGATCGGACTGCTTGTTCCGGTGAACGGTCGGGAACGGGCGGGGGTGTTGCCGTTGTGGTGCCGTTTTCCTGCGTGACTCGCCAGCCGAGTGTCCGAGCAGGATACGACGCACCCAAGTGATCTGCGTGCCGGTCCCGGCAACGCGCCTGCGCCGAACGGGTGAGCACCGGGTGAGGAGGTGGTGTGCACGTGGCGGCCTGTGCACGGAGCGTGGCCGGAAGCACCCTCGCCGCGTCGCTGATACCCTGGTAGCCCGTGAGCCGGTGGTCATAGAACCCCCGAACCGCAGCGACGGCGCCTCCCCCGAAAGTCCGGAGAGCACGCCGGTACGCACCTCCAGACCGCGACCACGGGAGCCCCCTCTTGGCCATGACGCCCAAATCCACGACGACCAAGCACATCTTCGTCACCGGGGGTGTCGCTTCCTCCCTCGGCAAGGGCCTCACCGCCTCCAGCCTCGGGATGCTGCTCAAGGCACGGGGCCTCCGCGTCGTCATGCAGAAGCTCGATCCGTACCTGAATGTCGACCCGGGCACGATGAACCCCTTCCAGCACGGTGAGGTGTTCGTCACCAACGACGGGGCCGAGACCGACCTCGACATCGGACACTACGAGCGCTTCCTCGACCGCGACCTGGACGGCAGTGCCAATGTCACTACAGGCCAGGTCTATTCGCAGGTCATCGCCAAGGAGCGGCGCGGCGAGTACCTGGGCGACACCGTCCAGGTGATCCCGCACATCACGAACGAGATCAAGCACCGCATCCGCCGCATGGCGACGTCCTCCGACGGCGCTGTCGACGTCGTGATCACCGAGGTCGGCGGCACGGTCGGCGACATCGAGTCGCTGCCGTTCCTGGAGACCGTCCGTCAGGTCCGCCACGAGGTCGGCCGCGACAACGTCTTCGTCGTGCACATCTCGCTGCTGCCCTACATCGGCCCCTCCGGCGAGCTGAAGACCAAGCCCACCCAGCACTCCGTGGCCGCCCTGCGCAACATCGGCATCCAGCCCGACGCGATCGTGCTGCGCTGCGACCGCGAGGTGCCGACCGCCATCAAGCGCAAGATCTCGCTGATGTGCGACGTCGACGAGGACGCCGTCGTGGCCTGCCCCGACGCCCGCTCGATCTACGACATCCCGAAGGTCGTGCACACCGAGGGCCTGGACGCGTACGTCGTCCGCAAGCTGGACCTGGCGTTCCGCGACGTGGACTGGACGACCTGGGACGACCTGCTGGACCGCGTCCACAACCCCGACCACGAGATCGTCATGGCGCTGGTCGGCAAGTACATCGACCTGCCCGACGCCTACCTGTCGGTGACCGAGGCGCTGCGCGCCGGCGGCTTCGCCAACAAGGCCCGCGTCAAGATCAAGTGGGTCACGTCCGACGACTGCAAGACGCCGGCCGGCGCCAAGAAGCAGCTCGGCGACGTGGACGCGATCTGCATCCCCGGCGGCTTCGGCGACCGCGGCGTGTCCGGCAAGGTCGGCGCGATCCAGTTCGCCCGCGAGAACAAGATCCCGCTGCTCGGCCTCTGCCTGGGCCTGCAGTGCATCGTGATCGAGGCCGCGCGGAACCTGGCCGACATCCCCGACGCCAACTCGACCGAGTTCGACGCCGCCACGGCCCACCCGGTGATCTCCACCATGGCCGAGCAGCTCGACATCGTCGCCGGTGAGGGCGACATGGGCGGCACCATGCGGCTCGGCATGTACCCGGCCAAGCTCGCCGAGGGCTCCATCGCCCGCGAGGTGTACGACGGCAAGGAGTACGTCGAGGAGCGCCACCGTCACCGCTACGAGGTGAACAACGCGTACCGCTCCGAGCTGGAGAAGAAGGCCGGTCTGCAGTTCTCCGGCCTCTCCCCGGACGGCAAGCTCGTCGAGTACGTCGAGTACCCGCGTGAGATCCACCCCTACCTGGTCGCCACCCAGGCGCACCCGGAACTGCGCTCGCGCCCGACGCGTCCGCACCCGCTCTTCGCCGGTCTGGTGAAGGCCGCCGTGGAGCGCAAGGTGGCCGCCGCCGAGGGTTCGACCGCGGGCAAGAAGGCCAAGTAAGACCTGTCACACAAGAGATGTACGGTTACCGGGGTGCGTGCCTTATGCGGCACGTGCCCCGGTTTCTTTTGCGCACGTGGGAGGACTTTCGACATGACGGCCAGGACGCCGCTCAAGGACACCGCCGAGCAGTGGGAGGTCCGGGCGACCGAGACCCCGTTCGTCGGGAACAAGACCTCCGTGCGCACCGATGACGTGGTCATGCCCGACGGGTCCGTGGCCCGTCGGGACTACCAGGTCCACCCCGGTTCGGTGGCCGTCCTCGCCCTCGACGACCAGGGGCGGGTCCTCGTCCTGAAGCAGTACCGCCACCCCGTCGCCATGAAGCTCTGGGAGATCCCGGCCGGCCTCCTCGACATCCCCGGCGAGAACCCGCTGCACGCCGCACAGCGCGAGCTGTACGAGGAGGCGCACGTCAAGGCCGAGGACTGGCGCGTGCTGACCGACGTCTACACGACGCCGGGCGGCTGCTCCGAGGCCGTGCGCATCTTCCTCGCCCGCGATCTCTCCGAGGCGGAGGGGGAGCGGTTCGAGGTGGAGGACGAGGAGGCCGACATGGAGCTGGCTCGGGTGCCCCTGGCGGACCTGGTGCGGGGCGTGCTCGGCGGCGACCTGCACAACAACTGCCTCGTGGTGGGGGCGCTCTCGCTCAGTGCGGCGTTGGCCGGTGACGGGGTCGAGGCCCTTCGCCCGGCCGAGGCCGAGTGGCCGGCGCGGCCGTTCGAGGCCTGAGCGCCGTAGCTCCGCCGGGCTCGGCCGTCGAGGGTGCGGAGCCCGGCGTGGCCGGTCGCGCAGTTTCCCGCCTTCCCTTTGGGGCTCGGGTCCTCACCGCTCGCCCTCGGCGCGCGTCCGCCGGTGAGGCGGTCCCGGTGCACGCTCGTGCGACCATCTGCTGATCCGACCGGGTGACTTCGCCGCGCCGCTCGCCCAGGGCACCCGCACACCCTGAACTAGGCTCGCAATCGCCCCTGCCGACCCCCGGAGGGGATGGGTGAGACGGAGCGTGGCCCGTGACGGATCAGGCGGTCGAGTCGGACGACGCAGCGGCGGGTGAGGGGTCCTCGGGGGCGTCCCGCAAGCGGCGCCGCACCCGTCGGGGTCAAGACGTGACGGCCCCTCAGTTCCTGGGGCGCAGGCGAGAGTTGAAGGAGCTCCGCGCCGACATCGAGCGAGCCGGACTCGACACCCTGTCCGGCCGCAAAGCCCCCCGCGCCCGCGTCCTGCTCATCGCGGGCCGCCCCGGTACCGGACGCACCGCCCTCGCCGAGGAACTGCTGCGCCAGGTCGCGGACGCCTACCCGGACGGCGCCCTGCGCACCCGGCTCACCGGCCCCGACGGCACCCCCGTACCGACCGAACGCGTCGCCCGTGACCTGCTGACCGCGCTCGAACTGCCCGCACCTCCCGGCGAGTCCGCCGACGACCTCACCGAGCGCCTGCGCGAGGGGCTGTCCGTACGCCGGGTCGTGCTGCTGCTCGACGACGCGGGCGACGCCGAGCACGTCGACCCGCTGCTGCCCGACTCCCCGGACTGCCTCGTCGTGGCCGTCGCCGAAGGGCCGCTGACCGGCATCCCGGACGTACGGCCCTGCACGCTCGGCGGACTCGACACCAAGGCGGCGCTGGAGTTCCTGACCCGGCACACCGGCTCCGTCCGGGTGACCTGCGACCCGCGCTCCGCCGAGTCGCTGGTCGAGCTGTGCGGCGCCGAACCCGCTGCCCTGGAGATCGCCGGCGGCTGGCTCGCCGAGCGCCCCAAGGAATCCGTGGCCGACCTGGCCAAGCAGCTGCACGTGGACGGTGACGGCGACGGGCCCGCCCTCGCCCGGGTCTTCCGGCACTCCTACGCCTCGCTGCCCGGGCCCGCCGCCCGGATACTGCGCTACCTGTCACTGGCCCCGGAGGGGTACGTCGACCCGCACACCGCCTCCGCGCTCGCCGGCTGCTCCGTGTCCGCCGCCCGCACCACCCTCGACGACTTCGTCGCCCTCGGCCTGGTCCGGGCCGTCGACACAGAGCTGCCGCAGTACGAGGTGCCGGGCTGTCTGATGCCGCTGTTGCACGGGCTCACCGAGACCCTGGACCGCCCGGGCGAGGTGCAGCTGGCCCGCGCCAGGATGCTGGAGCGGACCGTCCGGCTGCTGACGTCCTGCCGTGCGATCACCGAGCCCGACGACTCGCCGGCCCGCAAGAAGCTCGCCGGGCTGCCCAGCGCCCTGCGGTTCGCGAACCCCGAGGCGGGCGCGGAGTGGCTGCGGGTGCGGCGGCCCGCGCTGCTC
>NZ_JAAGMG010001324.1 GCF_010548525.1 Streptomyces sp. SID14478
AGGCCGCCCTCCTGCGCGAGCGCCGCGACCGCGCCGCCGCGGGCCGACGCGGCGAGCAGCCGCAGCGAGCGGTAGAGGCTGGACTTGCCGGTGCCGTTCGCGCCGGTGATCACGTTCAGGCGGTCCAGCGGGACGATCAGCCGGCGCAGGGAGCGGTAGTTCTCGACGGCCAGAGTGGTGATCACGTCTCGGAGGGCTCCGGCGGCGCCAGGAAGCGGCCCATCGGGAGGACGGCGCGGCCCCAGGTCGAGGCCATGAGCTGTCCGGCGAGCAGGTACAGCGCCCCGAGCGTCGCACCGAGCCCGAACCAGCCCGTGACCCGGTTCCAGCCGACCAGGCCCGTGAAGCCGTTGCAGGTCATGGCGACGAAGACGACGAGCACGCAGCTGAAGGTGAGCAGCAGCACGAGATGGATGCGCCAACTCGCCAGCCACAGCACGAAGACCACGAACACCCAGGGCAGCGTGAACAGGCCCATCGCGTCGCCGCGCAGCGACGGGTCGAGGGACGGCAGCACCCACAGCAGCATCAGCGCCTTCGCCATCCAGAACAGGCCGAAGCCGCCGAACACCGTGGCGTGCCAGGTGTCGCCGCGCTGCGCCTGGAAGAGCCCGGCGAGCAGCTGCGCGAGGCCGCCGATGAAGAAGCCGACCACGGGCACGTCGGCGGCGGCCAGCTTCTCGGGGAAGATCCCCGCGTCGATGCCGGTCGCGATCATCGTGACGACGATGAAGCCGGTGAGGCCGAGCGGTCCGAGCTGGGCCTGGGCCGTCGGTTCCATGCGTTTGACGGAGACGGCCTGGGCGGCCGGGCCCGAGCGGTGCGGGAAGTTCACGAGGCCACCCCCACGTGCGCCCGGCCGCCCCGCGTCCGGCCGTCCCGCTTCTTCTCGCGCAGGCCCGCCACGAGCAGCGTCACCACGATGCCGAGCACCGCCCACGCCGACAGGACGAGCAGCGACTTCGTGACGTCGTTGCCGTGGAAGTACGCGATCGAGCGCGCCACCCAGGTGCCCGCGCCCGGCGGCAGCCAGGGGCCGATCGCGTGCCAGAACGGCGGCAGCATCGGCAGCGGGAACGCGCCGCCCGCGCTCGGGTTGCCCGCGACGACGATCAGCAGCACGGCAAGCCCGATGCCGACGACACCGGTCAGCTCCTCCAGGGCGAGGGTGATCGTGCCGACGGAGAAGGTGACCAGCGCGCCGAGCCCGGCCAGGGCCCAGAAGGAGCCGGGCAGCGCGCCCAGGATCGCGTCGCCGACGATGAGCGAGCCGCCGAGGCCGCCGACGATCGCGACGAGCGCCATCGCGCCGATCCGGATGGCCGCGCGCTGCGGGCTCGCCCGCCGGGACCCGGCGCTGATCGACATGATCGAGGCGCACAGGTAGCCGCCGACGCACCAGCCGACGACGAGGTAGAAGGACGAGAGCCCGTCGAAGTCCCGGGAGGAGGCCGGGGCCACGTCGATCGTGCGCACGGTCCGCTTCTCCATGCCGTCGACCTCGGTGGCGAGGGTCTCCAGCGCCTTCGCCAGGACGGTGCCGCCACCGGACGCGACGAGCAGGGTGTCCTTGCTGCCCCGTGGGTCGACGATCAGGGCGCCGTCGATCTTCCGGTCCAGGATCTGCCGGCGCGCCGTCCGCTCGTCGGCGACCACCCGCGGGTCCAGCGGGGAGCCCGGCAGCTTCGACAGCTGCTGCTCGGCCTGTTGCGCGGCGGCGGGCACCGGGGAGACGACGCCGAACGGCACGTCCTTCGGCTTCGGGTTGTGCAGCGCCCCCACGTACGAGGCGATGAACAACAGTTGGAGGGCGAGCACGCCGATCACGAGCAGCGCGGCTCTGGGGGTGACGGCGTTCTTGAACTCGTCGGCGAACTTCATGTCCCCACGGTCCGGTGGGGGCCTGGGTCATGCAGTCGGGGTGGGCCGAACGGGTGCAGGTCACCGAGGTGAGCCCACACCTTCGAATCGCACAAAAATTCGAACATGGTCTATGGTGAGGACATCGGGCCTGATGGGGCCCGTGTGGCAGGACATGCGGGACAGGACAGGGGGTAGCGAGTGGCGAGGTGGTTCAGGTGCTGGGATTTACGCATCTGCACACCGCCTCGGGGTTCTCGCTGCGCTACGGCGCCTCGCACCCGGACGCGCTCGCCGAGCGGGCGGCCGAGCGGGGCATGGACGCGGTCGCGCTGACCGACCGGGACACCCTCGGCGGCGCCGTCCGCTTCGCCAAGGCCGCGGGCCGCTCCGGGATCCGGCCGCTGTTCGGGGCGGACCTCGCGGTCGCCGCACCCACGGAGACGGCCGGCCGTACGGAACGCCGGCGCACCCCGGTGCGGGGCGGCGCGT
>NZ_JAAGMG010001360.1 GCF_010548525.1 Streptomyces sp. SID14478
CGGCCTGCCACCGCCGGCCGTCCCAGAACCGCCACGCCTTCGCGTCGCCCAGACGGCCGCGCGGCGTGCGCGCGACATAGGCGCGGTGCACGGCGGCCTGCCCGTCGTCCCCGCCGAACACATAGGTCCAGCCGTCCTCGTCGACCGTCGTCGTACCGAACAGGACGCGACGGGCCGGGTCCGGTACCTGCCGCTGGTCGAGGACCTGCGTGATGTTCTCGACGCGCAGGTCCGGCAGCGACAGCGTGGCCACCTCGGTC
Source organism: Streptomyces sp. SID14478 (assembly GCF_010548525.1). Classification (GTDB taxonomy): domain Bacteria; phylum Actinomycetota; class Actinomycetes; order Streptomycetales; family Streptomycetaceae; genus Streptomyces. The sequence continues at coordinate 261 of NZ_JAAGMG010001360.1, forward strand.
GCCGTCGGCACGCCGTAGAGGTAGGGCCCGGTCCCGGTCGCGCGCGTCCACAGCAGTACGCGTACGACCTGCTCGTCCGCGCCGGGGGAGCGCGGCTCCACCGCCGCGGCCACCGGCCACCGCCATTCGCCGACCCCGGTGTCCGGGAACAGCGGGGCGGCCACGGTCCGCTCGATCTGCCCCGAACGCCCCATGAGGACCGCGGAGTTGCGCACGAAGGGCGCGCCCGGGTCCCGCCAGGAGTGCGGCTGCCCGTCCGGGCCCGGCGGGGGATGCACACCGCCCAGAAAGGTGTCGGAGAACAGCCAGAGCAGCCGCCCGTCCGGCAGTCGCAGCGAGTGGGTGCCGTCGCCGCCGGTCCAGTCGTCGGTGCGGGCGGGGTCGTCGCCGTAGCGGCTCCAGGCGCCGGTCAGCCCGGCGTCGGGCCGCCAGTCGGCGACCGTACGGGCCTGACAACGGGAGTCGCCCTCCCGGGAAGGAAGGGCGACCACCACGATCACACCGCAGACGACAGCGAGGATCAGCAGGACCAGGGGCGCGGGGAACCGCGCGACCGGCCCCCGCCGGCCGCGAGACGCCACCGCTCGCGATCGGCCCCGCACGGGACGCGACGCTAACGCCCCGAGCGCACCCGATCCAGGGGCAGCCACCACACCGACCGCCCACCGGAGGTGACCCGCACGTCGTCGAGCGCGCCGGTGAAGAACGCCCGGCTGTCCATCCGCTGCCCCACGTGCACCCCGAACGGCGAGTTCCGGCTCACCGAACCGGGCACGTCCGCGGCGCTGCCGACCACCGAACCGTCCACGGTCAACGTCAACCGGCCGTCCGCACGCCGGAGTTCGGCGTGATGCCACGCCCCGTCGTTGTACGCGGCGGAACTGCTCACCGACACGGACCGCGGCGCCTGCGCCCCGTCCCGCACGGTGATCAGTCCGGTGATCCGGTGGGACGCCGGTTCGCCCCGCAGCCACACCTGGGGCTGGGTCGTCCCGATGCCGCCCATCCACAGGAACGGCTGCTCGCCGCTCGTGGCCGCGTACCGGAACGACAGCGAGGCCGTGAAGTCCCGTGTCCCCAGGGCGAGTTCCCTGCGGTACGGCAGGCGGACCGCGTCGTCGACCCCATCGAAGGACAGTGCCCGGCCGGTCGGACCGTCCGTCACCGACGCCCCGCCGAGGACCGCGGCGTCGCGCGCGCCCCGGGCCCGGTCGTCCGTCGTCGGGTCGGCGCCGCGCCGCGGCTTCAGCCGGTCGAGCGTGAACCGGGAGAAGCGGATCTCGTCCCGTGCGTCGACGGCGCCGCCCTCGTACATCAGGCCCACGTGGCCGGAGTCGGCCTGCACCATGTCCGAGTAGCCCGACCAGTCCGTGGTCACCACGGTGCCCCGGTCGAAGCTGTCCCAGGTGCGGCCGCCGTCGTACGAGGACCGGATGGTCATGGTGCGCCGCCGGTCGGGATCGCCCGGGCAGGCGAGCAGCAGCTGCCTGCCGTCCTTGCCGACCGGCACCAGGGAGCCCTGGACCTGCGGCACGTACAGATCGGGGATCGCGGTGAACGGCCGGGCGAACGTCTCGCCGCCGTCCCGGCTGACCGTGTCGGTGCGATGTCCGAGGTCGGTGCCGTCCTGCTCGCGCCCGCTGATGTAGAGCGTGCCGTCGGGCAGTTCCGCGAGGGTCATCTCGGAGGGCTTCTGCCGGAACGTGCCGTCGTCCGCGATCGGCCAGGAGTCCTTCGCGCCGACCCGCCAGTGCGCGCCGTGGTCGTCGCTGATCATCAGGGCCGCGTGGTTGGCGGTGACCCTCCCCACGCCTTGCTCGCCCTGCCACGTCTCCGCGTTGACCGTGAAGACGAGGCGTCCGCGGTGGCGGCCCCCGGTGAGCTGGATGCCGTGCACGGGTCCGGTCGCGTACCAGGAGTTGAAGTCCGGCGGCAGGAGTTCGGCGCTCAGGTCGCGCGGCTGCGACCAGGTGCGGCCGTCGTCGTCGCTGTACTGCATGTGGGGGGTGCGGTCGCACGGCACGTCGCAGCCCTTGCCGTCCGTACGGCCCGTGTTGTACGTCTCCGCGAGCATGACGCGGCCCGTGCGCCGGTCCACGACCGGCGCCGGGTTGCCGTGGGTGTCGCCCCCGCCCGCGTTGACGACCTGGAGCGGGGACCACGTACGGCCGCCGTCCTCGGACCGCTTGACGACGATGTCGATGTCCCCGGCGTCGCCGCAGTCGTTCCTGCGGCCCTCGGCGAAGGCCAGCAGGGTGCCCTTGACCGTCTTGACGACGGCGGGAATCCGGTAGCAGGCGTACCCCGGGTCCTGTGACGCCTTGAACAACACCTGCTGCTCGAAAGGGGGTTGGGGCTCCGCGGCGGTGGCGGCGCGCGCGGCCACCGGAGCGGGCAGTGCTGCGGCGACGGCCAGCGCCGCCACCACCGATCTCAGACGTGTGCGGAAGTTGCTTCTTCGCATGGCGCGGCCCACCCTTCGGGGCGTCCGGACAACCGGACATCCCACGTCCAACGTATGCGCGACAGACGCTACTTGGGCCGCTCGGCGCCCCACAAGAACCGTGCATCAGGGGATCAAGGGATCAGGACCACCTTGCCGAGATTGGCCCGTCCCTCGATCACCTCGTGCGCGCGTGCCGCCTCCTCCAGCGCGAACTCGGCGTGTACACACGGCTTCAGACGCCCCGTCAGAAACAGGTCCCACAACTCCTTGCGCCACTTCTCGTACGTCTCGGGCCGTCCGCGCGCCAGGAGCGCCATCTGGAACCCGATGACCGACTTCGCCCCGGCCAGCAGGTCGTACGCCTCCACGGTCCCGCCGCCCGAGCTGTACGCCACCAGCCGGCCGTACGGTGCCAGCGCGCCGACCGCGGGCTTCAGCAGCGCGCCGCCGACCGCGTCGAGGGCGTAGTCCACGGGTTCGCCCCAGTCCGGCGCGTCGTACGCGACGACGTCGTCGGCGCCGAGCCCGCGCACGAAGTCGGCCTTGCCGAGGTCGGAGACGGCCG
>NZ_JAAGMG010001398.1 GCF_010548525.1 Streptomyces sp. SID14478
CACCAGACGGTCCCGGCGGGCCCGGTAGCGCTGCCGCATCCGCCGCACGTGCCGGTCGTACGCCCCCGCGCGCAGGAACTCGGCGAGCGCCAGCTGGTCGGGCCCGCTCGCCCACGCCTCCCGCTCGCCCTTGGCCTCCAGTACGTCCGCCACGAGGTGCCGGGGCAGCACCATCCAGCCGAGCCGCAGCGCGGGGGACAGGCTCTTGCTCACGGAGCCCACGTAGACGACCCGCTCCGGGTCGAGGCCCTGCACCGCCCCGACCGGCTTGCGGTCGTAGCGGAACTCGCCGTCGTAGTCGTCCTCCACGACGATGCCGCCCCGGGCCCGCGCCCAGTCCACCACGGCCGCCCGCCGCCCCGGATGCAGCGGCCCGCCCGTCGGGAACTGGTGCGCGGGCGTGAGCAGCACCCCCCGCACCTTGCCCGGACCACCCAACTCCTCGATGCAGGCGCCGTCCTGATCGACCGTCAGCGGCATCGTGCGGACGCCGGCCCGGTCCAGGAGCGAGCGATGGAAACCGAGCCCGTACGACTCCACGGCGAGCGGACCCCGCAGCACCGACTCCCCGTACAGCAGACGCAGCGCGTGCGCGAACCCCGAGCAGATCACGATGCGTCCGGGGTCGGTGCGCACCCCGCGCGCACGTGCCAGGTACTCCGTGAGTGCGGTACGCAGCTCGATCCGGCCCTGCGGATCGCCGGGCCCGAACGCCGCGGCCGGCGCGTCGGTCAGGGCCCGCCGGTACGCCGCCGCCCACGCGGCACGCGGGAACGCCGAGGCGTCCGGGGTGCCCTGCCGCAGATCGTGCAATGGCCCCCGGGGACGTACCGGAGCCTCCTTCGGCACGCGCTCCGTCCTGCCCGGCGGCCGCGTCCGCTCGGCGACCCGCGTCCCGGACCCCTGGCGTGCGGTGAGCCAGCCCTCGGCGACGAGCTCGGCGTAGGCGTCGGCGACGGTGTTGCGGGCGACGCCCAGATCGGCGGCGAGGGCCCGGTACGGCGGCAGCCGGGTGCCGGGGGAGAGCCGGCCCGAGCGCACGGCCTCCCGCAGCGCGGCGGCGAGAGCGCCCCGGCGACTGCCCGAACCGGACAGTTCGAGATGCAGGTCGACCCCGATCCGCTCCGCCGAATTGACCCAGGATTCCGTCATGGAAATGCACCCTACAGCGGGTCTATCCCTGCCATAGATTTACTGCCATGACGACAACGACGCAGACCACGGCCCCGCAGACCGCAGAGCTCACCGGCACCGCCCGTACCGACTTCGCCAAGGCCGCGCCCAAGGCCTTCCGCGCCCTCATCGGCTTCGACGCCGCCGCCCGCGCGGGCCTCGACCCGGCCCTGGTGGAACTGATCCAGATCCGTTCCTCGCTGATCAACAACTGCGCGTACTGCCTGCACATGCACACCAACGACGCCCGCAAGGCCGGGGAGAGCGAGGACCGGCTGCACCTGGTCGCCGTGTGGCGCGAGGCGCGGCACTTCTTCACACCGAAGGAGCAGGCGGCGCTGGCGCTCACCGAAGCGGTGACCCGGATCGCCGATGCCGGCGTCCCCGACGCGGTCTACGCGCAGGCCGCGGCCCACTTCGAGGAGGCGGAACTCGCCCAGGTCATCGCCCTGATCTGCACGATCAACACCTGGAACAGGGTCGCCCTGGCGACGGCGAAGCGGGCGGGCACGGACGAGCGCTGAATCAGGGGGTCATGGGGCGGTCGTGGGCCCCGATCGGCGCCGGCAGGCGGGTGTCTCCCGTCAGCCACCGGTCCACGGCCGCGGCGGCGGCCCGCCCCTCCGCGATGGCCCACACCACGAGCGACTGCCCCCGCCCGGCGTCCCCGGCGACGAACACCCCCGGCACCTGCGTGCCGAAGGCGGCGTCCCGGGCCAGCACGCCCCGCTCGGTGACCGCGAGCCCCAACTCGTCGACGACACCACCGGTCCGGCGCTCCGGTCCGGTGAAGCCGAGCGCGATCAGCACCAGATCGGCGGGCAGCGTCCGGTCCGATCCGGGGCGCGGCCGCCGCGCCGCGTCCACCTCCACCAGGTGCACCTCCCGCACCCGCCCCTGCGCATCGCCTGTGAACCGCAGCGTCGACGCCGCGAAGAGCCGTGCGTCCGCGTCGGCGGCCGGCGCCGTCCTCAGCTCGCCCGCCTCCTCGTGCGCGGCGGACAGCCGGTACAGCTTCGGGTACGTCGGCCAGGGCTCGGCCTCGTCGTCGCGGACGTCGTCGGGCTTGCCGTAGATGTCCAACTGGGTGACGGACGCGGCCCCTTCACGCACCGCCGTGCCCAGGCAGTCCGCGCCGGTGTCACCACCGCCGACGATGACGACGTGCCGGCCGGCCGCGCTGAGCGGTGACACGTCGAGGTCGCCCTCGCGGACCCGGTCGGCGAGCGGCAGATACTCCATCGCCTGATGGATGCCGGCCAATTCTCGTCCCGGCACGTCGAGTTCGCGCCGGGCGGTCGCCCCGATGGCCAGCACCACCGCGTCGTACCGGGACCGCAGCCCGGCGGCCGTGACGTCCCGGCCGATCTGCGTCGACGTACGAAAACGCACCCCTTCGTCCCGCAACTGCGCGAGCCTGCGCTCCAGGTGACGCTTCTCTATCTTGAACGCGGGGATGCCGTAGCGGAGCAGTCCGCCGGGCCGGTCGTCGCGTTCGTACACGGCGACCGTGTGCCCGGCCCGGGTCAGCTGCTGCGCCGCGGCGAGACCTGCGGGCCCCGAACCGACGACGGCGACCGTCCGGCCGCTCAGCCGGTCCGGCGGCGACGCGGTCACGAACCCCTCCTGCCAGGCCCGGTCGGCGATGGCCACCTCGACGTTCTTGATGGTCACCGCGGGCTGGTTGATCGCGAGGACGCAGCCCGCCTCACAGGGGGCGGGGCACAACCGGCCGGTGAACTCGGGGAAGTTGTTCGTGGCGTGCAGCCGCTCGCTCGCCGCCCGCCAGTCGTCCCGCGCCACCAGGTCGTTCCACTCGGGGATCAGGTTCCCCAGCGGGCACGCCTCGTGGCAGAACGGGATCCCGCAGTCCATGCACCGGTCGGCCTGCGCCTCGATGAGGGGCAGCAGCCCGCCGGGGACGTACACCTCGTCCCAGTCCTTGATCCGCTCCCCGACGGGACGGCGCGGGGCCTCCCGGCGAGGCGTGGTGAGAAAGCCCTTGGGGTCGGCCACGGCCGGTCTCCCTACGCCGGTACCTGCACCGTGACTCTTTCCGCCACGCTGGCTCCTTTCGTCACGATACGTCTGGACCGCCTCTTCCCGCCCGCCCCATGCGGGCCGTGTCAGGTGAGAGCCAGCACGAACGACGCCGAGGCCGCGAGCGAGGCGGCCCCGCGGACGTGGTTCCACCGCACCCACTCGCGCAGGTACGTGCGCCAGTACGCGGCGCTGCTCCCGGACTCCTCGTCACCGGCCAGCCGGGCGAGCGCCTCGTTGCGCGGAATGTTCGCGACGACCGTCACGCCGAACGAGCCCGCGAGGTACAGGGCACAGCCGAGCAGCAGTTCCACGGTGCCCTCGTCGGGCGGGACCACGAACGTGACCACGGCGATCACCGCGCACAGCACGGCCGCACCGAGGAAGACCACCATGAAGGCCGGCGTCACCGCCGCGACGTTGAGGGAGTTCATCGCCGCGATCCCCCGCGCGGCGGGCAGCGCCGCGAGCCCCCGCATCACGAACGTGGAGAACGCGACGAACACCCCGGCGGTGACGCCGCACCACAGTGCACCGAGCACCACGAGTACGAAGTACGGTCCCTCGATCATCCGAACCCCCCTTGGCCCATGACGGGATCATGCCCCAGAAGCCGGTCCGGGGGCAGCGATTTCGCCGCGCTCCGGACCCGCCCCGGCCCGCCAGGCGTCCAGCACCGCCGCCACCGTCCCGGCCACCTCCGCCCGCGCCGCCTTCCACCCGGCCCCCTCCATCAGGAGCCGGTCATACGGAGTGTCGACATGGCGCACCGCCGCCCGCACCGCGGCGGTCACCGCGCCCTCCGACAGCGCACGCCCCGCCGCGCTG
>NZ_JAAGMG010001441.1 GCF_010548525.1 Streptomyces sp. SID14478
GCGCAGCGCGGCGCCGAGGTCCGTGCCGGTCCACTCGGGCCGGCTGGGCCAGGCGGTGATCCGCTCGCCCGGTCCGACGGTCGCGGGCATCGCGACGCCGACCGCGCTCGGGGGCGCCCCCATCTGCTCGTACAACTCCTTTGCATGACCTGACAGTTGTGCCAGGTCATGCTCGGCGCTGCGCCGGGGCTGCCAGGCGAAAACGGCCTCGGCCACGCACCGCGCGCCGTCCTCCGCCCGCAGCGCGACCTTGGTGCCGCCGATGTCGACACCGAGGTGCGGGGCCGTCGTGCCGCCCGGCCGGTGCTCAGTCACCGGGCACGGACGGGCACAGGGCCAGCAGGTCGGCGGGGCGGGCCAGGATGACGGCCGGTTCGGCGGCGAGCAGGTCGGTGGGGTCGGACAGGGCCCACAGTGCGCCGGCCGAGGTCACCCCGGCGCCGTGCGCACTGGCGATGTCGGTCGGGGCGTCGCCGACCATGATGGCCTGCTCGGGTGCGAAGCCCAGCAGGTCCAGGGCGTGCTCCACGATGTCCGGGGCCGGCTTCGGGCGGGCGACCTCGTCCGAGCCGATCACGTGGTCGAAGAACGGCAGCAGCCCCAGGGTGTCGAGCAGGGAGCGGGCCCGCGGCCCGCTCTTGCCGGTGGCGACGGCGAGCCTGAGTCCGCGCACCCGCAGGGTCAGGAGCAGTTCCACGATGCCGTCGAAGACCGGCACCTGGGACGCGAGGCGGTAGCTCTCGCGTACGAAGGGCTCCTCCATCTCCAGGGGCAGGCCCATGATCCGCATGATGTCCGGGAAGTAGCGCCCCAGGTGGCGCGTGTACTCGTCGAACGGCGCCGGGCCGTCGCCGACGACCTCCTTGTACGCGACGGCGAACGCCTCGTACATCACGGCGAAGCTGTCGACGATGACCCCGTCCAGGTCGAAGACCACGGCGTGCCGGACGGTGGCCGTGCGGCCTGCGCCGACGGTGTGGAGGTCGTCTCGTTCTGTCGAAACTGGTGTGGTCACCGGCTTCTTCACTTCCTACTGGTGGGCGGGCACGGCGGTTCGCTCGTGCGCGGAGCGGGCCGACGCGTAGAGGTCCTCGATGGCCGCGACGGTCGTCCGGGCCTCCGCGGCGGCCCTGCCGCGTCGGCCGGGGTCGGCCAACTGGGCGGCGAGTGAGTCGAGTTGGCGGGTGTACTCGCTGCCGATGGGCTCGTCCCCGACGGGCACCGGCGTGGTGGTGCCCTCGCGGGTCAGGGTCAGTTCGGGGCGGGGCGGGCGGTTGGGGCTGAAGCCGAAGGTGCAGCGCAGTTCGGCGGTGCCCGCGCTCCCGACGAGCCGGATGCGGGTCACGTCGAGGGCTTCGTGCGAGGCCCAGCCGGCGTGCAGGGAGACCGAGACGCCGTCGTCGCGTACGAAGAAGCCGCGGGCGCTGTCCTCGACGTCGCCGCGCGCGCCGGCGGCCGCGTCGTCCTCGCGCCAGGCCGCGCTCCAGGTGCCGGCGGCCACGAAGTCGTTCGAGGTCGTGCCGACGGCCTGGGTGAAGCGGGCCGGGCCGAGCAGGGCGGCGAGCGTGTCGAACAGGTGCCAGCCGAGGTCGAAGAGGACGCCGCCGCCGGCCTTGCTGCGCTGGGTGAACCAGCCGCCGGCCTGCGGGATGCCGCGGGCCCGCACCCAGGACAGGTCGACGTGGCGGACCCGGCCCAGTTCCGGTATCAGGCCGGCCAGGGCGGTCACGTCGGCGCGGTGCGGGGCGGCGCTGCC
>NZ_JAAGMG010001474.1 GCF_010548525.1 Streptomyces sp. SID14478
GCAGCCCGGCGCTGACGACGCGGTCGAGTTCGGCGCGGGCGTCGAGGAGGCGGCCCTGGGCCGCGGCGAGTGCGAGGGCGTAGTGCGCGAGCGGCAGGTCGTGCTGCGGTTGCGGATCGTGCGTGCCGAAGTACCCGCGGGCGGCGGCGAGTTGTTCGGCCGCCTCCTGGAGGGTGCCGCGGCCGAGCGCGACGGCTGCCAGGTGTGTGCAGGCCGTGCCGCGCGGCTTGTCGCTCAGGGCGGAGCGGCGGGTCCACCCGCCGGCCTTGACGGCCTCGTCCCAGCGGCCGAGGGAGACGAGGGACTCGGCCATGTTGGAGCGGACCCAGCCCTTGGTGTCGGTGAGGCCGTAGCGGCGGCACAGGGCGATGCCCTCTTCGCAGATGCGGACGGCTTCGGCGGAGCGGCCGGCGCCTTCCAGATGGGAGGGGAGATTGACGTTGACGTTGCTGACCCGGGCGATCAGACCGAGTTCGATGGAGCGGTCGCGCACGGCGTACATCTCGGTGAAGCCCTGCTCGATGGAGCCGGCGTCGACCAGGAGTCCGCCGCGGATGAGCCGTGCGTGCAGTTCGGTCTCGTCGTCACCGACCATCCCGGCGTACTCGACGGCCCGTTCGGCGGCGGCGAGGGTCTCGGCACCCGGGTTGTGCAGCATGCCCCAGGCCGCGGCGTGCGCGAGGACCTCGGCGTGCACGGCGGACGGGGGCAGACCGCGGACCAGTTCCTGGGCCTTGGCGATCTCGTCCCAGCCGTCGCCGCGGGCGATGTGGGAGATGATCCGGGAGCGCTGGACCCAGAACCAGGCGGCGCGCAGGGGGTCGGGGTCGCCGTTGGCCGCGGCCTCGTCGAGGATGCGGATCGCCCGCTTGCCGATCTTCAGGGCGCGCTCGCGCTCCCCGCACAGGCGTCCCGCGGCGGCGGCCTCGGCCATCAGGTCGAGGTAGTCGAGCCGGGCCTCGGCGGGGTCGCAGTTGCAGGAGAGGTAGGCGACCGCATAGTCGCCCATGCGCAGCGCCGCACGGATCTCCTCGGGAGCCGCGTCCCACAGTTCCATCGCCCGTTCGAGCAGCCGGAGTTGCTCGGAGTAGGCATGCCGGCGGCGGGCCTCGACGGAGGCGTCGAGGACGGCGGGCAGGGCCTTCGCCGGGTCGTGGGCGTGGTACCAGTACGTGGCCAGGCGCATGGCGCGGGCGTCGGCGGGGACCAGCGAGGGGTCGGCCTCGAGGGCTTCCGCGTAGCGGCGGTTGAGGCGGGAGCGCTCGCCGGGCAGCAGGTCGTCGCTGACGGCCTCGCGCACCAGGGAGTGACGGAAGCGGTAGCCGTCGCCGTCCGGGGTGGCGAGCAGGATGTTGGCGCCGACGGCCGCGCGCAGGGCTTCGATGAGTTCGTCCTCGCCGAGCCGGGCGACGGCGGCGAGCAGCGGGTACTCGACGGTGGAGCCGCCCTCGGCGCAGATCCGGGCGACGCGCTGGGTCGCTTCGGGCAGCGATTCGACGCGGACGAGGAGGACGTCGCGCAGCGAGTCGGTGAGGCCGGTGGCACAGCCCTCGGCGGCGGAGACGGCCAGCTCCTCGACGAAGAAGGCGTTGCCGTCGGAGCGCCGGAAGATGTCGTCGACGACGGCGACCTCGGGTTCGGCGGCCATGATCCCGGCGACCTGGCGGGAGACTTCGTCGCGGCTGAGGCGGCCGAGTTCGATCCGGGTGACGGTGCGCAGCCGGTCGAGTTCGGCGAGCAGGGGGCGCAGCGGGTGGCGGCGGTGCACGTCGTCGGCACGGTAGGTCGCGACGACGACGAGGCGGCCGCCCCGCAGGGTGCGGAAGAGGTACGACAACAGGTGCCGGGTGGAGGCGTCCGCCCAGTGCAGGTCCTCGAGGACCAGCACGACGGTGTGTTCGGCGGCGACGCGCTCCAGGAGGCGTCCGGTGAGTTCGAAGAGGCGGGCGGTGGAGTTCTCGTCGCCGCGCCCGTCGAGGCCCCGGCCCGGGACGGACCGGTCACCCAGCTCGGGCAGGATCCGGGCCAGTTCGTCCTCCCGGCCGGCCGCGGCGGTGTCGAAGGCCTCGGGCAGCGTGCGGCGCAGTGCGCGCAGCGCCGTGGAGAACGGGGCGAAGGGCAGCCCGTCGGCGCCGATCTCGACGCAGCCGCCGGTGACGACGACGGCCCCTCGCCGGCACGCCCCGGCGGCGAACTCCTCGACGAGCCGGGTCTTGCCGACCCCGGCCTCACCGCCGAGCAGCAGTGCCCGGGGCTCGCCGCCCGTGCCGGACGCCGGGGCGGTGTCCCCGCCGGCGGCGTGT
>NZ_JAAGMG010000695.1 GCF_010548525.1 Streptomyces sp. SID14478
GACCGGCCCCGTCCTCGCCGAGCGCGGTGCGCACGCCGTCGGGCAGCGCGTCGACGAACTCCAGCGCGCCGGCCTCCCGCAGCGCCTCCCGCACCGCCTCGTCGTCCGCGTCCGGGCGCGCGGCGAGCCTTACGTTGTCCGCGATCGACCCGGCGTACAGCTGCGGGCGCTGCGGAACCCACGCCACGCGCGCGTGCCACGCCTCCCGCGACACCTCGGCAAGGTCGACGCCGCCGACGAGGACCCGCCCGCTACAAGGGCGTACAAAACCCAGCAGGGCGCTCAGGAGAGTCGACTTGCCCACGCCGCTCGGCCCTACAAGGGCCACGGTCTCCCCTGCGGCGACCTCGAAGGACACCGCGGAGACGGCGTTCTCGACGCGTCCCTCATAGCGAACAGAAACGTCTTCAAACCCGATCCCGGTGACGGAAGGGACGCCTCCCGTGCCGGACGGGGGCAGCGGTGTCTCCAGGACGTCGAAGATCTCCTCGGCGGCGGCGAGGCCCTCGGCCGCCGCGTGGAACTGCGCGCCGACCTGGCGCAGCGGCAGATAGGCCTCGGGCGCGAGCACCAGGATGACCAGGCCCACGGAGAGGTCCATGTCGCCGTGCACGAGCCGCATGCCGATGGTCACGGCGACCAGCGCGACCGACAGCGTCGCGAGCAGTTCCAGGGCGAAGGACGACAGGAAGGCGATCCGCAGGGTGCGCATCGTCGCCCGTCGGTACGCGCCGGTGATGGTGCGGATGGATTCGGCCTGTGCCTTGGCACGGCCGAACACCTTCAGGGTCGGCAACCCGGCCACCACGTCGAGGAAGTGCCCCGACAGCCGGGACAGCAGCCGCCATTGCCGGTCCATCCGGGACTGGGTGGCCCAGCCGATGAGGATCATGAAGATCGGAATGAGGGGCAGCGTGCCGACGATGATCGCCGCCGACACCCAGTCCTCGGTGACGACGCGGGCGAGCACCGCCACCGGGACCACCACCGCGAGCCCCAACTGCGGCAGGTAGCGCGAGAAGTAGTCGTCGAGCGCGTCCACGCCCCGCGTCGCGAGCGCCACCAGCGAACCGGTGCGCTGCCCGGTCAGCCACTGCGGCCCGAGCTGCGTCGCCCGCTCCAGCAGCCGACCGCGCAACTCCGACTTGACCGCCGCGCTCGCCCGGTGCGCGGCCAGCTCGGTGAGCCAGGACACGAGGGCGCGCCCCACGGCGACCACCGCCAACAGCACCAGTGGCGTGGTCAGTCGCCCCACGTCGAAGCCGTGCTGGAAAGCGCCCACCACCACCTCGGCGATGAGCATCGCCTGAGCGATCACCAGGCCCGCCCCGGCGGCGCCGAGGACGACGACCGCGAGCAGGAAGAGTCGCGTGGCCCGGGCGTACCGGAGCAGGCGCTGGTCGATCGGTTTCACGTGAAACACACCCTCACGTAGGCGAGACGGGGCTCAGTGGGCGACGTCGGCAGCGATGTTCTTCGTGCCGATCCGCTTGCGGAACACCCAGTAGGTCCACGACTGGTAGAGCAGCACGATCGGCGTCGCGATGCCCGCACACCACGTCATGATCTTCAGCGTGTACGGGCTCGACGAGGCGTTGGAGACCGTGAGGTTCCAGTCCGGGTTGAGCGAGGACGGCATGACGTTCGGGAACAGCGTCAGGAAGAGCATCGCGACGGCCGCCGCGATCGTGACGCCGGACAGCGCGAACGACCAGCCCTCGCGCCCCACCTTGATGGCGACGATCGCCCCGACGAGCGCGACCACGGCCACGATCATCGCGACCAGCGAGCCACCGTCGCCCTTGTCCACCTGGGTCCAGATCAGGAAGCCGAGCGCCAGTACCGCGGTCACCAGACCGAGCAACAGCGCCGCCTTCCGTGCCCGCGCCCGGATGTCGCCGAGCGTCTTGAGGGACGCGAACACCGCACCGTGGAAGGTGAACAGCGTCAGGGTGACCAGGCCGCCCAAGATCGCGTACGGGTTGAGCAGGTCCCAGAAGTTGCCGACGTACTCGAAGTCCTTGTCGATCTTCACGCCGCGCACGATGTTGCCGAAGGCCACACCCCACAGCAGCGCCGGGATCAGCGAGGTCCAGAAGATCGCGTGCTCCCAGTTGGTCTGCCACTTCTGCTCGGGCCGCTTCGCGCGGTACTCGAAGGCGACACCGCGCACGATGAGGCAGACCAAGATGATCAACAAGGGCAGATAGAAGCCCGAGAAGAGCGTCGCGTACCACTCGGGGAAGGCGGCGAAGGTCGCGCCGCCGGCCGTGAGCAGCCACACCTCGTTGCCGTCCCAGACCGGCCCGATCGTGTTGATCAGGACGCGCCGCTCGGTACGGTCACGGGCCAGCAGCTTGGTGAGGATGCCGATCCCGAAGTCGAATCCCTCCAGGAAGAAGTATCCGATCCACAGGACCGCGATGAGTACGAACCAGACGTCGTGAAGTTCCATGACTCGTCAGCTCCCTGGGCCTCAGTACGAGAAGGCCATCGGCTTGTCGGCGTCACGGTCTCCGCCGATCTTGGTGGGCGGGTTGAGGTCGTCGTCCGTGAGCTCGGGCGGGCCGGCCTTGACGTACTTGACCAGCAGCTTGACCTCGATGACGGCGAGCACCGCGTACAGCAGGGTGAAGACGGTCATCGAGGCGATGACCTCGCCCTGCGAGACGCTGGGGGAGACCGCGTCGCGGGTCTGCAGGACGCCGTAGACGACCCACGGCTGACGGCCCATCTCGGTGAAGATCCAGCCCCAGGAGTTGGCGATCAGCGGGAACCCGATGGTCCACAGGGCCACGATCCAGTAGAGCTTGGTGAACTTCGGGCTGAGGGCCTTGTTCTTGAACAGCACCAGGTTCGGTGGCTCGTCCTCACCCGTCCTCAGGGCTTGCGGCAGCATGAACTTCTTGCGGGTGAGCCAGAGTCCGACCAGGCCGATGGCGAAGGACGCCATGCCGAAGCCGATCATCCAGCGGAAGGCCCAGAAGGTGACGGGAATGATCGGCCGGTAGTCGCCGGGCCCGTACTTCTCCTGCTCGGCCTTGTTGGTGTCGTTGATGCCAGGGACGTACGAGGAGAAGTTGTCGTCGGCGAGGAAGGACAGTATCCCGGGGATGGAGAGCTCGACGCTGTTGTGCCCCTTGCTCACGTCCCCGTAGGCGAAGATCGAGAAGGGCGCCGAGTCCTGGCCGTCCCACAGCGCCTCGGCCGCGGCCATCTTCATCGGCTGCTGCTTGAACATGACCTTGCCCAGCTGGTCGCCGCTGATCGCGGTGAGCAGACCGGCGATGACGACGGTGATCAGACCGAGCCGCAGCGAGGTCTTCATCGTCGCGATGTGCTTCTTGCGCGCCAGGTGGAAGGCCGCGATGCCGACCATGAACGCGCCACCCGTGAGGAACGAGGCGGACAGCGTGTGGAAAGCCTGGGTGAGTGCCGTGTTCTGGGTCAGCACGTGCCAGAAGTCGGTGAGTTCGGCCCGCCCGGTGGCCTTGTTGTACTTGTAGCCGACCGGGTGCTGCATCCAGGAGTTGGCCGCGAGGATGAAGTACGCGGACAGGATCGTGCCGATCGACACCATCCAGATGCAGGCGAGGTGGATCTTCTTCGGAAGCTTGTCCCAGCCGAAGATCCACAGGCCGATGAAGGTCGACTCGAAGAAGAACGCGATCAGCGCCTCGAAGGCGAGCGGCGCTCCGAAGATGTCACCGACGAAGCGGGAGTAGTCCGACCAGTTCATGCCGAACTGGAACTCCTGCACGATGCCGGTGACGACACCCATCGCGATATTGATCAAGAAGAGCTTTCCCCAGAACTTGGTCGCCCTGAGGTACTTCTCCTTCTCCGTCCGTACCCAGGCGGTCTGCAGCCCCGCGGTCAGCGCCGCGAGCGAGATCGTCAGGGGGACGAACAGGAAGTGGTAGACGGTGGTGATGCCGAACTGCCATCGCGCCAGGGTCTCCGGCGCCAAGGCCAACGTTGGGTCCACTGCGTCTCTCCTTCACATCGCCGTGGTCACAGCGGCAGTTTGCCCCTTTAATCCCACTGATCCCGGGAGGAACCGGGACACGCTTGTGAACGCGTTCACATTCACAAGCATTATGTCGTACCGGTTGTCGGGATCTGAAGGGGGGTGCCCGAACGCGAGGAGGGTCACAGGACGGGCCGCACACACACGTACGGCCGGCCCGACGGAGCGTCGAACCGGCCGTACGGCGAAGGGGGGGTCAGAGCTCCTTGCGGAACGCCTCTGCCGTCTGCAGGAAGATGTCGTTGGCCTCGGTCTCGGCGATCGTGGCACGCACCCCCTCGCCCGCGAACGGCCGCACGACCACGCCGGCCTTCTCGCACGCGGCCGCGAAGTCCGTGGTCCGGTCCCCCAGCCGCAGCCACACGAAGTTGGCCTGCGTCTCCGGAACCGTCCAGCCCTGCGCCCGCAGCCCCTCGACGACCCGGGTGCGCTCGGACACCAGCGAGCCGACGCGGCCGAGCAGTTCGTCCTCCGCGCGCAGCGAGGCGACCGCCGCGTCCTGCGCGAGCTGGCTCACGCCGAAGGGCACGGCCGTCTTGCGCAGCGCGGCCGCCACCGGCTCGTGCGCGATGGCGAAACCGACCCGCAGCCCGGCGAGCCCGTACGCCTTGGAGAAGGTGCGCAGCACCGCCACGTTCGGCCGGTCCCGGTAGATCTCCACGCCGTCCGGCACCTCGGCGTCGCGGATGAACTCCCGGTACGCCTCGTCGAGCACGACCAGCACGTCGGCGGGCACCCGGTCCAGGAACCGCTCCAGCTCGGCCCGGCGGATGGCGTTACCCGTGGGGTTGTTGGGGTTGCAGACGAAGATGAGGCGGGTGCGGTCGGTGATCGCGTCGGCCATGGCGTCAAGGTCGTGGTCCTCGCTCGGCGTGAGCGGCACCTTCACCGACGTCGCACCGCTGATCTGCGTGATGATCGGGTACGCCTCGAAGGAACGCCACGCGTAGATCACCTCGTCACCCGGCCCGCTGGTCGCCTGGAGCAGCTGCTGGGCGACGCCGACCGAGCCGGTGCCGGTGGCCAGGTGCGTGACGGGCACGCCGAAGCGGTCGGCCAGCTCGTTCATCAGGTCCGTGCAGGCCATGTCCGGGTAGCGGTTGAAGCTCCCGGCCGCGGTGATCGCCTGCTCCATGACGCCGGGCAGCGGGGGATAGGGGTTCTCGTTGGAGGACAGCTTGTACGCCACCGGCCCTCCGGCAGCGGCCCGCTTGCCCGGCACATAGGCGGGGACCCCCTCCAGCGCAGCACGCAGCTTGGGGTTCGTCTCGCTCACCGCAGTCCTCCTTGTGGCCACCGTTCCAATACTGCTCACCTTAAGAGGATTCCGCGCCCGCCCCAATGGGCCGGTCCCCCTCCGTCGCCGTACCGGCACGTGAAGGCGTACGCGGAGGGGGGAGCGCTCCCCGCCCTGGCGCGCGCCGGTGGCTCGCGCCGTGGCGCGCATCACCCGTGAAGGTGAGTTGAGACCTACTCGCAACATCGCCGACTTGGCAGGCTCATGGGTGCCGACAAGTGACGTCCCACTGCCGTGACCCGCAACTCCCTTGTATTCCAAGGTCATTGACGATCTATCACCATGCAGAAACGTGCCTGTCAACGCGTGCATATGCGCCCCCGCCATGCAGCCGCATGAGCCCTACTATCGGCTCGCCATGACAGCAGCAGGGAAGCACCAGGTGAGCCGGGCGGAGACGACCCGAAGGGGCACCCGGCCGGGCCGGGCAGGCATCAGAGACGTTGCCGCCGCCGCCGGGGTCTCGATCACGACTGTCTCCGATGCGCTCAACGGCAAGGGCCGGCTCCCGGACGCCACCCGACGCCATGTCCGCGAGGTCGCCGACCGGTTGGGCTATCGCCCCTCCGCGGCCGCCCGCACGCTCCGTACCGGCAAGTCGGGCCTGATCGGCCTGACCGTGACGACATACGGGGATGAACCTTTCACCTTCACCGAATTCGCGTACTTCGCGGAAATGGCGAGAGCCGCGACCTCCGCCGCGCTCGCCCGCGGCTACGCCCTCGTCATCCTGCCCGCCACCTCACGCCACGACGTCTGGTCGAACGTCGCCCTCGACGGCACCGTCGTCATCGACCCCTCCGACCACGATCCGGTCGTCACCGAGCTGGTGCGGCACGGACTGCCCGTCGTCTCGGATGGACGTCCCGCGGGCAGCCTGCCCGTGACCGCCTGGGTCGACAACGACCACGAGGCCGCCGTGCTCGGCATCCTCGACCACCTCGCCGAGGCCGGCGCACGCCGCATCGGCCTGCTCACCGGCACCACCACCGACACCTACACCCACCTCTCCACCTCCGCGTACCTGCGCTGGTGCGAGCGGATCGGGCAGGAACCCGTCTACGAGTCCTACCCCGCGCACGACCCGTGCGCGGGAGCCGTCGCGGCCGACCGGCTGCTCGCCCGGCCCGACCGCCCCGACGCGGTGTACGGCCTGTTCGACCCCAACGGCACGGACCTGCTCGCCGCGGCCCGCCGCTACGGCCTGCGGGTGCCGGAGGACCTGCTGCTCGTGTGCTGCAGCGAGTCCACCGTGTACGCCAACACCGAACCGCCCATCACCACGCTGTCGCTCAAGCCGCGACGCATCGGCACCGCCGTCGTCCAGCTCCTCATCGACGCCATCGAGGGAGTGGACTCGGACCAGCCGGTCGAGCAGGTGATACCGACCGAACTCATCGTGCGGACCTCCTCCCAGCGCCGCCCTCCGCGCACCACGGTCAGCCCGCCCCGCTCCGCAGGGCAGGGGTAGGGACTGTCCGTCACCCGGAAACCTCGCGGAAAAGTCCACACCAATTCGGGAGAAAAGTGTGGTGAACAGCCGCCCGTCACCGATTCACCACCCCTGGTGCATCACACAGTGCGAGCCGCATTCCTATGATGGGCGCACGACACCGCGGGCCGCTGCGACCAGGCAGTCCGATCCGGTGCACAGGCGGCGCAATGGTGGTGGAGGGGTCGATGACTCAGGGGGCCGGTCAGGGACCCGCAGCGCGCACGGAGACGCTGCGCGACTTCCGTGTTCCCGCGTACGTCCATGACGTACCGGCGAACGTGGTGGCGACCGACCCGGCCCCCGGAGCCCCCGACCCCGAGGAACATCCCGACGGCTACACACCGACCGCGCGTGACCTGCCGGTCATCAACCGGGGGGACACCGTGCAGGTCGAGGCCCCGGCTCCGGCGCCCGTCCCGTCCGGCGAGGGGATGGGCCCGCTGTACGTCGTCGGTGACGTGCACGGCTACCTCGACGAACTGCTCGCGGCGCTCGCGGCGCAGGGCCTGATCGACGCGGAGGGCACCTGGGCGGCGGGCAACGCGCGCCTGTGGTTCCTCGGCGACTTCACCGACCGCGGGCCCGACGGGATCGGCGTCATCGACCTCGTCATGCGGCTGTCCGCCGAGGCGGCCGCGGCCGGCGGCTACTGCAAGGCGCTCATGGGCAACCACGAGCTGCTGCTGCTCGGCGCGAAGCGGTTCGGCGACACCCCCGTCAACTCCGGCGCGGGCACCGCCACCTTCCAGGCGGCCTGGCTGCTCAACGGCGGCCAGAAGGCCGACATGGACCGCCTGCAGGACGTGCACCTGCAGTGGATGTCCCGGCTCGACGCGATCGAGAGCGAGGACGACCACCTGCTGATGCATTCCGACACCACGGCCTATCTCGACTACGGCGACTCCATCGAAGCCGTCAACGACACGATCCGCGAGACGCTCACGCGCAACGACGCGGACGAGTGCTGGGACCTGTTCCGCAAGTTCACCAAGCGCTTCGCGTTCCGCGACGAGGAGTCCGGCCCGGGCGCGGTCCGCGAACTCCTGGCCGCGTTCGGCGGCTCGCGCGTCGTGCACGGCCACAGCCCGATCCCGTACCTCCTCGGCGAGGTCGGCACCGAGGCAGGCGCCGATGGCGCCGAGGACGGGGACAGCGGGCCGGTCGTCGAGGGACCGCACGTGTACGCGGGCGGCCTCGCCATCGCCATGGACGGCGGAGTGACCATGGCCGGAAAGCTGCTGGTCCAGCAACTGCCCATGGATATCGACGAGTTCACCGGGAAGGCGCGGTAAGCGGAGGATCCGGCGGGCGGGCGGGCCAATTTCCGGAAACCCCCTGTCACCGCGTGCCGTGACCGCTCTACCATCGGCTTATCCGTAGCAGGCTCCCCTCCGTTTCTGCCAGACGGCTCGTAACCATGCGGGCCACCAAGCCCTACGGAGCATCGGGGGATGCACATGAACAGCGCTCCGCAATTGCTGAACGAGGACCGCCCGGAGTTCGAGCGGATCCTCGATGAGGCGCTGCGTACCGCACCCGACCGGCCTGATCTCGCCGCAGTGGGCCAGCGGCTCAACCCCGAACAGCTGCGCACCATGGCGCTCGGCGCCGCCACGCTGATCAGCACGGCGGCAGCCACCGAGTACCAGCACTACGTCCAGGTCCGCGAGGAACTGCGTACCGCCCCGCGGCCCGTCCGTTCGCTACGTGAAGGAGGCACCTCCGGCACGGCCGAGTCCGGCGGAAACCCGATGGGCTTCGCCGCCACCGTGAGTGAGGTCGCGGAGACCACGGGGCCCGGCATCGCCGCGGTCGCCGTCGTGCTCGCCCCGGTACTCGCCGGGACCGCCGCCGCGATCTTCCTGCTGGTCGGCTACATCCTGAAGATGCTCAACCCGCCGCCGGACTTCGCCGACACGCTGCTGGCGACCGGCTGGGTCTTCGGCGCGCTCACCGCGGTGTGCATCCTCGTCGCGGCGGTCTGCCTGCTCCTGACGGCCCTGCGCAACGGGTCGACCTCGCTCCAGGCGAGCGCCCACGGCGAGGGCAGCGAGGAGGTGGCGCGCGCCAGGGAGGCCTGGGGCAAGGCCCTCCTCGAGCGCGGCATCCTGCCGTTCCTGCGGGACGCCCTGGCCGGGCCCTCGACGGGCGGCGCCGCGTCCCTGGGCAGTGGCCGGGGCGGCTCCACCAACCGGATGCCGCAGCTCGGCTACAACAGGCCCGGGTTCAGCAGCCCCGACGGCGGCGGCACGGCCACGGGGCAGCGCGCAGGCTACTCCAGCCCGGACTTCTCCAGTCCGGACTTCGGCGGCCCCGAGCACCGGCCGGACTGACCCTCCGGCCGGGCCCGGGGCCGTGACCCGGCGCGAGGCTCGGGGCGACCTGCGCGGGCCCCGAGCCCCCGTCATCCGCGGATACGCCTCAGCCGGGTCAGTTGGCGATCGGCAGATAGACACGGTTGCCCGCGTCGGCGAACTCCTTCGACTTCTGCTCCATGCCCGCCTCGACCTCGGCCTTGGTCGAGCCGTGCTCGCGACGGATGTCCTGCGAGATCTTCATCGAGCAGAACTTCGGGCCGCACATCGAGCAGAAGTGCGCGGTCTTCGCGGGCTCGGCGGGCAGCGTCTCGTCGTGGAACTCCCGTGCCGTGTCCGGGTCGAGCGCCAGGTTGAACTGGTCCTCCCACCGGAACTCGAAGCGGGCGTCGGACAGTGCGTCGTCCCATTCCTGGGCGCCGGGATGTCCCTTGGCGAGGTCCGCAGCGTGTGCCGCGATCTTGTACGTGATGACGCCGGTCTTCACGTCGTCCCTGTTCGGCAGACCCAGATGCTCCTTGGGCGTGACGTAGCAGAGCATCGCCGTGCCCCACCAGGCGATCATCGCTGCGCCGATCCCGGACGTGATGTGGTCGTACGCCGGGGCGACGTCGGTGGTCAGCGGGCCGAGCGTGTAGAACGGCGCCTCTTCGCAGATCTCCTGCTGGAGGTCGATGTTCTCCTTGATCTTGTGCATCGGGACGTGGCCCGGGCCCTCGATCATCGTCTGGACGTGGTGCCGCTTGGCGATCGAGTTGAGCTCGCCGAGCGTGCGCAGCTCCGCGAACTGGGCCTCGTCGTTGGCGTCCGCGATGGAGCCGGGGCGCAGGCCGTCGCCGAGCGAGTACGTGACGTCGTACGCCGCGAGGATCTCGCACAGCTCCTCGAAGTGCTCGTAGAGGAAGCTCTCCTTGTGGTGCGCGAGGCACCACGCGGCCATGATCGAGCCGCCGCGCGAGACGATGCCGGTCTTGCGGTTGGCGGTCAGCGGGACGTACGGAAGACGGACGCCGGCGTGGACCGTCATGTAGTCCACGCCCTGCTCGGCCTGCTCGACGACCGTGTCCTTGTAGATCTCCCAGGTCAGTTCCTCGGCCTTGCCGTCGACCTTTTCGAGGGCCTGGTAGAGCGGCACGGTGCCGATGGGGACGGGGGAGTTGCGCAGTACCCACTCGCGCGTGGTGTGGATGTTGCGGCCGGTGGAGAGGTCCATGACGGTGTCGGCGCCCCAGCGGGTCGCCCACGTCATCTTCTCCACCTCCTCCTCGATGGACGAAGTGACGGCCGAATTGCCGATGTTGGCGTTGACCTTCACCAGGAACCTCTTGCCGATGATCATCGGCTCGATCTCCGGGTGGTTCACGTTGGCGGGCAGGACGGCCCGGCCCGCCGCGATCTCGTCGCGGACGACCTCGGGTGCGACGTTCTCCCGGATGGCCACGTACTCCATCTCCGGGGTGATCTCGCCTCGCCTGGCGTACGCGAGTTGGGTCACTGCCTCGCCGTTCCGGCCGCGGCGCGGCTGGCGCGGGCGGCCCGGGAAGACCGCGTCGAGGTTGCGCAGTCCGCCGCGCGGCGAGGTGTGCTTGATGCCGTCGTCCTCGGGGCGGACGGGGCGGCCGGAGTACTCCTCCGTGTCGCCGCGGGCGATGATCCAGTTCTCCCGCAAGGGCGCGAGGCCCCTGCGGACATCGGTGTCGACGGTCGGATCGGTGTACGGGCCGGAGGTGTCGTACAGCGTGACGGCCTGCCCGTTGGTGAGATGCACCTGCCGGACCGGCACGTGGAGGTCGGGGCGCGAACCCTCGATGTACCCCTTGTGCCAGCCGATGGACTTCCCGGCCTCCGGCTCTTCGCCGCTGGAGGCAGGCGTGCGTGCGTCCGTTGTGGTCATGTAGACCTACTCCCTACGCCGGCATTACCCGGTAACAGGTTCGGCGGTCGACGCAGCGATGTCCGTCCATGACGTTCCACGCTGTTTCACGTGAAACGGGGACGAAGGTCAGCGCCCTCTCAGCCCGGTGCTCCGAGCTCCCGCGTGTGCAAAGGTGCCTCCACGCTAGCGTCATGTCGGACGCGTTGACCAGAGGGCCCCTGCCGTTCTTGCGATGATCGGGCGGTGACCACCACGCAGCAGCCCCCGCCTCCGCCGCCCCAACCACCGCACGGGTCCGGGTCGTCGGGCGCAGGACACGGCCCCGGAGACCACGGCCACTCGCACAGTCACGGCCCGGCCGCGCCCGTCTCCCAGCACCTGCGCAAGGTCATCGCGGCGATCCTCGTGCCGTTCTCCGTCGCCGTCGTCGTGGGCCTCGCGGTGTTGTGGCCCGGCGGCGCCCCGGCCCACGAGCGCACCGGTGTCGGCTTTGACCGGCAGACGCAGCAGGCCACGGTGGCGAAGGTCGCGAAGGTCAACTGCTCGTCCGTGAACGCCTCGGGGGACACGCCCCCCGGCGACACGTCCACCGCCGAGGGTTCCGCTGCCCGGCACCAGGCCACCGGCACTTGTGAGAACGCCACCATCCGCGTCGACACGGGCAAGGACAAGGGCCGTACGTTCACGGAGGTCGTCCAGCCGGACTCACCGCGGCAGTTGCACCAGGGCCAGAAGGTGATCGTCGCCTACGCGCCCGACGCCCCGGAGAATCTGCAGTACTCGGTCACCGATGTGAACCGCAAGATCCCGATGGCGCTGCTGGCCGGAATCTTCGCCCTGGCCGTGGTCGTGGTGGGCCGCCTGCGAGGTCTCATGGCGCTGGTCGCGCTCGCGGTCAGCTTCCTGGTGCTGACCTTCTTCATCCTGCCCGCGATCCTCCAGGGGTCGAATCCCCTGGTCGTCGCGGTCGTGGGGGCCAGCGCCATCATGCTGATCGCGCTCTACATGTGCCACGGCCTGTCGGCCCGCACCTCGGTCGCCGTACTCGGCACCCTCGTATCGCTGCTGCTGATCGGCCTGTTGGGCTCGCTGTTCATCGGCTGGGCCGCGCTGACGGGCAACACGGACGACAACACCGGCCTGATCCACGGTCTGTACCCGCACATCGACATGAGCGGTCTGCTGCTCGCCGGCGTCATCATCGGCTCGCTCGGCGTCCTGGACGACGTCACGGTGACCCAGACGTCCGCGGTGTGGGAACTGCACGAGGCCAACCCGACGATGGGCTGGCGCGGCCTGTACCGGGCCGGCATCCGGATCGGCCGCGACCACATCGCGTCCGTCGTCAACACCCTGGTGCTCGCGTACGCGGGCGCGGCGCTGCCCCTGCTGCTGCTCTTCTCGATCGCGCAGTCCAGCGTGGTCGACGTGGCCAACAGTGAGCTGGTGGCCGAGGAGATCGTCCGCACGCTGGTCGGCTCGATCGGCCTGGTGGCCTCCGTGCCGGTGACCACAGCTCTTGCCGCACTGGTGGTCTCCGCCGACCGTCCGGGGCCCCCGGAGTCCGGGAAGGCCGCTCCTGTCCGCGGTGGCCGGGGCCGGCGACGTAAGCGCTGAGCGTGCGGAGCGGCTCGGGTGCACCGCACTGCCGAAGCGTTACGTCAGGGCCGGTCCTGCCGCGGGTCAGCCCGCGCTCTGCTCCTCGGCGAGGATCTTGTCCAGGGCCTCGTCGAGTTCGGCCTCGAAATCGGCCAGGGCCTGCTCCTGACCGAGCGGGACGAGCTTGTCCGTGCGGTCCAGGAACGCGATCAGAGGTGCCACTCCGGCCCGGAACAGCGCCTGGTCGGCGCCTACCTGGAGCCGGATGTGCACCTCGCCCGGCAGCTCGCCGGCTCCGCCGCCCTCCGCGAGCAGTACGGGAGAGATCCGCACATCGCCGTCGCCGGTGGCTCCGTTGACCCCGTCGACGAGGAGTTCCCGGCCGAAAGCCCAGGTCACGGGCGCGTCTCCGGGAAGATGGAAGGTCAGCCGCACCGCGTACGGATCCCCCGCCTCGTACCGGAGTTCCACCGGGATGCGGAACGAGAGCTCCTCGGAAACCAGGAAGCTCATCATGACTTCTGCCTGAACTGCTTGTACCGACTCGCGCATCGCCTACCCCGTCAACTTGCCGTCGATTGGCCAGGAATGACCTTCCTGACACTGCTGGCATCTTGCTCAACGTACACGGGGGATTACAAGGAGTGAGTTTTCAGATGCTGATAGAGAAGGCGAGTGTCCCTACGAGCTGCCCGATCTCGTGCTGCAACTGCCGTACGGCGGGCAGCAGTTTCTCCGCCTGATGGGAAGGGAGAGAAATGGCCAGGGCCGCGGCGGTCGAGCCGATGGTGATGGGGAACGCGGCGCACGCCGTGCCGAGCGCGTACTCCTGGCGCTCGACGACGGGTTCCATCCGCCCCACGTCCCGCAGCTTGCGCAGCAGTGAGCTGTCGTCACGCACCGAATACGGGGTGATGGACCGCGCCGGATAGCGGTCGAGGTGGTCCCGGCGAGCCCCCTCGTCGAGCTGCGAGAGCAGGCACTGGCCGATCGCGTGGGCATGGCCCGTCTCGCGGAAGTCCGCCCATTCCTCGACGGCCGGATTGGCGGGCGTGTCGGCGACGTCGATGATCTCGATCTCGCCCTCGCGGTAGAGCGCGAAGTAGACGGGAACACCCATGGTGTCGCGCCAGTGGCGCAGCGCGTCGGTGATCATGCTGCGACGATTCTGCTGCGCTCCGCTGCTGCTCAGCCGCTCGGTTGCGTTCCCGAACACGAAGACCCCGCGTTCTTTGCGGAGATAGCCCTCGTGCGCGAGCGTGCGCAGCAGGTGGTACGCGGTGGGGAGGGCGACCCCGGCCTCCCTGGCGAGCTGCTTGGCCGGTGCTCCTTCGTCGTGCGAGGAGACCGCTTCAAGCAGCCGCATGGCCCGCTGGACGGAACCGATGAGCGTCTGCGGGGATGCGGGTGCGGGTTCAGCCGTGGCCAAGGTTCACTCCCGTATGCGCGTGGGCCCCCCGCGTATCCGGGGCTCACGGGGGTGAAGCCGTCGGATTCCGGACTTTAATCCTTGGCCACCGCTTGGTGCGGGCCCGGAACGAAAACTTCCCCCGGTCGTGCGAACGGTCGCATGACGCAACCACCGGGCCACCCACCCGCGCCCGCGCCGCGGCTCACCAGTCGCTGCGCGAGGACGAGCCCGCCATGAACTTCCGTACGACGTAGATGAGTCCACCCACCAGTGCGGCGAACACCAGCACCTTGAAGAGCAGCCCGATCACGAAGCCGACGACGCTGGCGATCAGCCCGCCGAACACGACCAGGGCGATGACCGGCACCGCGACCCACTTCACCCACCACGGCATGCCCGCGAATATCTCTCGCACTGCCCTCGCTCCTTCTTCGCTCCGGAGGCCCCCGTCGGGACTCCTCTGACTTCCTGCACTCGATGCTGACACGTCGAGGACCCGCGCGGGGCCCTGCGATCCCTTGTCCTCCCCTGACCCGACCCTTAGGGAACCCGGGGGTACGGACTCAGCTCTCCGGGGGAGAGAAGACCACCATGACCCGCAGGTCCTCGCTGATGTGATGGAACTTGTGGGCCACACCGGCCGGTACGTACACCACGCTGCCGCGGGCGACCTGCGTCGTCTCCATACCGACGGTGAGCGAGGCGCGGCCGCTCACCACGAGGTAGACCTCGTCCTGGCGGTGCGGCTGCTGCGGGTCGTGCTCCCCCGCGTCCAGCGCGTACAGACCGACCGACATGTTCCGCTCGCGAAGGAACTGCAGATACGCGCCGTCGTTGGCGGCGCGCTCCGCCTCCAGGTCATCCAGTCGGAATGCCTTCATCGCCTCGTCGTCCTCGCTGCCCACACTCGTCACAGGTGTTGTCTGCCACGATCAGACACATGAAGAATTTTCTAGTCAAGACGATCGCCAACGCGGGCGCCCTGGCCGTGGCGGTCTGGGTGCTCGACAAGATCACGCTGACCGGGGACAGCACCGGCAAGAAGGTCGGCACGCTGATCCTGGTGGCGCTGATCTTCGGGTTGGTCAACGTCCTCGTGAAGCCGGTCGTGAAGCTCCTGACCTTCCCGCTCTTCATCCTCACGCTCGGCCTGATCACGCTGATCGTGAACGCCTTGATGCTGCTGCTGACCTCCTGGCTGGCCGACAAGCTGGATCTGAGCTTCCACGTCGAGGGGTTCTGGACCGCCGTGCTCGGTGGCCTGATCATCTCGATCGTGGCCTGGGCGCTGCACGTCGTCCTGCCCGACGAGGACTGAGCCCTTCCGATGACTTTTCGCGTCTGTTTCGTCTGCACCGGCAACATCTGCCGCTCGCCCATGGCCGAGCACGTCTTCCGTGCGCGCGTCGAGAGCGCCGGCCTCTCCGGCACCGTCGAGGTCGACAGCGCGGGGACCGACGGCTGGCACGTCGGTGACGGCGCCGACCCGCGCACCGTGCACGTCCTCGAAGAAGCCGGCTACACCTGCGCCCACACGGCCCGACAGTTCCACCGCGACTGGTTCGCCCGCCTCGACCTGGTCGTCGCCCTCGACGCGGGTCATCTGCGCGCCCTGCGCACGATGGCGCCCACCGCCGAGGACGCCGAAAAGATCCACTTGTTGCGTTCGTACGATCCCGATGCCGACGGCGCCGACCTGGACGTCCCGGACCCGTACTACGGCGACATGGGCGGTTTCGAGGAGTGCCTGAGGATGGTGGAGGCGGCGAGCGATGGACTGCTCGACGCCGTGCGCGCCTCACCTCGGGTGACGGCACCCGCGAAGCGGGACTAGTACCGGACTACGCACAACGGACGGCCCGAGCCTCCCCCCTCGTGGCTCGGACCGTCCCGGTTCTGCGCGCGAAGAACCGCGCAAACAAGGCTAGTTGACTCTGTGTCAGTGTCCAATCACGGTAGCGACAGAGACCTATCGACTTATTTATAGTTGGGGCGACCCACGAGCCGGAGGGGAAGCGTGATGCCATGGATCTCGCGCTGCTGCGCACGTTTGTGACGGTCCATCGCGCCGGCTCGTTCACCCGCGCCGCGGCTCTGCTCGGCCTCTCGCAGCCGGCGGTGACCTCCCAGATACGCACCCTGGAGCGGCAGTTGGGGCGCCCGCTGTTCCTGCGCCAGGCGCGCGGCGTGACACCCACGACCATCGGCGACGAGTTGGCGCACAAGGCCGCCCCCCACCTCGACGCCCTCGTCGAGATCACCGAGGCCGGGCTCGACGCGGAGTCGACCGTCCGCACCCTGCATCTCGCGGGGCCGCCGGAGTTCGTCGCGGAACGGGCACTGCCCGCCCTCACGGCGCTGACCCGCGACGACGGCCAGAGCATCGCCTTACGCGCGTCCTTCGGTACAGCGGAGGAGTGCCTGGAGGGGCTTGCCGCCGGACACCACGACCTGGCCATCACGACGGCCCGCCCGCGCGGCACCCTGCTCACGGCGGCCCCACTGTGCGACGAGGAGCACGTCCTGGTCGCCGCCCCTCGCTGGGCCGCCCGGGTCGGCTCGGGCATGGTCCATCGCGACGCCGCACCGTCCCTCGAGAAGTTCCCGGTGGTCGAGGTCCATGAGTCGCTGCCGCTGGTCTCCCGCTACTGGGCCTCGGTCTTCGACGACCGCCCCGCCGTCTCCGGGACCGTCGTGGTGCCTGATCTCCGCGCAGTGCTGTCCTGCGTGATCGCCGGCGCGGGGCTGTCCGTACTGCCACGCTATCTGTGCGCACCGGCCCTGGACAGCGGCGAGGCCGTGGCCCTGCTCGACCCGCCGGTGCCACCGCTGCGTACGTACTTCTTGGTCGTACGCACCGGCACACTCGCCCTGCCGCACATCGCGCGGGCGCACGAGTGGCTGCTGCGCGCTGCTGTCGACTGGTCATGAGCCGGGGCATGTGCGGCACCGGATGTTTCACGTGGAACCAGCCGGGCCACATTTCTCCCATGACCGTCCGACCCGTGGTCAAGCGCACCGCACGCGCCGTCCTGCTCGACGGCGACGACCTGATCCTGATCAAGCGCACCAAGCCCGGCGTCGACCCGTACTGGGTGACCCCCGGTGGCGGTGTCGAACCCGAGGACTCGACCGTCGTGGACGCCCTGCACCGCGAGGTGCACGAGGAGCTCGGCGCCAAGGTCACCGATGTGGTGCCGTGCTTCGTGGACACCGTTGAGCACATCGGTGAGGACGGCGGCGCGACCGGCGTGAAGGTCCAGCACTTCTTCGTCTGCCGCCTGGAGTCGATGGATCTCGACCAGCGGCACGGCCCCGAGATCGAGGAGCCGTGCGGCGAGTACGAGGTCGTGCGGGTGCCCTTCACCCGCGTCGGCATCGCCTCGGTCCACCTGGTGCCGCTGTCCCTGCGGCATTACCTGGACGGCAACATCGAGGGCGTACGGGCGATGCACGCGCCGGACCTGGGCTGACCTCTCCGTCGGCCGGGACTCAGTCGCCGGCCGCGACCAGTTCCTCCACCGAGTCGTGGCGGATGCGGTCGCCGGGGATGCCGATGGAGCGCAACGCGTCCACACCGCTGCGGATCATGCCGGGCGGGCCGGACAGATAGGCGTCGTACTCGTTCCAGGGGCCGTACTCCCGCACGGCGTCCGGCAGCTGGAGATGGGCCTGCCGGTCGACGATCGGGCGGACCGCGAGCCAGGGGTGGCTCTGCTGGAGCCGCAACATCGTGTCGATGTCGTACAGGTCATGGTCGGTACGCGCGCCGTAGAACACCTCGACCGGCCGTCGTTCGCCGTGCTCGGCGACGTCCTCGACCAGGGCCTTGATGGGCGCGATGCCGGTACCGCCGCCCAGGCAGAGCAAACCGCTGTCCGTGCTGTGGTCGACGGTCATGGAGCCGGCCGGCGGGCCGAGCCGCAGCACGTCGCCGGGGCGGGCGCGGTGCACCAGGGCGTTGGAGACCCAGCCTGCCGGGACCGCCTTCACGTGGAACGAGAGCAGTCCGTCGGAGCGGGGCGCCGCCGCGAACGAGTAGTGCCGCCAGATCCGCGGCCACCACGGCGTCTCCAGGGTCGTGTACTGACCGGCCAGGAACGGGTACGGCTGCCCGGGGCGGACGGTCACGACAGCGATGTCAGGGGTGCGCAGATCGTGCGAGACGACCTCGGCCAGCCACCAGGCCGGTGCCTTCAGCTCGTCCTCGGCCGCCGCGTCGATCATGACCTGGGAGATCGTCGTGTACGTACGGACCCAGGCGGCTTCGGTCTCCGCGTCCCAGGTGGTCGTGGCGTATCTGGTGAGCGCCGCGATGAGGCATTCCCCGACGGCCGGGTAGTGCTCGGGCTGGGTGCCGTACTTGCGGTGCCCACGGCCCAGGTTCTTCAGGTACGGGACCAGGACGAGCTTGTTGTCGACGTGCTCCGCGGCGGTCAGCAGCGCTCTGAGCAGGCGATCGCGCTGGGTGTCCATCGCGACGGGGAAGAGCTGGCGCAGTTCGGGGTGGCGCACGAAGAGCAGCGCGTAGAAGTACGAGGTGACCTTGTCGGCGACGGGGCCGACTTCCTCCATCGTGCGGCGGACGAGGATCGCGTCCGGCGAGGCGTTCTCGTGGACGCGGCGCTGCGGACGCGGCTCGGCGACAGGACCCGCCGGCGGGGGCTCAGGGGCTGCGTACGAGGGCCTCGGGGCCGGCTCGGGCTCCGTCTCGTGGCGGGTGCGGGGCTGCGGTATTCGGCCCTCGCCCGGCTCGGTCGGGGCCGGTTCGGGCCGGCCGACAGGGCGTACCGGGGAGACCCGGCGGCCGTCTCCGGAGTCCTGATCGGGGCCGGAGGGGGCCGGATGCGGCGTCACCGGATCCTTGCGCGGCGTGAACCAGCCGCCCCCGCCGCCCGAACCGGAATCGGCCGACGTAGTGGTCGGAGCGTCCATGCTGTGCCTCGCCTCGAACATCTTTAGGTCGGTCTCTGTGCACCGTGCTCTGCCACGGTCTTCCACTGATCGGAAGTTGTGCGCTTTCCCCCGGGTTGTCTCGACAATCAATGCGGCCCACATTGAACCCTGCATTCCGGCCCGCTACGGACAAGTAAGGCAAGAATGTGACATTGTCCGCAGTCCTCGCCGCAGCGTGTCACCGAGAACCCGTGCACCGAACGCAAAGCGGAAAGTGCGGGTCTTCGATCTTCCTGTCCGGTTAGGCTGCGACGGCCTGCGTGCGCATCGCCCGGGCTCCCTTTGCCTCCTCAAGGCTCCGCGAGCGAACCGGAGTCGACCATACCGGCAGCCGCGAGGGGCACAAGTCCCTCCCGCCTTAACCGCCGATTAAGCCCCCTCAGCCCTCCCGCTAATTCCTCAATTACCGGTCGCGCGGCACCAATTCGTACGCCTCCCGCAGATCACCGCCCACATAGGAGTACGTTGCGCGTCCCGTGACATGCCCGATCCGCATTGATCGCCACGGATACGGGCACGACCCGGAAGAGTTCCCCGTCCGACAGCGAGTCGCCGGAGGCAATGCAGTCGGCCCAGCCCCCTGCGAACCCTTCACAGAGCCGGTCCGCGACCTTCACCTTGGCCGCCGCGCCGAGCGCTCCGGCGGCGTTCCGTCGAGGTCGAAGCGGTGCGGTCCCGGTCGCGTCGTGTACGCCGACGCTAGTACCCGGGGTTACTCCCGCCGTCAGACGCCCTGTGGCGCCGATCCCGGCACCGTGTTTCACGTGAAACTTCAGCGCCGCCCACGACGGGCACTCCTCGTTGTCCATGTCGCCGCCTCCGCCTGCTGGCTCGGCGTCACGCTCGGGCTCCTTACGCTGGCCGTCACGGCGACGACCACCGGGGCGGGCCTGGCCGTGGAGGCCTCGGCCCGTGCCATGAAGCTCTTCGCGGACTGGCTGGTGATCCCGCTCGCCCTGCTGACCCTGCTCAGCGGACTGGTGCTCTCGCTCGGGACGCGGTGGGGGCTTGCCCGGCACCGATGGGTCTACGTCAAGTTCTGGCTGACCCTGCTCACGACGGCCGCCTCGATCTTCGCCCTGCGGCCCGGCGTCAACGACGCGGTGGCGACGCTGTCGGCGGGCGGGCAGGTGACCCGCGCGACCGATCTGCTGGCCGGTCCCCTCGTCTCGCTGACCTCGTACGTCTTCATGACCGCGATCTCGGTGCTCAAGCCCTGGGGCCTGACGCGACGTGGCCGAAAGCACCGGGTGACTGCCCCCAAAGCGGTGGACGCCGACCGTCTGAGTCCGACAGCCTGACCTGCGTGTCGACACCTTCCCTCTCCGACCTGCCCATCCGCCCCCTCACCCGGCGGGACGTGCTTGCCTGCGCCGACCTCTCCGAGGACCGGGGCTGGCCCCGCGAGGAGCACAAATGGGGGCATCTGCTCAGCGCCGGTACCGGCTACGGCATCGATGCTCCCGACGGCGGGCTCCTCGGCGCCTTCGTGGTGACCGAGTACGGCCCCCGGGAGCGGCCTGAGCTCGGCGCGATCGGCATGGTCCTGGTCGCCGAGCGGTACGCGCGCCAGGGGGTCGGCCGGCGCCTGATGCGGTACGCCGTCGAGCAGGCGGGCACGACACCGCTGACCCTGCACGCGACGCCGAACGGGCGGCCGCTTTACGAGGAGTTGGGCTTCAAGGTCACCGGGCAGGCGGAGACGGTGCGCGGGCACTTCCTTCCGGGCGCGGCGGCACCAACGGTCGCCACACGTCCCGCCACCGCCGAGGACCTCCCTGCGATCCTGCGTCTGGACGCCGAGGTGTTCGGCCCGGACCGCACGCACGTCCTGACCCGTCTGCCGGCCTTCGCGGACCGGTTGCGTGTCGCGGAGGACGGCGGCGCGCTCATCGGGTACGCCGCCGCCTGGCCCAATATGGACACCCACGTCGTGGGCCCGCTGATCGCCCGCGACACCGAGACCGCGAAGGCCCTGGTCGCCTCCCTCGCGGCGACCACGGACCGGCCCCTGCGGACCGACATCGACGTACGTCACGAAGAGCTCCTCACCTGGCTCAAGGAGCACGGCGTGGCGGGTGTCGGCCTGAACGCGGTGATGAACTACGGCGCCCCGGACCTTCCTGGGGACTGGACGCGTCGCTTCGCTCCGCTGACGGTCGCCGCCGGCTGAGGAGCACACGGACGGGCCCGGCCCCAAGTGCCGCCTTCGTGCGGTCATTTGGGGCTGGGCCCGTCGGCGTAGCCCGCTGCTATGCAAGCGCCTCCACGGCCGCCGTGGCGAAGCCGTGGTCCTGCTCGGGCGCGCCGCCACCGACACCGACGGCACCGATGATCCGTCCGTCGCGGTGGACCGGCAGGCCGCCCGCGATGAACAACAGCGGCTTGTCGAGGGCGGTGGGCAGGCTGTGGAAGGGGCCGTCGGGCTTGACCAGGTCGACGAGGTCGGCGGTCGGTGCGTTCAGTTGCAGCGCGGTGTAGGCCTTGCGGGTGCTCGTCTCTCCGGAGATGAGCACGGCGCGATCGTCGCGGCGGAAGGCGAGCAGGTGCCCGCCGGCGTCGAGAACGGTGACGCTGACGGTGACCCCGGCCGCCTCCGCGGCGCGTTGGGCGGCGGAGACGAGGGTCTCGGCGTCCTGGATGGTCAGTGGGGCGACCGCGATGGTGGTGCTCATGGGAACGTGCTCCTTACGGGGTGGTGCTTGGTACTTGGTGCTGCTCTTGGACGAGGTGAGGATCGGGTCAGTGGTGGACGGGCTCGACGTACCGCTGTTCGGCGCCGGCGACCACCGGGCTCGGCAGCGGCCCGCGGCGCTCCAGCGCGGCCGACACGACGGCGAGGACGAGGGCGCCGGCGGCGAGTGCGGCGCCGACCCAGTTCGGGGCGGTGTACCCGAGGCCCGCGGAGATCACCATGCCGCCGAGCCAGGCGGAGAGGGCGTTGCCGAGGTTGAAGGCGCCGATGTTGACGGCCGAGGCGAGCGTCGGGGCGCCGGAGGCCTGGTCGAGGACCCGCTTCTGCAACGGCGGCACCGTGGCGAAGCCGAGCGCGCCGATCAGGGCGATGGTGATCGCGGCGAGGAGCTTGTGGTGCGCGGTCACCGTGAACAGGCCGAGCACCAGGGCCAGAGCGCCCAGGGAGACGTACAGCATGGGCATCAGGGCGCGGTCGGCGAACTTGCCGCCGACGAGGTTGCCGCCGACCATGCCGAGGCCGAAGAGGACGAGCAGCCAGGTCACGGAGCCTTCGGCGAAGCCCGCGACGTGCGTCATCATCGGCGCGATGTAGGTGATGGCCGCGAAGACACCGCCGAAGCCGAGCACGGTCATCGCCATGGCGAGCAGGACCTGCACGTTCTTGAACGCGGCCAGCTCGTGGCGCAGGTGCACGCCCTCCGGCTTGGGCAGGTCCGGAACGAGCTTGGCGATGCCGAGCAGGCCGAGGACACCGAGCGCGGCGACGACGGTGAAGGTGACGCGCCAGCCGGCGGACTGGCCGATCAGGGTGCCGAGCGGGACGCCGACGACATTGGCCACGGTCAGACCGGTGAACATCATGGCGATCGCTCCGGCCTTCTTCTCGGGTGCGACCAGTTCGGCCGCGACGACCGAGCCGATCCCGAAGAAGGCGCCGTGGGCGAGCGAGGCGACCACACGGCCGATGAGCATCACGGCGAAGACGGGGGCGACGGCGGAGAGCAGGTTGCCGACGATGAAGAGTCCCATCAGCAGCATCAGCATGCGCTTGCGGGAGATCCGGGTGCCCAGGACGGTCATGAGCGGGGCGCCGAGCATGACGCCGAGGGCGTAGCCGGTCACCAGGAATCCGGCCGTGGGGATGGAGACGCCGAAGTCACCCGCGACCTGTGGGAGCAGTCCCATGATCACGAACTCCGTGGTGCCGATCCCGAAGGCCCCGATCGCGAGGGCGAGGAGCGCGAGAGGCATGGGCTGTACCTTCCATACTGTTGCGAGTGCGCTTTACAAGACCTCACAATAATTGCAGACGCTGGCTAATTGCAAACGCGGGCAATTTCAGGCATCGACTACTCTGGTACGCAGCCGCTCCGGACGGAGGATCCACGCGCCATGACCGCCACTGACCCCGCTCTCACCGCCCTCTCCCAGGGCTGGTGCGCGCTTTCCCTGCTCCACGGGAAGATCGAGGCCCACATCGAGCGGGCCCTGCAGGCCAGGCACGACCTCAGCGTGCGCGAGTACTCCCTGCTCGACGTCCTCAGCCGCCAGCACGACGGAGAGGGCGGCCACCTGCAGATGAAGCAGGTCGCCGACGCCGTCGTGCTCAGCCAGAGCGCCACGACCCGGCTGGTGACCCGCCTTGAGGACCGCGGCCTGCTCTCGCGCTATCTGTGCCCGACCGACCGGCGTGGCATCTACACGAACGTCTCCGAGGCCGGCCTCACCCTCCTTGAGGAAGCCCGCCCCACGAACGAGACGGCCCTGCGTGAGGCCTTGGACATCGCGGCCGAGAACCCCGAACTCTCCCCGCTCGTCCGGGCCGTCGAAGGGCTGCGTGTGCCCGCGTAACCCCTGCTCACCCCTTCTCCCGGCGGTCCGCCTAGGCTGCCGCCATGGGAGATCTTGAGATCAGGTCCGCCGCGGCCGAGGACGTCCCGGCGATCGTCGCGATGCTCGCGGACGATCCGCTGGGTGCTCAGCGCGAGTCACCGGAAGACCTCACGCCGTATCTGGCCGCCCACGCACGGCTGTCCGCCGACCCGAACCAGCACCTCGTCGTCGCGGTGCGCGAGGGCCGCGTCATCGGCACTCTGCAACTCACCGTCATTCCGGGGCTCTCCCGCAAGGGCTCGACCCGTTCGATCATCGAGAGCGTGCGCATCCACGCCGACGAGCGGGGCAGCGGCCTCGGGACGCGCCTGATCACCTGGGCCGTCGAGGAATCACGCCGACAGGGCTGCCAGCTGGTACAGCTGACCTCCGACACGAGCCGTACCGACGCCCATCGCTTCTACGAGCGACTGGGCTTCACGGCATCGCACGTCGGGTTCAAGCTGCAACTGTGAAGGACCCGTTCGCCCGCTCTACGCCCGTTTCACGTGAAACAGGCTGGCCGGTGGTGGGCTGTTTCACGTGAAACGGCCCACCACCGTATGTCCGAACTACTGCGGAAGCCCTCGCCATCCCTCGGGATGCACTCCACCGGGCACCGCAGACTCCGCGTCGTACACCGTCCGCGTGAAGACGAACGACCCGAGATCGAGATGGCTCACCGAGCCGTCCGGCCGCCGCACCGCCTGGAGCAGCTCCCCCGCGTAGTAACCGTCGAGGCCGGTCCAGGTGCCGTCACCGTTCGCCCGGAACCGCGAGCGGCGTCCACCGCCGGCCATCGGACCGAGGTCCACCCCGCCATCGGCCGTCAGCCGCAACGCCACTACCTGTGTTCCCCAGTACCAGGGGCCGGCCAGTTCCAGGACCGCCGCGTCGAATGCGGGCAGCGGCCGCCACGGTTCAGGCATCCGCGGTTCGGCCTCGGCGACGATCTCCAGCAGCTCAGCGGCCACCGCGGCCGCGGGCACCCCGGAGGTGCAGTTGGCCAGCGCGACGGCCACGAGCCCGTCCTCCTCGCTCAGCCACAGCCCCGCCACGAACCCCGGCAGTGATCCGCCGTGCCCCGCCAGTGTCCGCTCGCCCAACCCCAGTACCTGCAGTCCGAGTCCGTACGACGCTTGCCCGGCACCCGGTAGCGCAGGCGCGGCGGGCGTCCGCATCTCCCGGACGGACTCCGCGCTCAGCACCCGCTCGTCACCCACGGCGAGGAAGGCGCCAAAGACTGTCAAGTCGCGCGTGGTGGACCACAGTTGCCCGGCGGGAGCCATCAGGCCGAGATCCTCGCTGGGCTCCGGAAGCATCACGTCGGCGTACGGGTGCACGGCCCAGCCCCCGGCGTGCGGCGCCTCGGCCCGGACGCCCGTGCGGCTCAGACCGAGCGGCTCGAGGATCTCGCGTCGCAGGGCCTCCTCCCAGGAGACGCCACGCACCTTCTCGACCAGCGAACCGAGCAACGTATAGCCGGGGTTGGAGTAGTGGTGGCGACGCCCGACCGGATGCCGGAAGGGCTGCTCACCGAGGACGTCGGCGAGGGTCGGCCGGAGCGTGGCGGGCGAGCGCTCCCACCACTCGCCAGGCGTCTCGGCCGCCAACCCACCGGTGTGTGCGAGGAGTTCCGCCACCGTGACCTCTCCCGCCCCGGTACCGGGCAGATGCTTCTCCAACGGGTCCCCCAGGTCGAGCAGCCCCTCATCGCGCAACCGCAGCACCAGCACGGCCGTGA
The DNA here is from genome assembly GCF_010548525.1 of Streptomyces sp. SID14478. GTDB lineage: Bacteria > Actinomycetota > Actinomycetes > Streptomycetales > Streptomycetaceae > Streptomyces. The sequence goes on from NZ_JAAGMG010000695.1 coordinate 25,293, forward strand.
AGGTCTTCGTGATCGAGCCGATCCGGTACTGCACGTTCTCGTCGGGGCCGTGCCCGTCCACCGAAGTACGCGCACCGGTCCACACGAGCTCACCGTCCCGGGCGACCGCCGCGACGAGTGACGGAGCGCGGCCTTCGCTCTGCGCGACGGCGATACGGTGCAGAAGGGCCCGGCGGGTGGAGGGCAACAGCTCAGAGGGTGTCGTCATGTGCCCAGTCCACCCCGGGTGTTCGGCTCAGTCGAGTCGATTTCACCGGCGGCTGATCACGGGTGCACGGACGGACAGAGGCGGGCGATGGACGAGCAGCTCTCGCAGGACAAGCTGGCGCTGCGCTTCGAGGAGGAGCGCGGACGGCTACGAGCGGTCTCCTACCGGATGCTCGGCTCCCTCAGTGACGCCGATGACGCGGTGCAGGAAGCCTGGTTGCGGCTGAGCCGCACCGATATCAGTGGCGTCGAGAACCTCACGGCCTGGCTGCGAACGGTCGTCTCGCGCATCTGCCTCGACATGCTGCGCTCCCGCACCGCACGCCGCGAGGAGTTCGCCGGCGACCAACTGCCGGACCAGACCTGGGACGAGGGCGACAGTACGGATCCCGAGAGCGAAGCCGTACTGATCGACGCGGTGGGCCGCGCTCTGCTCGTCGTGCTCGCCACGCTGGGCCCCGCCGAGCGGGTCGCGTTCGTCCTGCATGACCTCTTCGCGATGCCCTTCGACGAGATCGCGCCCATCGTGGAGCGCACCCCTGCCACCACCAAGAAGCTCGCGAGCCGCGCACGCCGTCGTGTCCAGGGCCCCACCGCACTCCCCGCCCCGGTCCTCGCACAGCAACGACACGTCGTCGACGCCTTCCTCACCGCTGCCCGGAACGGCGACCTCGACGCACTGCTCGCGGTCCTTGCCCCCGATGTCGTGCGACGCGCCGACCCGACGACACTGCCGGCCGGTGCGCAGACACTGGTGCGCGGCTCGGACGGCGTGGCCCGCGAGACAGTCGTCCTGCGGCGCAACGCCCAGTTCGCCGCCACGGCGCTCATCGACGGCCGGGTCGGCATCGTCGTCGCCCCACACGGCCGCCTGTTGTTCGCCCTGGTCGTCACCGCCGAAGCAGACAAGATCACCGCGTACGAAGTGATCGCGGACCCGGCACGTCTGGCGGCCCTGGACCTCGCCGTGCTCGACGGCGAGGGGTGATCAGGTCTGCGCCATGTCCACGAAGCGGGAGTAGTGGCCCTGGAAGGCGACGGTGATGGTGGCCGTCGGACCGTTACGGTGCTTGCCCACGATGATGTCGGCCTCGCCCGCGCGCGGTGACTCCTTCTCGTACGCGTCCTCGCGGTGCAGCAGGATGACCATGTCGGCGTCCTGCTCGATGGAGCCGGACTCACGCAGGTCGGACACCATCGGCTTCTTGTCCGTGCGCTGTTCGGGACCACGGTTCAGCTGCGAGAGCGCAATAACCGGCACCTCGAGTTCCTTGGCCAGCAGCTTGAGGTTTCGGGACATGTCCGAGACCTCCTGCTGACGGCTCTCGGAGCGCTTGGATCCACCGGCCTGCATCAGCTGCAGGTAGTCGATGATCACGAGCTTGATGTCGTTGCGCTGCTTGAGCCGCCGGCACTTCGCGCGGATCTCCATCATCGACAGGTTCGGAGAATCGTCGATGTACAGCGGTGCGGCCGAGACCTCGGGCATCCGGCGCGCGAGTCGCGTCCAGTCCTCGTCCGTCATCGTGCCGGACCGCATGTGGTGCAGGGCCACGCGCGCCTCGGCCGACAGCAGACGCATCGCGATCTCGTTGCGCCCCATTTCCAGGGAGAAGATGACGCTGGGCAGATTGTTCTTGATCGATGCGGCGCGCGCGAAGTCCAGTGCGAGTGTGGACTTACCCATGGCGGGTCGGGCCGCGATGACGATCATCTGGCCCGGGTGCAGACCGTTCGTCAGCGAGTCGAAGTCGGTGAAGCCGGTCGGCACGCCGGTCATCTCACCACTGCGCGAACCGATCGCCTCGATCTCGTCGAGCGCGCCTTCCATGATGTCGCCGAGCGGGAGGTAGTCCTCACTGGTGCGCTGCTCGGTGACCGCATAGATCTCGGCCTGCGCCTTGTTGACGATCTCGTCGACGTCGTCGTCGGCCGCGTATCCCATCTGCGTGATGCGCGTACCGGCCTCGACGAGGCGGCGCAGCACTGCCCGTTCATGGACGATCTCCGCGTAGTACTCGGCGTTCGCCGCGGTGGGGACCGTCTGGACGAGGGTGTGCAGATACGATGCGCCACCGACTTTGTTGATCTCGCCGCGCTTCGTCAGCTCCGCGGCGATGGTGATCGGGTCGGCCGGCTCACCCTTGGCATAGATGTCGAGGACAGCCTGAAAGATCGTTTCATGGGCCGGCTTGTAGAAGTCGGGACCCTTGAGGACCTCGACCACGTCCGCGATCGCATCCTTCGACAGGAGCATGCCACCGAGGACCGACTGCTCGGCGTCCAGGTCCTGCGGGGGTACGCGCTCGAAGGTGGCCGGGCCGTCGTCCCAGCCCCCGCCCTCTCGGCCACGCTCGTGCTGATCCCCCTGGCCGCGGCCACCCTTACGGTTCTGCCGGGAAGGGGGTAGACGGTCACTGGGACCGCTGTCGGCCCAGGGGTCGTCCAAGGGCTCGGAGATACTCACCGGGCCACCTCCTCCCGTCCGCCGAGCGGACCTCGCCGTGCCTCTCATTCCTACGGCACGACACTGACAAATCGGGGGCCCGATTCCGGTTCTGACGCGTCGGTTTCATGAGGTTTCCGAGGCCGAAAGACACGGTGGGCGCCGCACCACGGTAGGCGTGTCGGCACCGTCAGCCAATCTGGTTATCCACAGGCGGTGTGGACGACGGGCCTCTTGCTGTGGAGAACTCGGGAAAACCTGTGCACGACCCGGTGGACAGGCCTGTGAACAAGCCCTCAGGCCACTTCACACACAGCATCTGACCTGCGCATATCCCGTCCACTGGCTGTGCAGAAGAAAAACTTTCTCAGTCGGCCCAAGATCTCCGGGATCGCCGTCCCGCGACACGCGGAAGGGCTCTTCATGTAAGGGTCATGAAGGCATTGCATCTCTTACCTGTGGAAGATTAGATTGGTGCTCATGACACAGGCTCCAGCGACACCCAAAGCCGCCCGCCGACGGCACGACCGGGAGATCGTCGCTCTCGCCGTCCCCGCCTTCGGTGCACTCGTCGCGGAGCCCCTCTTCCTCATGGCCGACAGCGCCATCGTCGGCCACCTCGGCACATCCCAGCTGGCCGGGCTCGCCGTCGCCTCGGCCCTGCTCACGACCGCCGTCAGCATCTTCGTCTTCCTGGCCTACGCGACCACGGCCGCTGTGGCACGCCGGGTCGGTGCGGGCGACACACGCGCCGCGATCCAGCAGGGGATGGACGGCATCTGGCTCGCCCTCCTCCTGGGTGCGGCCGTCATCGCCATCGTCCTGCCCACCGCGCCCTCGCTGATCGGACTCTTCGGCGCCTCGGACACAGCCGCCCCGTACGCGGTCACCTATCTCCGCATCTCGTCACTCGGCATTCCCGCAATGCTGGTGGTCCTTGCCGCCACCGGCGTGCTGCGCGGCCTCCAGAACACGAAGACTCCGCTGTACGTCGCCGTCGCGGGCTTCGTGGCCAACGCCGTGCTCAACGTCGGTCTCGTCTACGGCGCCGGCCTCGGCATCGCGGGCTCCGCCTGGGGCACCGTCATCGCCCAACTCGGCATGGCCGCCGTCTATCTGGTCGTGGTCGTCCGTGGCGCCCGGCGCCATGGAGCCTCCCTGCGTCCCGATGCGGCAGGCATTCGGGCCTGCGCCCAGGCCGGAGCGCCACTGCTCGTCCGTACGCTCTCGATCCGCGCGATCCTGATGATCGCCACAGCCGTTGCGGCCCGACTCGGTGACGCGGACGTGGCCGCGTACCAGATCGTCCTGTCCCTGTGGAACCTGCTGGCTTTCGCCCTGGACGCCATCGCCATCGCCGGCCAGGCCATCATCGGCCGCTACCTCGGAGCCGACGACGCCCAGGGTGCGAGAGACGTCTGCCGACGCATGGTGCAGTGGGGCATCGCCGCAGGAGTGATCCTCGGCATCCTCGTGGTCGCTGCCCGTCCTCTGTTCGTTCCGCTGTTCACGAGCGACGCGGTCGTCCAGGACGCGGCCCTGCCGGCACTCATCGTGGTGGCGCTCTCCCAGCCCGTCTGCGGCATCGTGTTCGTACTCGACGGCGTCCTGATGGGCGCGGGCGACGGACCGTACCTGGCCTGGGCCATGCTCATCACCTTGGCGGTCTTCACCCCGGTCGCACTGATGGTGCCGGGCCTGGGGGGCGGCCTCACCGCCTTGTGGGGAACCATGGCGCTGATGATGCTGGTCCGCGTCGTGACGCTCTGGGTCCGCTACCGCTCCGGGCGCTGGGCCGTCACGGGCGCGACCCGCTGATCGAAGGGCACCGTTTCACGTGAAACCCGCCGTTTCACGTGAAACGGCGGACAGACAGCAAGCGTGTGGGGCCGCATCCCGAAGGATGCGGCCCCACATGTGCTTCAGCTCTGCTCAGGGCAGTGCTCAGGCAGCGACGACCTCGACGTTGACCTTGGCGGCAACCTCGGGGTGCAGACGCACGGTCGCCTCGTGGGCGCCCAGCGTCTTGATCGGCGAGCCCAGCTCGACGCGGCGCTTGTCGACCTTCACGCCGCCCGTGGTCTCGATCGCCGAAGCGACGTCAGCCTGGGTGACGGAACCGAAGAGACGACCGGCGTCGCCGGAGCGGACGGCCAGACGGACCTTCACGCCCTCGAGCTTGGCCTTGATCTCGTTGGCCTGCTCGATCGTGGCGATCTCGTGGATCTTGCGGGCGCGGCGGATCTGCGCCACGTCCTGCTCGCCACCCTTGGTCCAGCGGATCGCGAAACCACGCGGGACCAGGTAGTTGCGGGCGTACCCGTCCTTGACGTCGACGACGTCGCCGGCGGTGCCGAGGCCAGAGACCTCGTGGGTCAGGATGATCTTCATTAGTCGGTCACCCTTCCCTTATCGCGCGGTGGACGTGTAGGGCAGCAGCGCCATCTCACGGCTGTTCTTGACTGCCGTGGCGACGTCACGCTGGTGCTGCGTGCAGTTGCCGGTCACGCGGCGGGCACGGATCTTGCCGCGGTCGGAAATGAACTTCCGCAGCATGTTCGTGTCCTTGTAGTCCACGTACGTGACCTTGTCCTTGCAGAATGCGCAGACCTTCTTCTTAGGCTTGCGCACAGGCGGCTTCGCCATGGTGTTTCTCCTGTGTGATCAAGAAGTGTGGGTACGAGCCCAGCCCTAGAAGGGGGGCTCGTCCGAGTAGCCGCCGCCGGAGCCGCCGGAGCTTCCGCCCCAGCCGCCACCGCCGCCGCCCTGCTGCTGGCCGCCGCCGGCCGGGGCACCGGTCGCCCAGGG
>NZ_JAAGMG010000019.1 GCF_010548525.1 Streptomyces sp. SID14478
CCCGCGGCCGCGAAGTCCCGCAGGCGGCCCAGCTCGCGCTTCCACAGCCCGACCTGGTCCGGCAGCGGCGGCATGGGATGGGCGAGTTGGAGCCGCACCGGATGCCCGCGCACGTCCGCGGTCGCGCCCGGCATGCCCATCGTGCCGGGCACCGCCCGCGCCGCCTTCAGCGGGAACGCGCTGAGGAGCAGGGAGCCCTCCGAGCCCTCCGCGCGCACCGCCTGCCGGTACGGGTACGCCGTCTCCAGCGAGTTGCGGCTCAGCTCGTCCTGGCAGGTGGGGTCGCACTCCTCGACGAAGACGACGTCCGGCTCGGTGCGGGTGAGCGTGTCGATCAGCGCGTCCGTGCCCTGCCCGAACTGCACGTTCGAGGACAGCACGCGGATGCCGGACACGGGCGCCCCGTCGGGTTCGGTCTCGCTCCCGTACGGCTCCATGAACCAGGCCAGCGCGCCGAGCACGAGGACGCCCCACACCATCCCGGTGCGCCAGCGCGCGAGGAGCGCGAGCAGCAGCGCGGCGACGGCGGGGGCGGTCAGCCAGGGCAGGAAGGCGAGCAACTGCGGGACGGGGGTGACGGCGTCGGTGTCGGCGGCGCGGCAGCCGACCACCGCGCTGAGCCCGGCGAACAGCAGGGCCGCCGCCCACGCCCCGGCCCTGTTGACACGACGACGGCGTCCGCCGCCCTCGTCGTCGTGACCCAGGGCGTCGGACGCCTCGTCCGTCATGGGGCGCTGGTCCAATGCCCTGCCTTTCGCGGGGGTGCTGCCGGATCCCGGACTTGAGGATCCTCCCGGAAGGACGAGAGCGCGGCCCGGACGGTTGTCAGACGGGCCGGGTGGTGCCGGATCGTGACGTGGCGGAGCGGGACGGCTCGCTCGCCAGCGCCCAGATGACGAAGACGCCGATGCCGATGGAGATCACCGACCACACGGGCGCGTACGGCAGGAACATGAAGTACTCGACGATGTAGAGCGCGGCGAGGCCGATGCCCGCGCCGCGCGCCCAGTCCGAGCCCTTCAGGATGCCCCAGCCGGTGAGCGCCACGAGGATGCCGATGACCAGGTGGATCCAGCCCCAGGTGGTCAGGTTGAAGGAGTAGACGTAGTCGCCGATCCGGCCGTACACGTCGTCCTTGGCGATGCCCGCGATGCCGTTGAGGATCCCGAGGATCCCGCTGACCAGCATCAGGACACCGGCGAAGACGCTGCCGCCGCCGGCCCAGCCACCGCCGGCGCCGTCGCCGCGGGTCGGGTCGGGGGC
>NZ_JAAGMG010000051.1 GCF_010548525.1 Streptomyces sp. SID14478
CCCCACCCTGATCCCGCGACGCGGCACCGCGACTCAGCGACCGAGCACCGCCATCGCCGCGTTGTGCCCGGGGATGCCGCTGACCCCGCCGCCGCGCACCGCTCCGGCGCCGCACAGCAGCACGTTCGCGTGCGCGGTCTCCACGCCCCAGCGGCCCGCGCCCTCCTGCGCGTAAGGGAAGGCGAGGGCCCGGTGGAAGATGTTGCCGCCGGGCAGGCGCAGCTCGCGCTCCAGGTCGAGCGGGGTCTTCGCCTCGATGCAGGGACGTCCGTCGGCGTCCCGCGCCAGGCAGTCCTCCAGGGGCTCGGCGAGGTGGGCGTCGAGCTGGGCGGTCGTCGCCTTCAGGAGTGCGGCGCGGGCGCTGTCGTTGTCGTCGGTGAACAGACGCGCGGGGGTGTGCAGGCCGAAGAGCGTGAGGGTCTGGTATCCGCGGGCGACGAGGTCCGGGGCGAGGATCGTGGGGTCGGTCAGGGAGTGGCAGTAGATCTCGGACGGCGGCGCGCTCGGCAGTTCGCCGGAAGCCGCTTCGCCGTACGCGGTGGCCAACTGCCCGTACCCCTCGGCCACATGGAAGGTTCCGGCGAACGCCTCGCGCGGGTCCACGGCCGTGTCCTTGAGCCGGGGCAGCCGCTCCAGCAGCATGTTCACCTTGAGCTGGGCCCCCTCGGCGGGGGACGGCGGTACGTCGCCGAGGAGCCGGGCGAGGTCCTGCGGGGAGGCGTTCACGAGCACGTGCCGGGCGGCGACGGCGCCCTCGCCGTCCTCGGTGCGGTACGTCACCTCGGCGCGCCGCCCGTCGGTCTCGATCCGCGTCACCTCGTGCCCGGTGACGAGGTGGGCGCCTGCCGCGCGGGCCGCCGCGGCGAGGGCGTCGGTGAGGGCGCCCATGCCGCCGACGGGCACGTCCCAGTCGCCCGTGCCGTTGCCGATGACGTGGTAGAGGAAGCACCGGTTCTGGGCGAGGGTCGGGTCGTGGGCGTCGGCGAACGTGCCGATGAGCGCGTCGGTGAGGACGACGCCGCGCACCAGGTCGTCCGTGAAGTACTCCTCGATGCCGACCCCGATCGGCTCCTCGAAGAGCAGCCGCCAGGCCGCCTCGTCCCCGACGCGCTCGCGCAGCGCGGCCCGGCCGGGGAGGGGTTCGGTCAGAGTGGGGAAGACGCGTGCGGCGATACGGGCGGTGGTCGCGTAGAACCGTTCCCACGCCTCGTACTCGCGTGCGCCGCCGGTCAGCCGGGTGAAGGCGTCGCGGGTGCGCGCGGGGCCGCCGCCGACCAGCAGCCCCGTCGGGCGCCCGTCCCGCACGGTCGGCGTGTACGAGGACACGGTGCGCTTGCGCACGGCGAAGTCGAGGCCCAGATCCCCCACGATCTTGTGAGGAAGCAGGCTGACCAGGTACGAGTAACGGGAGAGCCGGGCGTCCACGCCGGGGAACGGCCGGGTGGAGACGGCGGCCCCGCCGGTGTTCCCGAGCCGCTCCAGCACGGTGACGGTGCGGCCGGCGCGGGCGAGATAGGCGGCGGCGACAAGGCCGTTGTGGCCACCGCCGACGATCACGACGTCGTACTGATCCACATCAAGCTCCTGGAGGTCGCCGACTGTGCCGCAACGCGGCAACACGACGGTACAACTCGACGGCCTCGGGCCCCCGTCCCAGCTGCTCCAGACAGTGCGCCTCGTCGGTGCGGCTGGCCAGGGTGTCGGCGTGCTCCGCACCCAGCACCCGTTCCCGGGCGGCGGCGACCCTGCGGTACTCGACGAGGGCGTCGGGCCAGCGGCCCAGCCAGCCGAGCCCGACGGCGACCTCCCGATGACTGATGAGGGTGTCCGGATGGTCGGGGCCCAGCACGCGCTCGCGGATCGCGCACACGTCGCGCGCCTCGCCGAGCGCCTCCTCCCAGCGGGCCATGCGGCCGAGGTTCACACCGAGGCCGTGCCGGGCCCGCAGCGTCTCGGGATCGGTGGGGCCGCTCACCCGGGTGCGGTCGTCGATCAGGTCGCGGTAGAGCGTGAGCGCCTCGGCGCTGCGGCCGAGGCGGCCCAGGCCGATGCCCACCTCGTACCGCGCGGCCAGGGTGTCGGGATGATCCGGGCCGAGCGCCCGGGCCCGCGCCTGCGCCACCTCGCGGTAGGCCCGCAGCGCCTCGCTCCAGCGTCCCAACTGGCCCAGCGTGTATCCCACTTCGCAGCGCGTGACGAGGGTGTCGGGGTGCTCGGGGCCGAGGACGCGGGCGCGGGCGTCGGCGACCTCGCTCGCCATCCGGTAGGAGTCCTCCAGGCGGCCGAGGCGGCTCAGGTTGAACGCGAGGTTGTGGCGGCAGCGCAGGGTGTCGGGGTGGTCGGGTCCCATGGCGCGCTCGCGGGCGGCGAGGACCGCCGCGTACGCCTGGTGCGCCTCGAAGTGGCGCCCCAACTTTCCCAGCACGTACGCCACTTCCTGCCGCGCGCCGAGCGTCTCGGGGTGCGCGTCGCCGAGGACGCGCTCGCGCCCCTCCACGACGCGCCGGTACTCGCGCAGCGCGTCGGCCGCCCGCCCGGTGCGGCTCAGGCAGAAGGCGACCTCGTAACGGCTGGCGAGGGTGTCGGGGTGGTCGGGGCCGAGCGCGTGCTCCCGCTCGACGACTACCGCGCGGTGCACCTCGCCCGCCTCCGTCCAGCGTCCGAGCCGGCCGAGGCTGAGGCCCGCGTGGTGCCGGGAGGTGAGGGTGGCGAGCAACTCGGGTGCGGGTGCGGGCCGTT
>NZ_JAAGMG010000085.1 GCF_010548525.1 Streptomyces sp. SID14478
CGCAAGGCGCCCGCACGGGGCGCGGGCCGGCCCAAGCCAGGCGGGAAGCAGGGCGGCAAGCAGCAGGGCGGCAAGCGCGGCAAGCCGCGCAAGAGGTCGTAGTCCCGTCCGGCGGACGGTTATTCGTCCGCCGCGGGCCGCGGCCCCGGCGCCCCCGCCCGCAGCCCGTCCATCACCAGATCCAGCAGGCGGCCCGCGCGGGACTGCCAGTCGCCGTGCGGGTCGATCAGCCACAGGCCCGCGATGGCCAGCATGAAGTCGTCCGGGGTGAGGCCGGGGCGGACGGTGCCCGCCTCCTCGTTCGCGTCGAGCAGCAGCGTGACGGCCTGCGTCAACGGGCCGTGCGCCAGGTTCTTGAAGGTGCCGCGCGCCGTCGTCGCCTCGCGCAGCGCGTCCGCGAGCCCCGCCTTGGCCATCGCGTACTGTGCGAGCCGGTCCATCCACTCGCGCAGGGCGACCTGCGGCGGCCGGGAGCACAGCAACTGGGCCGCGGTGTCGGCGACTTGCTGCACCTCGTACCGGTACACCTCCAGGACGAGGGCCTCCCGGCTCGGGAAGTTGCGGTAGAACGTGCCCTGCCCGACGCCCGCCTTCCGCGCGATGGTGCTCAGTGGTGCGTCCGCCGAGCGCGTCAGCTCGGCCAGCGCCACCTCGAGGATGCGCTCCCGGTTGCGCTGCGCGTCCGAGCGCAGCGTGGCCTGCTCCTTCGGGTGCCGCACGCGTCCTCCTTCGGCCGTGGCGCGGAAACGTCCTTGCTGAGCGGACAGTTGTCCACTACGTTCGGGGAACGTAGAGCGGACAGATGTCCGCTTCGGTCCGTCCACCCTAGCGGGGCAGTGGCCGGCTCCGAGCCGTCCACCCGCCGCCCCGCACCGTACAGCGCTGATTCTCCTCGCATCGGATACGCGAAAGAAGGCTGCTCATGGCCCCAAGGGGCATCTCCACGTCCAGCTCGATCACTTTGCACGTCAATGGAGAGAAGTACACGCTGCCCGTCGACCACCGCACCACGCTGCTCGACGCCCTGCGCGAGCGGCTCGATCTGACCGGCACGAAGAAGGGCTGCGACCAGGGGCAGTGCGGGGCCTGCACCGTGCTCGTCGACGGCCGCCGCACCGTGTCCTGCCTGCAGCTCGCGGTCGCCGCCGAGGGCCGCGACATCACCACCATCGAGGGCGTCGCGGACGGCGACGCGCTCCACCCGGTACAGCAGGCCTTCGTCGAATTCGACGGCTTCCAGTGCGGCTACTGCACCCCCGGGCAGATCTGTTCGGCCCTCGGTGTCCTCCAGGAACACGCGGCCGGCTGGCCGAGCGCCGCGACCCAGGACGTACGGCCCGAGGCGGGCGTGCCCGCCCTGACGCCCGAGGAGATCCGGGAACGGATGAGCGGGAACCTGTGCCGCTGCGGGGCGTACGTGTCGATCGTGCAAGCCGTCGCACAGGCCGCCGAGAGCACGAAGGAGCAGCTGGCGTGAGGGAGTTCGGATACGAGAGGGCGCTCGACGTGCCCGGCGCCGTGGCCGTGCTCGGGGCCGACCCCGAGGCGCGCTTCCTCGGCGGCGGCACCAATCTGGTCGACCTGATGAAGGCGGGTGTGGAACGCCCCGCGCACCTGGTCGACGTACGCGAACTGCCGCTGGACCGCATCGAGCCGACGGACGACGGCGGTCTGCGGATCGGGGCCACCGTCACCAACAGCGACCTCGCCGCGCACCCCGAAGTGCGCCGCCGCTACCCGGCGTTGGCCCAGGCCGTGCTCGCGGGCGCGTCCGGCCAGCTGCGCAACATGGCTACCGTCGGCGGGAACCTGCTCCAGCGCACCCGCTGCGGCTACTTCACCGACCTGTCCAAACCGTGCAACAAGCGGGAGCCCGGCAGTGGTTGCCCCGCCGTCAAGGGTGAGCACCGCAACCACGCGATCCTCGGCGCGAGTGGGGCGTGCGTGGCCGTGCACCCGTCCGACATGGGCGTCGCGCTCGCCGCCTTCGACGCCGTCGTGCACTACGAAACCGTCGACGGGCACGGGGAGTTGGCGCTCGAGGACTTCTACCGGCCCGTCGGGCAGACCCCGCACCTGGAGACGGCCCTGCCGGCCGGTGCGCTCATCACCGCGGTGACCCTGCCGCCCGCGCCCGTCGCCGCCCGCTCCCGCTACCGCAAGGTCCGCGAGCGCGCCTCGTACGCCTTCGCCATCGGCTCCGCCGCCGTCGCCCTCGACGTCCGCGACGGCGTCGTGCACGACGCACGGCTGGCCTTCGGTGCGGTCGCCTCCCGGCCGT
>NZ_JAAGMG010000119.1 GCF_010548525.1 Streptomyces sp. SID14478
CCCCGGGGCGGGGCGCGAGCGAGCGCACCGGACCCCGCACCCGGCGACGGACGCGCCGGGACGGACCCTCACCCGAACAAGATTGAGCTCGGCCTCCCTGACCCCGGCGAGCTCGTACCGCGCCCCGATCACCGGCCGCCCCGCGGACAGCCGCACCAGCGTCGCCGCATCCCCGATGTACCGCGCCGGCGGCGCGTCCCCCGCCACGGCCCCGAGCACGAGCGGCTCGTCCAGGTCGTCCACATCGGCATGCAGCGCCGGCCGCTCCCGCTCCCCGCTGATCCGCACCAGCAGCTCCAGCGCGTCCGCGAGACCCGCGCCCTCGTAGGCCCCCGGCTCCCCGAAGGCCTCCCGTACGTCCCCCGCGTGCACCCACTCCCCCAGCGCGACCGCGTCCAGCACCCCGCCGGCCTTCGCGATGGCGGCGCCCGCCTCGGTCATCCCCCGCTCCAGCTCGTCCACGACCTGCTGGTGCGACCAGTCCGCCCGCTCGGCGATGTCGCGGTCGTTGCACTCCGGGCTGAACACGCCCTTCTCGAACCGGCTCTCCACCACCCGGATCAGCGCGGCCGAACAGTGCGCGAGCACGTCCCGCACGGTCCATCCCGGACACGCGGTCCGCAGCGCGAAATCCGCGTCGGGCCGCGCCCTCAACAGCGGTACCAGGACGTCCCGTTCGGCCCTCAGGAGCCGCCCGGGCAGCTCGGGATCGCGCGCGTGGTCTCGTACGGCGTCTGCAGTCATGGCCTCACCGTAGGACGTTAGGGTCGGGTCATGACGTACGAGTACGAAGATCCGCAGGACCTGCGCGAGCGCTGGGCCCGTACCCTGCGCGCGGCGACGGGGAACCCCGCCATCGACCCGTACCCGTACGCCGACAACCTGCTGGCCCGCTGGTCCGAGCCGCAGCGCCGGTACCACACGGCCACCCACCTGGCGGCGGTCCTCGGCGGGCTCGACGTGCTGCAGGAGCACGCGGCCGACCCCGAGCTGGTGCGGCTCGCCGCCTGGTTCCACGACGCGGTGTACCGCCCGGACCGCTCCGAGAACGAGGAGCGCTCCGCGGCGCTGGCCGAGCGCGCCCTGACGGAGGCGGGCCTTGCGGCCGCGCAGGTGGCGGAGGTGGCCCGGCTCGTCCGGCTCACCGTCACCCACGACCCGGCCGACGGCGACACGAACGGCGAGGCCCTGTGCGACGCCGACCTGGCGATCCTGGCGGCGCCCCCGGGCCCGTACGCCGCCTACACCAAGGCGGTCCGCGAGGAGTACGCCTTCGTCCCCGACGAGGCGTTCCGCGCGGGCCGGGCCGCGGTGCTGCGCCAACTCCTCGACCTGCCGCGGCTGTTCAGGACCGCGCACGGCGCCGCTCAGTGGGAGGCGCGGGCCCGCGAGAACCTGACGACGGAGCTGCGACTCCTGTCGCCGTGAACGGGCGGGAACGCCACCACCCCACCCTCGGTCGAGCCGCTGAGTCCGAGGATGTGGACGGCCAGGGCATACGGGTGGTGTTCGACGGCATATAGGGGGCTGCACCGCGCACGGCGTCGAAGGTGGTGACGGGCTCGTCCCCCACGCCCGAACCGGCGCGCGCCGCCACCCACTGAACGCACCCGCTCGCGGCGGACCCACGCGGCGACGGCCGCTACCACCAGGTGGGGCGAGGCCGCTGGGCGTCCCGGCACGCCCCGCACCGCCACCCACTCGACGGACCCGCCCGCGACCTGCCTACGCCGGCCGCCCCTTGGGCCTGCGCAGCCCGGCGTCGGTGAGCCGCCGCACCAGCTCCTTCGAGCCGATCTCGACGGCCCCGGCCCGCACCGCGTCCGCGTACCGGTGCGACGGGATGTCGTAGTGGTCCCGCTCGAAGGCGCGCGGTGGGACCCCCAACCGCTCGGCGAACACGTGGAGTTCGGCGAAGGAGACATCGCTGACCAGGTGGGACCACATGCGGCCGTGGCCGGGCCAGTTCGGCGGGTCGATGTAGAGCGTCACCCGGCCCTCATCCCGCCACCGAGCCCAGCGAGCCGACCGGCGCCACCACGACCCCCGCCTCCGAGCAGACCCAGTGCGGATCGGCGCCCAGCTCCGGTTCGACATCCAGCGCGTGCGGGCCCTGCGTGCCCGAGCCCGGGCCGCACACCGGGCACACCGGCCAGCGGCCGTGCCGCTCCAGGATCCCGTCCTGCACGTCCTGGGCGACGAGCCCGGTGACGTAGGCGACGCCCTCCGGCCACTGCTCGACCCACCAGCGGCGCGAGACGATCGACTCCTCGACGAGCGAGACGACGTCCGCGTCGGCGACGTCCACCGCCTTCAGATCCGCGAGCACGAGCGCGCGGGCCGCGTGCAGGGCCTGCTCCAGGGGGCTGATGGTGTTCATGCCTCCCATTGTCCAGCCCCCTGTCCAGCCCCCGCCCACCCTCCGCACGATGTGACCCACGTCCCGGTCCTTGGACCCTTGACCACCACCCGTTCCGAAAATATCTTTCAGAACGTGAGCAATGACGTGAAGGAAAGTTTCGCCAACGACGCGCCGCCCGCCCCGGCGGCCCTCGCGGCCAAGGTGCGCACCCTCGCACCGTCGATGACCCGCTCCATGCAGCGCGTCGCCGAGGCCGTCGCGGGCGACCCGGCCGGCTGCGCGGCCCTCACGGTCACCGGCCTCGCCGAG
>NZ_JAAGMG010000160.1 GCF_010548525.1 Streptomyces sp. SID14478
CCCGCGTCGGTGCGGCATCGAGCACGAGGCCGGTCACTGTCGCGCCGGCCGCTTCGAGCGCGCCGCGGGCCGCCTCCGCGACCGCCTCGGCCGCCCCGTCGTAGCGGACGACGAGCCAGGTGCGGGGGCCCGCCGAAGAGGACGCCGGGGTGGGGACGCGCTGCCAGTCGATGCGATAGCGCAGTGCGTCGGCCGCGTCGTGCCCGCCGGCGTCGACCGCGTCCGGCGCGGGCTCCCACCAGAAGCGTTCGCGCTGGAACGACGAGGTGGGCAGCGGTACCGGGTGCGCCCGTACGCCGAGGTACACCGCGTCCCAGCGCACGGGCACGCCCGCCGTCCACGCGGTTCCCAGGGCGCGGGCGAAGTCGTCCGGTCCCCCGTGGCCGCGGCGCACCGATCCGACCGCGGCGAGCCGGGCACCGGCTTCGTGCCCGGTGTCCTCGACGGCGGTGGTCAGCACGGGATGGGCGCTGAGTTCGACGAAGGTCCGGTGGCCCTGTTCCGTGAGCGCCCGCACGGCGGGCTCGAAGCGGACGGTCTGGCGGAGGTTGCGGAACCAGTACGCGGTGTCGAGCGTCCCGGGCTGCGCCCAGTCGCCGGTCACCGTGGAGAAGAAGGGCACGGCGCCGGGCAGCGGCTCGATGCGTCCCAGTTCCTCGTGCAGGGCGGCGCGGGCGTCGTCCATGCGGGCCGTGTGCGAGGCGTAGTCGACGGGCAGGCGCCTGGCGCGTACGCCGTCCGCGGTGAGTGCGGCGACGAGGTGGTCGAGGTCGTCGTCGGGGCCGGCCGCGACCACGGAGCGGGGCCCGTTCAGTGCGGCGGTCTCCAGCCGGCCGTCGTAGGGGGCGAGCCGGCGCGCGAGGTCGTCGGCGGTGGTGGCGACGGCGACCATGCCGCCGCCTCCGCGCAGGC
>NZ_JAAGMG010000188.1 GCF_010548525.1 Streptomyces sp. SID14478
GTCCGAGCGCCCGCGCGGACGTCGACGGGCGGGGCCGCGGCGTCCGTTGCGGTGGCGCACCGCGGCACTCCGAGGACCGAGACGAGTACCGCCACCAGCAGCGCGCCCCACAACAGACGCCCCGGGCACGCGGCGGTGCGCGTACGCAGGGGGCGGGTGGGGCGGGGCATGCGGCAATTCTGCACCACACCGACGAGGGATCGTTAACGTCCCGTTGACCGGTGCGTCAGGTGTCCGCCCGATCTCCATGGTCTGCTTCCGGACAGGCAGCGGAGGATCTTCGGGAGGAGTCGGCCATGGAACGCGTCGAGCTGCGCACCATCGAGGAACTGATGGCGGCCCTGCACGCCTGTCGGGACGCGTGGGACGCCCCCGACCGCAGCGGCGATCCGGTCGATCTGCACGACCACGCCCTGCAGACCGCGGCGCTGCTGCGGCGCGAGCGTCCCAGCGACAAGGAGTTGCAGGTCGCGGGCCTCGTGCACGACCTCGGGCACTGGCTCCACCCGGGCGACGACGCGGGGCACGCGGACAGCGCGGCCCATGCGGTGCGCGGGCTGCTCGGGGAGCGGGTGGCGCGGCTCGTGCAGTTGCACGTCCCCGCCAAGCGCTACCTCACGGCCGTCGAACCGGGCCGCGCCCTGTCGGCGCAGAGCGCGCTGACGCTGGACGCGCAAGGCGGCCCGATGACGGCGCAGGAGGTCGCCGCGTTCGCGGCGGACCCGCTGGCCGAGGACGCGGTGGCGCTGCGCCAGGCGGACGACGCGGGCAAGGTGGTGGGTCTGGACGCCGGGGTGATGGAGGACTGGCGCCCGGTGCTCGAACTGGTGGCACGGACCGCCGCCGCGTACGCCCCCTGAGCCGTCCGGCAGCTCGCCGCCTGCACCAACACCACACCAATTGTCCGCGACAGTCTCATGTTTGACTTGTCGTCAGCTCCGACTGTCCATGAGACCGTACGCGCATGACGTCGCGTCCCCTTGCCGGCAGGGCAGCCGTCGTGACCGGTGCCTCGCGGGGTATCGGCCGGGCGATCGCCGAGGAACTCGCCGATGCGGGCGCCCGGTTGTGCGTGACGGCCCGGGACCCGGACGGTGTGCGGGGCTGCGTCGCGGCGCTGCGCGCGCGAGGCGCCGACGCGGTGGGCGTGGCCGGGTCCGTCGCCGACCCGGCGCATCTGTGGGAGGTCATCGAGCGGACCGTGGCGGCGTACGGCCGGGTCGACGTCGTCGTGAACAACGCCGCGACGAACCAGCCGTCCGGGCCGCTGATGGACGCCGACCCCGACGCGTGGCGCACGGCGTTCACGGTGAACGTGGAGGCGCCGCTGCGTCTGGTGCAGTGCGCGTGGCGGGCCTGGATGGGCGAGCACGGCGGCGCCGTCGTCAACGTGTGCACCGAGGGAGCCGCCCACGTCGGCCCGCACGTGGGGGCCTACGGCACGAGCAAGGCGGCGCTGCTGCACCTGACGGCTCAACTGGCGGGCGAACTGGGCCCGTCGGTGCGGGTCAACTCGGTCTCCCCCGGGCTCGTGCGCACCGAGATGGCGCGGTTCGTCTGGGAGCGGGCCGAGGAGGCGGTGGCGGCGGGACTGCCGACCGGCCGGATCGGCGAGCCCGGGGACATCGCGCGTGCGGTGCGCTGGCTGGTGTCGGACGAGGCGTCCTGGATCACCGGCGCGGATCTCCTGGTGGACGGCGGCACACGGGTGCGCGCCGCCTCACCGACGGGCGACAGCGGCGCCGTCCAGCAGCAGCTGCGTCACCACTTGCCGGGCGCGTAGTCCTTCAGGAAGACCCCGTACACGTCCTCGCCCGCCTCGCCGCGCACGACCGGGTCGTAGACGCGGGCGGCACCGTCGATCAGGTCGAGCGGGGCGTGGAAGCCCTCCTCGGCCAGGCGCAGCTTGTCGTAGTGCGGGCGTTCGTCGGTGATCCAGCCGGTGTCGATCGACGTCATGAGGATGCCGTCGCTCTGGAACATCTCCTGGGCGCTGGTCCGCGTCACCATGTTCATCGCGGCCTTGGCGGCGTTCGTGTTCGGATGGCCCGCGCCCTTGTAGCCGCGGCCGAAGACGCCCTCCATCGCGGAGACGTTCACCACGTACGCGCGTCCGCTCGACGCCTTCTTCGCGGCCTCGGCCATGCTCGGGCGCAGGGCGCTGATCAGGATGAACGGCGACGTGTAGTTGCACAGCTGGGTCTCGAGCAGCTCGACCGGGGAGATCTGGTCGATGGTCTGCACCCAGGTGTTGGTGTCGACGACGTCCGGGACGAGGCCGCCGGCGTCGATGGCCGTGCCGTCGAGGTGCCGGGCCACGCTCGCGTTGCCCGCGACGAGGGCGAGGTCGGCGACCTTCTGGGCGTCGATGCCGCTGGTGCCGATGGGCAGCGCGGCGATGCCGTCGACCGCGCCCGAGTTGAAGGCGCCGATGACGCTGTGCGCGGGCAGTTCGCCCGCGGGCAGCGGCGCGCTCTCGCCGTCTACCAGGGCGGCGTACGCGGAGGGCAGGCGGCGTACGGTCTGCGTCGCGTTGTTGATCAGGATGTCCAGCGGGCCGGCCGCGGTGAGCCGCTCGGCGAGGGAGACGGACTGGGCGGGGTCGCGCAGGTCGATGCCGACGACTTCGAGCCGGTGGATCCAGTCCGCGGAGTCCTCCATCGCCTTGAAGCGGCGGATGGCGTCCTTGGGGAACCGGGTGGTGATCGTCGTGTGCGCGCCGTCACGCAGCAGTCGCAGCGCGATGTACATGCCGATCTTGGCGCGGCCGCCGGTGAGCAGGGCGCGCTTGCCGGTGAGGTCGGCGCGGGCGTCGCGCTTGTCCCTGTTCAGGCGGGCGCAGTCGGGACAGAGCTGGTGGTAGAAGTAGTCGACTTCCACGTACCGGGTCTTGCAGGTGTAGCAGGAGCGCGGGCGCTGGAGTATTCCCGCGAGGCGTCCCTGCTCGGTCTGCGACGAGGGCAGCAGGCCCTCGGTCTCGTCGTCGATGCGCTCGGCGGAGCCGGTCGCGGTCGCCTCGGTGACGGCCTTGTCGTGGGCGGTCTTGGCGGCCCGGCGCTCCTGGCGGCGGCGCTGCTTCACGGTCCGGTAGATGCCCGCGGTGGCGCGCCGGACCGCGATGGCGTCGGGGTGGTCGACCTCGATCTTGTCGAGCTCGTCGAGCACGCTGAGGCAGACGGCGAGCCGCTCGGGGTCGATGCCGGGCCCGTACTCCTGATCGAGGGCCTGATTGTCCTCTGTCACCGTCATCGCCGCTGCCGTTTCCTGGGGTGTCGCGCGTCGCGCGCGATCCGCGCCCGCTGTCAAAGCCTTCGAAAGCGGAATTTTACGTAGCGGGGGCCCCTGTCTCCAAACTCGTTCCGGTGACGGGACGCAGGTCACTTCGCGGGAGGCCCGGACTCCAGGCGGCGGGCGGGCGGCC
>NZ_JAAGMG010000227.1 GCF_010548525.1 Streptomyces sp. SID14478
CCACGCTCGCCACCGCAGGCGCGCTGATCGCCGCGCTGCCCGCGGGCGCGGCCCCGGACCGGCACCACGGCGGCGGCAAGGGCCGCTACCAGGACGTACAGCTGCTGTCGTTCAACGACTTCCACGGGAACCTGGAGCCGCCCGCCGGGTCGTCGGGCCAGGTCACCGAGAAGCAGGCCGACGGCACGACGAAGCAGGTCGACGCGGGCGGCGTCGAGTACCTGGCCACCTCCTTGCGCACGGCCCGCAAGGGCCACCCGTACAGCGTGACGGCGGCCGCCGGCGACCTGATCGGCGCGAGCCCGCTGCTGTCCGGCCTCTTCCACGACGAACCGACGGTCGAGGCGATGAACAAGCTCGACCTGGACGTCACCAGCGTCGGCAACCACGAGTTCGACGAGGGCGCCACCGAGCTGGCACGCATGCAGAACGGCGGCTGCCACCCGAAGGACGGCTGTTACGAGGACGGCCGCAGGTTCAAGGGCGCGGACTACCCCTACCTCGCGGCGAACGTGACGGACGAGAAGACCGGCAGGCCGATCCTCAAGCCGTACTGGGTGTGGAAGAACAAGGGCGTGAAGGTCGGCTTCATCGGCGTCACGCTGGAGGGCACGCCGGACATCGTCTCGGCGGACGGCGTCAAGGGCCTCAAGTTCCACGACGAGATCGAGACGGTCAACAAGTACGCCAAGATCCTCGACAAGCAGGGCGTGAAGTCGATCGTCGCGCTCATCCACGAGGGCGGCGTCCCGGCCTCGTCCGCGTACAACTACGACTGCGACTCCCCGGGCGCGGGCGACGGCGTCTCCGGCCCGATCGTCGACATCGCCAAGGGCATCACGCCGAAGGTCGACGCGCTCGTCACCGGCCACACGCACAACGCGTACGTGTGCACCATCCCGGACCCGTCCGGCAAGCCGCGCATGGTCACGTCGGCGTCCTCGTACGGGAAGCTCTACACGGACACCACGCTGACCTACGACCGCCGCACCAAGGACATCGTGCGCACGGCGGTGACGTCGGCGAAGTCGCCCACCTCGGCCAACCACGTCGTGACGCGCACGCAGCCCAAGGCGCCCGACATGACCAAGCTGCTCACCCAGTGGAACAAGCTCGCCGCGCCCGTCTCGAACCAGGCCGTCGGGTACATTTCCGCCGACATTCCCGGACGGGGCGCCGCCACGCCGGAGGCGCCGCTCGGCGACCTCATCGCGGACGCGCAGCTCGCGCACGCCAAGACGCTCGACCCGAAGGCGTCCCTGGCCCTGATGAACCCGGGCGGGATCCGCTCCGACCTGGTCTTCAAGGCGAGCGGCAGCGAGGGCGACGGGGTCGTGACGTACGGCGAGGCGTTCACCGTGCAGCCCTTCAGCAACACGGTCAATCTCGTCGACCTGACCGGCGAGCAGGTCGTCACGGCGCTGCAGCAGCAGGTCAGCGGCGCGAACGAGGCCTCGCCGAAGATCCTGCAGCCGTCGGCCGGGCTCACGTACACGCTCGACATGACGAAGACCGGCGCGGCACGGGTCGTCACCGACTCCATCAAGCTGGACGGCGCGGCCCTCGACCCGGCGGCCACCTACCGCGTCGCGATGAACTCGTTCCTCGCGGGCGGCGGCGACGGCTTCGCGGCGCTCGGCCAGGGCAGGAACCCGCTGGTCGGCAGCGACGACCTGAAGGCGTTCAACGACTACCTGACCGCCCACTCGTCGGCCGACAGCCCGCTCGCGCCGCCGAAGGCGGACCGCATCACGATCATCAAGTAGCCGCAACGCGGTCTTAACGGCGAGTGGCCTACGGTTGAACCCGAGGTTCGGGCGTGGGCCACTCGACGCATGTGAAGGTTGTTTGCGTAAAGGGTGGGGGTGTGTGGTGGAATCACCCGATGCGTACCCCCCACCGCATATCCAACGACCGTGCTCCGTCCGAGGGTTGGCCGGACGACGCGGCCTCGCCGTCCCGCTCCCGCTCGAATCCCTACGACGAACTGGCCGCCCTCGCGGACAACCCGCTCGACGACTTCCTGTACGAGGTGCCGGACGAGGCCCCCGACGAGGACGCGTGGCTGCCGCCGAACCACCGGCGCGGCAGCCGCCGCCGCAACCGCTTCGCCGGGCTCTCCGTCGCCGTGAAGGCGCTGGTCGCGGTCGTCGTCCTGTGCGCGTTCCTCGCCCTCGCCGACCGCTGGGCGCTCCTGTACGCCGAGCACCGCGCCTCGCAGCAGCTCAAGAAGGAGATGAAGCTGACCGCGGCGCCCGAGGTCGAGATCGGCGGATTCCCCTTCCTCACCCAGCTCGCCGACCGCCGCATCGACGAGATGAAGGTCACGGTCCCCGACGTGGCCGCCAGCCGGGTCACCCTCGCCAAGGTCTCCGCGACCGCACGCAACGTACGCATCGAGGGCTCCGGCCTGACCGGCATCAGCGGCATCGAGACCGGCGCCATGAACGGCGAGGTCCTCGTGTCCTTCGCCGACCTCAACCGCGAACTGGGCGCCTCCCAGGTCACGTTCACCGGACACGGCCGCGACCAGGTCCTCGCGCGCGGCACGCTGCCGGTCGCCGGGCACGACCTGAAGGTGCGGGCCGACGCCACGATCCGCCGCCTCGGCGCCACCGGCATCTCCACCGACATCGGCGACATGCGCCTGGACGTCGGCGACCTCGCCACCTACCGCCCCGGCACCGACGCCTCCGAGGGCCTGCACCTCACCGCCAAGTCGGTGGACCGGATCACGGCCGAGACGGACAAGGCCCGGCGGCTGCTGTCCATCCCCGCGATCGTGCACCGGGCCGGCGTCCCGGACTCGGCGGTCGACACGGCCCTGCACAGCGACAAGAAGCTCAGCGACCTGACGGGTTCGCCCCGCTTCGTGAAGAGCCTGATGTCCATGAACCTGATCGACATCGCGCTCGACCACCCCTGGCTGCTGCAGAAGCTGGGCCTTGACCCGTCCCTCCTCAAGGGCCTGTCCCACCTGACCCGCCCGCAGCTCGCCGACCGCCTCTCGCTCGCCTTCCGGCTGCCGAAGCTGCCGGGCGACCACGGCTACGTGCGGCTGCGCGACGTGAGCGTGGAGAAGGCGGGCATCCGCGTCGACCTGTCCGGATCGGGCCTCGCGGTGGGGCACTGAGGCCCCCGGGTCAGTCTGCGGGGCCGGGGATCTCCGGCGGCGGCGTCGGCGCGCCGGGCAGCCGCAGCGTCGCGACGGTGCC
>NZ_JAAGMG010000270.1 GCF_010548525.1 Streptomyces sp. SID14478
GGCGGCGAGGGCGGCGGCAGCGACTCCCCCGAGACGCCCTCGTCCCCGCAGGCCCCGCTCGACGAGGGCTTCGCCACGGACGTCCTCAACGGCGTCGCCCTGCCGGTCCTCGACAGCTGGACGGGCAACGACGGCGCGGGCGTCGCCGGGGTGCAGACGGGGCCGTACAAGTGCCCCGACGACGTGCAGCAGACCTGCGTGAAGGGCGGCGCGTCCACCTCGTCGGCCAAGGAACTGAAGCTGGACGCGACGACCGCCGAGGCCGCGGCGAAGGAGGACATCGCCAAGAACGCGAAGGCGTCCTACGGCGGCAAGGTCTACGGCGGCATCCTGCAGCACGACGAACTGCTGTCGCGGAAGGTCACGGTCGCCGGACAGCAGGGCTACCGGGTCCGCTGGAACGTGGACACCAAGTCGAGGATCGACGCCTGGGTGGAGTCGGTCGCGTTCCCGTCGCCGACCGACCCCAAGACGCTGGTCGTCGTCCGCATCGGCGTCGACATCCCGACCACCGCCAAGGAGAAGGCGGCGGGCCCCGACGACACGGCGATCGACAAGCTCGTCAAGGGCATCAAGAAGGCCGAGGTCACCGGCGGCGGGGGCGGCAACGGCCAGGACGCCTGAGCCGGCGGCGCGCAAGGAGGGTCCCCTGGGGCCGGGTGGGTCCCCCTCCGCTCATTGGAGGAACCCACCCGGCCCGGGGGTGTGCGCCGCCCCCGTCCCCACGGTGCGGCGCAGGCAGACCGCCGGTCGGTCATCCCTGCGACCGGCGGCCTCCCGTTCAGGTGGCCTGATCCTCAGTGGTCAGGCCGAGTCCCGGAATCAGCACGCTCTCGACGAAGCCGACCAGGTAGTCGGCGTCGGCTTCGCGCCCTTCCAGGAAGGGGCGGCTGCGCATCACTCCGAAGAGCTGCGCCGCCAAGTAGGGCAGAGCGGGATGGTCGGCGGCGATCTCGCCGCGGGCCACGGCCCGCTCCACCATCACGTCAAGTGATGTGAGCTCGGGCTCGATCAGCGCCTCGCGCAACGCGCCCTGCAGCTCGCCGTCCTGGCGCACGGCATGCCCGAGGGCCTGCATCAGCGCGGCGTCGGGCAACGCCTGCGACGCCGCGTTGCGCGCGGCGGCGACGAGGTCTCCCGCGAGCGTACCCGTGTCGGCCGCGGAGAACTTCGTGCAGCGTCCGGCCCGCAGCGCGGCGGCCACGAGCTGGGGCTTCGTCTTCCACTGCCGGTACAGCGTGGACTTGCTGCAGCAGGCCTGGGAGGCGACGCCCTCCATGGTGACGGCGTCGTAGCCGAGCCGGCGCAGCTGGTCGAGGACCGCGTCGTAGAACTCCTGCGCCCGCTCGGGAGTGATCTTGGAACGGCGCGTGGGGATCTGCGGTGTCGCGGTGCCCTCTGCTCGCGTCGCCATGACCGGCTCAACTCCTCGCTCCCGTGGTGTGTCGATGAGATCACACTCGCTATCGATACGCCAGTGTATCGGTACGCCATCGTTTCGGTACACTGGCGTATCGATGAGTGCGGAGCGGGATCGTCCGCCGCGTTCATCGACGCGCCACAAGCGCACGCAGAAACATCACGCACCACCCAGTCGTCATGAAAAGGGGCCGGGGGATGAATTCCCTTACCGAGCCTGCCGAACCGGAGACGGACAGTCGAGCTGCCCGACCGCCCCTGGTCCGCGAGCTCCTGCTGGTCGTAGGACTCTTCCTCGTCTACAAGTTCGGCCGACAGCTGGCCAACGGCCACACCGCCGAGGCGTTCCGCAACGCCGGCCACGTGTGGAGCTTCGAGCGGGCCGTCCACCTGCCCTCCGAGGGCGCGGTCCAGGGCGTCCTGCTGGACAGCGACACCCTCGTGCACGTCGCCAACACCTACTACGCGACCGTGCACTTCCCGGCGACGCTCGCCCTCCTCGTCTTCCTGTACCTGCGCCGCCCGCGCCACTACGTGTGGACGCGGCGGGTGCTCGCCGCGCTGACGGCCGCGGCCCTGGTCCTGCACCTGTCGTTCCCGCTCGCGCCGCCGCGGATGCTGCGGGCGGCGCACCTCGTCGACACCGCCCAGGTCTACGGCCCCTCGGTCTACTCCGCGAAGCCCTCCACCGACACGATGGCCAACCAGTTCGCGGCCATGCCGTCGCTGCACTTCGGCTGGGCGCTGATGGTCGCCATCGGCCTGATCGTCGCCACGAGGTCGCGGTGGCGCTGGCTGTGGCTGCTGCACCCGCTGCTCACCCTGCTCGTGGTCGTCGGCACGGCGAACCACTACTGGCTCGACGCACTCGTGGCCACGGCGCTGCTCGGCGGCGCGCTCGCGGTGATCCGGATGCCCCGGACGGTGGGCGCGGCCCGCATCCGGCGCCACCTGCTGCCCGCCCCCGCGCACCCGGCGTACGCCACCGAACCCCGGGACACCTCCCTGCTGCCCGCGCCGTGGTCGCCCGCGGTCGCGTTCCGTACTCCGCCGGACTCGCTGTCCGCCCCGGACGTGCTGGAGCACGCGTCCCTCCGGATACCGGTCCAGGTCTCCGCGACACCCGGGTCCACCTCGGCGGCCACCGCGCCGCAGCTCGTCACGAGCGGAGCCCGCTGATGACCGCGACCCTGCTCGCCGTGGCGCTCTCGCTCGTCTCCGCGGTCGCCTACGCCGCCGCCGCGGTCGCCCAGGAGCGCTTGGCCGCCCGCACCGGGTCAGGCACCTGGCAACTCCTGGC
>NZ_JAAGMG010000317.1 GCF_010548525.1 Streptomyces sp. SID14478
CGGGATCCGGCGTCCGGGGTCGCGGCGACCCTCACCGCGGACGAGCGGGGCTGGGGCACCGCTGTCGACCTGGACGTACGGGATCCGGGCGGGCCGCGGGTGTGCACGCTGGTCGCGGTGGGCCGGGACGGCAGCGAGCAGACGGTGGCGAGCTGGACGGTGCGCGGCGACCGGGCCGAGGTGCAGGGCGGGGCCGCGCAACGGGCGGACGGAATACGGCGGTTCGAGGTGCGCGAGTCGGGCGGTGGCCTGCTGCTGAGGTTGCCGGTGCCGTGAGCGGCTCGCTTAGGGTGGGCCTTTCGTGTTCCGCTGGAGGGGGTTCCTGTGCAGGACGACGTCACTGACGACGAGGGCATGTTCGCGATGCCGCCGGTCGACGGTCTGGCTCCGGGCAACGGCTACAGCCACGTGGTCGTCGGCGAGGGCCGGCTCGTCCTGGTGTCGGGGCAGATCGCCCTCGACGAGAAGGGCTCCGTGGTCGGGCCGGGGGACGCCGGCGCGCAGGCGCGGCAGGTCTTCGAGAACCTGCGCCGCTGTCTGGCGGCGGCCGGTGCCTCGTTCGCCGACGTCGTGAAGCTGACGTACTTCGTCACGGACATGGCGATCCTGCCGCAGGTGCGGGTCGCGCGGGACGCGCACATCGACGCGAAGCGGCCGCCGGCCAGTTCGGCGGTGCAGGTGGCGGGGCTGATCCGGCCCGAGCTGCTCCTCGAGGTGGAGGCGATGGCGATCGTCCCCTGGTGACGTGCGCGGCGCCGCTACTTCAGCAGCCGTGACATCCGCCGGTCCGCGAGCGGTTTGCCGCCCGTCTGGCACGTGGGGCAGTACTGCAGCGCGCTGTCGCTGAAACTGACCTCGCGGATCGTGTCACCGCAGACCGGGCACGGCTCGCCGGCCCGTCCGTGCACGCGCAGCCCGCTCTTCTTCTCGGCCTTCAGCCGCCCCGCGGCGACCCCGCGCGAGCGCTCGACCGCGTCCGTGAGCGTGGTGCGCAGCGCCTCGTACAGCGTGTGGAGGTCGTCCGGGGTCAGGCTGGACGCGAGCTTGAACGGGGACATCTTGGCCGCGTGGAGGATCTCGTCGCTGTACGCGTTCCCGATGCCCGCGATCAGTGACTGGTCGCGCAGCGCGCCCTTGATCTGCCGTCGCTCCCCGTCGAGCAGTTGCGCGAACGCCGCCTCGTCGAAGGCGTCGGCGAGGGGGTCGGGGCCGAGGCGGGCGACGCCCGGTACCTCGTCGGGGTCCCGGACGACGTACACGGCGAGCTTCTTCGTCGTGCCGGCCTCGGTGAGGTCGAAGCCCGCGCCGGTCTCCAGCGCGACGCGCAGCGCCAGCGGCCCCTTGCCGGGTTTCGGCGGGCCGTCGGGGAGCCGGTCCTTCCAGTGCAGCCAGCCCGCGCGGGCGAGGTGGGTGACCAGGTGCGGGCCGTCGTCCGTGGCGAGGTCGAGGAACTTGCCGTGCCGCGCCACCGACGTCACCGTGTGCCCCTCCAGTGCGGTGAGCGGCGGGTCGTACGTCTTCAGGACGCTGATGGCGACGGGCAGGACGCGCATGAGGTCGTGCCCCACCAGATGCTCGGTGAGGAAGTCCTTCAGCGCTTCGACCTCGGGCAGTTCCGGCATACGTCCAGGGTGCCATCGACGCGTCCGTGCGGCGCCCCGCGGCGGTCGGCACAGCACACGGCACGGCGGGCCCCGGTCGTGTGACCGGAGCCCGCCGTGCCGCGGCGGACCGTCGCGTCAGTGGCGCGGGCCCGACTTGCCGTCGCCCGGCAGGTCGGACCGGCCGGACTTGGGGTCGTCGAACTCGATCTGCTCCTTGCGGACCGTGTCCGAGACCTCGCGCGTCTCCGTGACCTTCTCGGTCTCCAGGCGGACCCGCTCCACCGGGACGGCCTCCTTGCGGACCACCGGCTTCTCGGCGTGCAGCGTCACCTCGGTCTCCGCCTCGCCTATGGTGGCCCGCTTGGCCTCACCCTCGCGGATCGGCTCGCGCACCACACGGACCTCCTCGTGCGACACGGGGACGGAGGTGGTGACGTTCTCCGTCACGACCACCTTGCGCAGGTGGGCCTGGCCGACCTCTTCCTCCTCGGTCCCGACCCGCAGGCGCTCCTCGGAGCGGATCAGCTCGTCGGCCTTGCCGTCGGTGCCCGCCGCGGAGCGCATGGCGGGCTCCCGGCCGGCCGCGGCGGCGTG
>NZ_JAAGMG010000358.1 GCF_010548525.1 Streptomyces sp. SID14478
CCGGCACCCGCGCCCGCTCCGGTGCCCGCCCCGGCCCCCGCCCGCCCGCCGGTCTCGGCCGAGGACGACACCCCGGAGGACGACGACCCGGACCTGGACGAGACCGCCCTGTCCGGCCACGACCTCATCGTCCGCGAACTGGGCGCGACGGTGGTCGAGGAATTCACGAACGAGTAGGAGCCCGGCCCGCGCACCGCACCTGGAGGAAGCCACAAGCCCCGGCCCGTCGCCCCTTGGGAAGCCCGTACAAGAGCACCGGGCCCAGGCGGATAGGCTGACCGGCGTGAAGGTCCTCGTCATCGGCGGCGGCGCCCGCGAACACGCCCTGTGCCGCTCTCTGTCCCTCGACCCCGCCGTCTCTGCCCTGCACTGCGCCCCTGGCAACGCAGGCATCGCCGAGGTCGCCGAACTGCACCCCGTAGACGCCCTCGACGGCGCCGCGGTGGCGGCCCTCGCCCAGCGCCTGGAGGCCGACCTCGTCGTCGTCGGCCCCGAGGCCCCGCTGGTCGCGGGTGTCGCCGACGCCGTCCGTGCCGTCGGCATCCCGGCCTTCGGCCCGTCCGGCGAGGCCGCGCAGCTGGAGGGCTCGAAGGCGTTCGCCAAGGACGTGATGGCGGGCGCCGGCGTGCCCACCGCCCGCTCCTACGTCTGCACGACCCGGGAAGAGGTCGACCGGGCGCTCGACGCGTTCGGTGCCCCGTACGTCGTGAAGGACGACGGCCTCGCCGCGGGCAAGGGCGTCGTCGTCACCGACGACGTCGAGGCGGCCCGCGCCCACGGGTACGCCTGCGAGCGCGTCGTCATCGAGGAGTTCCTCGACGGCCCCGAGGTCTCGCTCTTCGCGATCACCGACGGCACGACGGTCGTCCCGCTCCAGCCCGCCCAGGACTTCAAGCGCGCGCTCGACGGCGACGAGGGCCCCAACACCGGCGGCATGGGCGCCTATTCGCCGCTGCCGTGGGCCGACCCGAAGCTGGTGCAGGAAGTTCTCGACACGGTGCTCCAGCCCACCGTCGACGAGATGAAGAAGCGCGGCACGACCTTCTCCGGTCTCCTCTATGCCGGTCTGGCCATCACCGGCCGCGGCGTGCGCGTCATCGAGTTCAACGCGCGCTTCGGCGACCCCGAGACCCAGGTCGTCCTGGCCCGGCTGGAGACCCCGCTGGCCGGCCTCCTGCTCGCCTCGGCGACCGGCACGCTCGCCGACCTGGAGCCGCTGCGCTGGAGCGAGGACGCGGCCGTGACCGTCGTCGTCGCCTCGCACAACTACCCGGGCACCCCGCGCACCGGCGACCCGATCACCGGGCTCGACGCGGTGGCCGCACAGGATGCCCCGCACGCGTACGTCCTGCACGCCGGGACGAAGCGCGACGGCGACAACGGGCCCGTCCTCAGCGCGGGCGGGCGGGTGCTCTCCGTCACGGCGACCGGCGCCGATCTCGGGCAGGCCCGCGAACGCGCGTACACGGCGGTGGCCCGCATCGGCCTCGACGGGTCCCAGCACCGCACGGACATCGCCGCGAAGGCCGCCGCCGAGAGCTGATCCCAGCCCTGGTCCGGACGGGTGTCACCCTCTCCCGTCCGGACGTCGCATGTCAGCCACCTTTGCCCAAAGCCATTCCATCGAGTGACCGATGGTCCATCCGGCTGACGGTGCCCCTGTGCCCAACTAGGGTGCGGCGCACGGAGTTCAGGCACCCGTGCAGCCGAACCACCGCCCGTCGGGAGCGGTCCGGGGAGCAGTCCCGGATGCGGACAGAACCAGACGGACCACCGGCATTGCGATGTCAGTGGCGGGTGCCACAGTGGGGGAGTGAGCAACGCCACCAGTGCCCCGCCGCGGATCCGTTCCCGCGGTCGGGCAGAAGGCACAGGCAGCAGGGGGTGACATCGATCGTGTCCGGTATGGGTGCGGAAGCGGGTGCGCAGGCAGCGCGCTCCCGGGCCGTCGCCGTGCTGCGCCTGCGCGGCCGGGCGACAGGCCTCGCCCTGCTGCCGGCCGCCGCGTCGGTGATCCTGCTCGCGGGCGGTGCCACCGGCCGCCTGACGGGCGGCAGTTGGGACGTCGCGCGGGTGGTTGTGTCCGCGTTCGCGGTGGTCGTGCTGCTCGCCGCAGCGGCCGTCGCGCTGGTCGTGACACGGGCCAGGCCCGCCGTCAGCCCCACGGTCCCGATCGCCGAGGAGACCGCCCCCGACCTGTACCGCCTGGTCCGCGACCTGGCCGACCGGCTCGACGTCCCGGCCCCGTCGGCGATAGCGCTCACCCCGGACTGCGACAGCTGGCTGGAGGACCGTACGCATCCGGCCCACGGCCCACCGCGCCGCCCCGCGGACGCCGACGGGAAGGCCCCGGTCGCGCCGGTCCTGGTCATCGGCTCCCCGTTCCTGTGGTGGATGCGCGTGGCCGAGCTGCGCGCCGTCCTCGCCCCGGTCGTCGCCGGTACGGGCCCTTCGGCGCACCCCGACATAGCCGCCGCCCGGCGTTTCGTGCGCGGCCTGGACGCCGCTGTCGCGGTCG
>NZ_JAAGMG010000402.1 GCF_010548525.1 Streptomyces sp. SID14478
GTCCCGGCGCTCGCGCGGCTGCTCCCGTCCGCCGCCGCCGCGCGGAGCGGTCCGGCGGGGACCGGGCACCGACGACTGCCCTGAGGAAGGGTTCAGTCGCAGTTCGTAATCACCAGTTTGGGGGTTGAGCACCCACTGGTCTGCGGGGTCGATGTTCTCAGCCCGCCCACGGCCTTGCGCGTCCACGGTTGTTTACGTCCTCCGTCGGGGCCACGCGGCGCCCCACCCCCCTCAAAGGGGGCGCCCGGTCAAGTCGGTAAGCAGTGCGCGACCTCGCCTGGGACAGCATGGCCGGGTGCACCGGATCGCTCACACTATCCGCCCAGTTCAGCGTCGAGCGACGGCGGTGACAAATTCCACTCCCCTACAACCGGGCAATCCGGTCCATTTCCTTGAACCTGTGTGCCTGTTGATGACTTCCGCTTTACCGAGAGGCTGTTGAGGCGCTCAGCCGCACGCGTCCTGCCGCGCGGTGTTGCCGCGGAAGGTGGGCGCGGGGGAGGGCGTGGGGGACGCCGAAGGCCCCGCCCCGGGCTTCCCGTCCTCCCACTCGCCGTCGTCCTCCGCGGAGTCCTCGCCGTCGTACCCGCCCTCGGAGCCGGCGTCCTCGTACGTGTCGCCTTCTTCCGACATGCCGGAATTCTCGCTCTCGGCCCGCACGTCGGCGGGGGTCTCCTTGGAGACGACGAGCGGGGCGTCGGTGCGCAGCCGCGTGAACAGCCGGTCGGCGGCGGGCTGCACGAGCTGGTCGCGGTTGGCGTTGTAGACGTACGCCTGCCGCGGCACCGTCAGGAACTGGATGCGGTCCGCGGTGATGTGGCGCATCCCGCGCACGAGGTCGTACAGGCCGCGCAGGCTCGCCAGGCCCGGGTCGGTGGTCAGCGAGGAGGTGGCGGCGTCGAGCACCGGATAGAGCTTCGTCGGGTTCAGCAGCACGCCGTTGCTCTGCACCTTCTCCACGAGCGCGCCCAGGAACCGCTGCTGGCGGTCCATCCGATCGGTGTCGCTGCCGTTGCCGAGGCTCTTGCGGGTGCGTACGTAGCCGAGGGCCTGCTCGCCGTTGAGGTTGTGCCGGCCCGCGGCCAGCTTCAGGTGCGAGTCGGCGTCGTCGATCGGCTTGTCCAGGCAGACCTCGACGCCGTCGACGGCGTCGACCATGTCCTTGAACCCCTGGAAGTCGACGACCATGTGGTGGTCGATCCGGATCCCGGTCAGCTTCTCGACCGTACGGATCGTGCAGGCCGAACCGCCCACCTCGAAGGCGTAGTTGAACATCGCGAACATCGGCTCGATGCGGCTGCCGTCCGGCTTGCCGCAGGCCGGGACGTCGACCATCAGGTCGCGGGGGAACGAGACGGCCGTCGCGCTCTTCCGGTCCGCCGCGACGTGCAGCAGGATCGTGGTGTCCGAGCGCTCGGTGCCGTCGTTGCGGCCGTACTTGTCGTTCGCCCCGGCCCGTGAGTCGGACCCGATGAGCAGCAGGTTCTGCGCCCCGTCGACCAGGACGGTGGGCCGGTCCTTCTCGTAGCGGGCGAGCTCCTCGGCGGCGGCCTCGTCCTGCGTGATGTTCCCGTTGAGCCG
This sequence comes from Streptomyces sp. SID14478, assembly GCF_010548525.1. Taxonomy (GTDB): domain Bacteria; phylum Actinomycetota; class Actinomycetes; order Streptomycetales; family Streptomycetaceae; genus Streptomyces. The sequence goes on from NZ_JAAGMG010000402.1 coordinate 1,582, forward strand.
CTGGTACGCGACCCAGCCCGCACCGCCCGCCACGAGTACGAGCAGAGCCGCGCCGATCGCCGTGTACCGCAGCCATCTCCGGCGCCGCCGCACGCGCCCCGCGCCGGTCGGCGAGGAACCGCCGCCGGGCCCGAGCGGCACACCGCCGTCGCCCTGCGGAGGCGTGGCTGCGGAGTCGGTCACGAGTGGGTCCCCCTCATGGCGTAGCAGAAGACAGGGCAGTCGTGCGGTCACGAATGCGTCTCTACGACCATGGACCCCGCGGCGGCGCGGGGCTGGGGGAGCGGGGCCGAACGGGGGACCCGCGTCAGCGCGCGGTGGCGGTGACCCGCTCGCTCTCGACCCGCTTGGCCAGGCCCTCCTCGTCGAGCCGGTCGAGGTGGCGGCACAGCACCACGGAGCCGCCGCTCGCCAGCGGTGCGAGCAGCCCCGCGCTCAGCCCGCGCCAGGTGTCGTAGCCGAGCCCGGACAGCAGCCGCGAGCCGGGGCCGGTCAGGCCGAGCCCCGGG
>NZ_JAAGMG010000445.1 GCF_010548525.1 Streptomyces sp. SID14478
GGGGCCGCGTCCAGGCGCCGGTGTCCGCGTACGGGACGGGGCCGGTGCGGCCGCGCGCCGCGCCCTGACCGGCGCCGCGTAGTACTCACGGCGGACGGCCACAACCCGTCTGACTATGGACGACCGGGCCCCCGCGCGGGCCGTACCGTCGTGGCATGACCGAGACGACCACCACCACGGGCCCCCGCGAGCGGAGCCCCGAGTTCAGCTTCGCCACGTCGGCGCTGCGCGGGCTGCGCGAGGACCTGTTCCGGGACGTGCGCGCCTACCGGCCGCTGCCCCGGGCGGCCGCGGACGGGCCGTTGGCCCAGCTGTTCCCGGCCCGCATACGCAGGGAGTTGGAGGTGGTGCCGCACGTCGTGGTGCTGGGGCTCGCCCTCGTCACCATGCTCGTCAGCGCGGCGACCTACAGCGACGCGTTGACCGCTCTGGTGGGCGGGCTGCTCGCGGCGGTGCCCGTGGCGCTCACCCTGGTGCGACCGGTCCTGGCCTGGTGGCTCTCGCTCGCGGTGGCCCCGTTCCTCCTCGGGGCCAGCGACCAGTATCTGTATCCGTGGACCGAGGGCAGTTTCGCGGGGCACACGATCGTGATGATGGTCGTCGCCGCCCGCACCCGGGTGCGCACGGCGGTGTGGATGTGGGTCCTCAGCTGGACGTACTCGATGGTCGTCGCCGCCGTCATCGGCGGCGTGTACAACGACGTCATCCCGCTGGCACTGCTGACCGGCATAGGGCTCGTCCTCGTCCACCTCATCCAGGCCAACCGCACGTCGCGCCGCCAGGTCGTCCAGGAACGCACGGTCACCGCCGTCGAGCGCGACAAGCGCACACTGCTCGAAGAGCGCACGAACATCGCGCGCGAGCTGCACGACGTGGTCGCTCACCACATGTCGGTGGTCGCCATCCAGGCCGAGGCGGCGCCCTACCGCGTCGAGAACCCGCCGCCCGAGCTGGAGCAGGCGTTCGTCACGATCCGGGAGAACGCGGTGGCGGCGCTCACCGAACTGCGCCGCGTCCTGGGCGTCGTACGGGCCGAGGACTACCAGGCGCCCGATGCCCCGCAGCCCACGCTCGCCGACCTCGACAAGCTCCTGGAGAACGTGCGGGACGCGGGCCAGAGCGTCACCAAGACGGTCACCGGCGCCGTCCGTGAACTGCCGCAGGGCGTCGAGCTGTCGGCGTACCGGATCGTGCAGGAGGCGCTCAGCAACACCCTGCGGCACGCACCGGGCTCCGACGCCGCGGTCGAGGTGTCGTACGTGCTCGGCGGGCTCGGTCTGCGGATCGTGAACGGCCCGCCGAGCGCCCTGGCGAAACCGAGCCCCGGCGCCGGACACGGCATCACCGGCATGCGCGAGCGCGTCTCGATGCTCAGCGGCGTGATGACGGCGGACGCGACCGCCGACGGCGGCTACGAGGTCACGGTCTTCCTCCCCGTGGCCGCCGCCCCTGCCGAGGAGGACGGCGCATGATCAAGGTCCTGATCGCCGACGACCAGATGATGGTGCGCGAGGGCTTCTCGGTGCTGCTCGGCGCGATGCCCGACATCGAGGTCGTCGGCGAAGCGGTCAACGGCCTGGAGGCGATCGCCAAGGTTCGCGAACTCCAGCCCGACGTGGTCCTCATGGACATCCGCATGCCGGAGCTGAACGGCATCGAGGCGACCCGCGAGATCATCGCGGCCGACGCGGGCGCGAAGGTCCTCGTGCTGACCACGTTCGACCTGGACGAGTACGTGTACCAGGCGCTGCGCGCGGGCGCGTCGGGCTTCCTGCTCAAGGACGCCTCGGCCCGCCAACTCGCCGACGGGGTACGGGTGGTGGCGAGCGGCGAGGCGCTGCTTGCGCCTTCGGTCACGCGCCGTCTGATCACCGAGTTCTCGAAGCTCTCCGAGATCCCGAAGCTGCCCGCCGTGCAGCACCCCGAGGTGTACGGCGAACTGACCGAGCGCGAGACGGAGGTGCTCGTCCTGATCGCGCAGGGCCTGTCGAACGCGGAGATCGCCGAGCGGCTCGTCGTCGCCGAGTCGACGATCAAGACGCACGTCAGCCGGGTCCTGGTGAAGCTGGGCCTGCGCGACCGCACCCAGGCGGCCGTCTTCGCGTACGAGGCACGTCTGGTCACGCCGGGGTGAGCGGGGCTAGCGTCCCCGCATGGAAGCCCCCGCGGCCGGCGCCGCCTTCGACCCGTGGTCCCCGGCGTTCGTCGCCGACCCGTACCCCGCGTACGCGGCGCTGCGCGAGTCCGGCCGGGTCCACCGGTTCGCGCCCACCGGCCAGTACCTGATCCCGCACCACGCCGACGTCGCGGCGCTGCTGCGGGACAGGCGCCTCGGCCGCACCTACCAACACCGTTACGCGCACGAGGAGTTCGGCCGGACGGCGCCACCGGCCGAGCACGAGCCGTTCCACACCCTCAACGACCACGGCATGCTCGACCTCGAACCCCCGGACCACACCCGCATCCGCCGCCTCGTGTCGAAGGCGTTCACCCCGCGCACCGTGCAGCAACTCCGGCCTTACGTAGAGAAGTTGGCCGGTGACCTGGTGGCGGGCCTGGTCGCGGACGGCGGCGGTGACCTGCTCGCGGCGGTCGCCGAACCGCTCCCCGTCGCCGTCATCGCGGAGATGCTCGGCATCCCTGAGTCCGACCGCCCGCTCCTGCGCCCCTGGTCGGCGGCGATCTGCGGCATGTACGAGCTGAACCCGGCGGACCGGACGGCACGGGCGGCGGTGCGTGCGTCGGTCGAGTTCACCGCGTATCTGCGCGAGTTGATAGGGAGGCGGCGCGCCGAACCCGGCGACGACCTGATCTCGGGCCTGATCGCGGCCCACGACGAGGGGGACCGCCTGACCGAGCAGGAGATGATCTCGACCTGCGTGCTGCTCCTGAACGCCGGCCACGAAGCCACGGTGAACTCCACCGTGAACGGCTGGTGGGCCCTGTTCCGCCACCCCGACCAGCTCGCGGCCCTGCGCGCGGACCACTCCCTGATCCCCTCGGCCGTCGAGGAACTGATGCGCTACGACACCCCGCTCCAGCTCTTCGAGCGCTGGGTGCTGGAGGACATCGAGGTGGCGGGCACGACGATCCCCCGGGGCTGCGAGGTGGCCCTCCTCTTCGGAGCGGCCAATCACGACCCGGCGGTCTTCGCGGACCCGGCCCGCCTGGACCTGACCCGCACGGACAACCCCCACATCTCCTTCTCCGCGGGCATCCACTACTGCATCGGCGCCCCGCTCGCCCGCCTCGAGCTGGCCGCGTCCATGCGGGCGTTGCTCACCCAGGCACCGACACTGCGCCTCGCGGCGGAGCCGGTCCGCAAGCCGAACTTCGTGATCCGGGGGATGGAGGCGCTGCCCGTCGTGGTGTGACGCCGCGCCCGGGCACGCCCCCTGAAGCCGGGAACGAGAGGCCCCACCGGCGGACCGGTGGGGCCTCAACCATGCGGCAGCACGGCTCAGTTGGACATGTCCCGCCGCCGGAGCCCCACCAGCCCCGCCGCCACGAACACCGCGGTCATCAGCACGAGTACGCCCATCGGCCCCCACGCCATCTCCCCGCCCGGCAGCTTCGGCAGGTGCCCGAACGGGGACAGGTCCATCACCGCCTGCGGCAGCTTCAGCGCCGGGCCGATCCAGCCGAGCAGCAGCGCCAGGCCCGCCACGCCCCAGCCACCGGCGACCGCCGCCCGCGGCGCGAGCCCGTACAGGAGCACCGCCACCGCGCCGAGCGTCCAGAGCGCCGGGAGCTGGACCAGGCAGGCGCCCAGGATCGGGCCGGGTTCGTGCCCGTAGCCGAGTGCCAGGCCGAGGCCGCCGAGCAGCATGATCAGCGCCGAGCCCGCGAAGGCGATCACGAGGTGGCCGGCGGCCCAGCGCAGCCGGCCCACCGCGCCCGACAGGACCGGCTCGGCCCGCTGCGAGGTCTCCTCGCCGTGCATCCGCAGCACGGCCTGCACCACGTACAGGGCCGCCACCATCCCGAGCATGCCGACCATCGCGGCGAGGAACGCGTCGGTGATGCCGGACTGGCCGCCCATCCGCTCGATGATGTCGCGGGTGCTCGCGTTGTCGCCGACCAGGTCGGTGGCGCCGTTCGTGACGCCGCCGAGCGCGGCCCCGGACGCGAGGAAGGCCAGCGACCAGCCGATGACGCTGCCGCGCTGCAGCCGCCAGGCCAGTGCGCCCGCCGAGCCGAGCCGCCCCCGGGCCGGTCCCGGGCGTGAGGGCACGAAGCTCATGCCGATGTCGCGCCGCCCGGCCAGCACGTAGGCCACCGCGCCCTGGGCGAGCACGGCCGCCGCGAACAACAGCAGCACCCACCAGCGCTCACCGGCGTAGGCGCGGGTGTTCTCCAGCCAGCCGATGGGCGAG
>NZ_JAAGMG010000491.1 GCF_010548525.1 Streptomyces sp. SID14478
ACGGGACGGCGCTGCTGTCCGTCCCGGAGGGCGCGCCCGGCACGCTGCGGACCACGCTCGACGCGCGCCTGCAGAAGGCGGCCGAGCGGGAGGTCGCCCTGCGCGCCGACGCCTCGCTCGTGGTGCTCAGACCCTCGACCGGGGAGATCCTCGCGGTCGCCAACTCCCGTGGCGGCGGCTCGGACACCGCTCTGGAGGGGCGGCTCGCACCCGGCTCGACGATGAAGATGATCACGGCCTCACTGTTGCTGGAGAAGAAGCTGGCCGATCCGGACAAGCCGCACCCCTGCCCGAAGAACGCCTCCTACGGGGGCTGGAAGTTCCACAACGTCGACGATTTCGAGATCCCCGGCGGCACGTTCCGCACCAGCTTCGCGGCGTCCTGCAACACTGCCTTCATCACGCAGGCGGGCCGGATCGCGGACGAGGACCTGTCACGGCAGGCCCGGGACGTCTTCGGCATCGGCGCGCACTGGTCGGTCGGCGTCCCGGCGTTCGACGGCACGGTCCCGGTCGAGCACGCCGCGTCGAAGGCGGCCTCGATGATCGGACAGGGCGAGGTGCGGATGAACCCGATGACGATGGCGTCGGTCATCTCGACGGCCCGGACCGGACGGTTCACGCAGCCGTATCTCGTCGCGCCGTCCGTCGATCACCGCGCCCTCGCGACGGCGCACCGCCCGCTCGCCCCCGACGCGCACAAGAAGCTGCGGGACCTGCTGCACACGACGGCGACGGCCGGGTCGGCGGCGGGCTCGATGCTGGGGCTGCACGGGGACATCGGGGCGAAGACCGGGTCCGCGGAGGTCATCGGGCAAAAGGAGCCCAACGGCTGGTTCGCGGCCTGGCACGGCGACCTCGCCGCGGCCGCCGTGATGCAGCGCGGCGGCCGGGGCGGCGAGTCGTCGGGGCCGCTCGTGGCGGCCGTCCTGAAGTCGGTCGACGGGGGTCAGTGAGCGACGGCGAAGATCAGCACCGCGGTCAGGCCGAGCGCCGCGCACAAGGATGCGGCCATGGCGATGCTGACGGCCTTCGCGACGACCGCGGTCGTGTCACCTCCCTCCTGGACACTGCGCCGCATGGTCCAGGCGGCTTCGGTGAGCAGGGCGACACCGATGACTCCACACAGAAGCACCACTACATCGATCATCGGACTATCGTGCGATGCCGTGCTCCCCACCCGGCGCGGGCGCGCGACGCGCCCCGCCGGGTGTGACCGATTGGCCCCGTCCGCGCACGTCATCCGGCCAGCGCGGCGAGCTCCGTCCCGGCCAGGAGGAAGCCGCCCACGCCGAAGTCCGCCGTGCTGTCGTACGTGATCGGCTGGCTCGACTCGGGGCGGTCGCCCACTTTCTGGACGTACCCGAGGAACCCGTCGGGGTGCACGGCCTCGGCGACCAGGCCCTGCCACGCGGCTGCTGCGACGGGCAGCAGCGCGGCCCGGTCGACGAGGCCGGCGCGGATCGCGTACGCGGTGCCGTACAGGAAGAAGCTGGTGCCGCTCGTCTCGGGGCCGGGCAGGTGCGCCGGGTCGGCGAGGTTCACGTTCCAGAAGCCGTCCGTGCGCTGGACGGCCGCGACCGACTGCACCAGCCGCGTCAGGGTGGCCCGGTACTCGGGGACGTGCGGGGCCGAACTCCCCAGTGCCTTCAGGGTCTTGACGTGGCCGCCCGCGACCCAGCCGTTGCCGCGCGACCACAGGACCGGCTTGCCGGAGGGGGAGGCGATGCCGCCGGGCAGGAAACGCTTGTCGCGGTACCACAGGCCGCTCGTGTCGTCGTAGAGGCCGGGGCCGCCCTCCGCGTGCTTGGTGTGGGTGTAGAGGCGGTACAGCTTCTCCGTGTACGCGGTGTCGGCGCGCAGCACACCGAGGCGGGCGAACGGCGGCATGGCCATGTGCAGGGCGTCGTCCCACCACCAGTCGTCGTTCTTGGCGGGCTGGTCGGTGTACGTCATGCGGTGCAGATTGGCTTCGAGCGCGGTGAGTTTCGCCGCCTCGGGTTCGGCCTCGTACAGGTCGAGGTAGGCCTGGGCTGCGCACTGGTTGTCGGCGTGGCGGGTGGTGGCGCCGTCGTGAGTCCGTAGTCGTGGCCCTCGGCCCAGTCGCGTGCGTACGCGAGGTAGCGGGCCTCGCCGGTCAGCCGGTGCAGGGCGAGCAGGCCGCTGAAGAAGGTGGCGTTGGCCCAGAGGTTGTCGCCGGGGTCGGTGTGGGCGCCGATCCAGTGGTCGGCCACGCGGCGCAGCACGGCGACGATCTCGGCGCGGGTCGGCAGCGCGGCGGTCCGGGGTGCGGCGTGGGCGAGGGGGGCGAGTGCGGTGGACGCGGTCAGGGCGGCGGCGCCGGCGAGGAAGTGGCGTCTGCGCATGGGGGCCTTCTCTCGTGGGGGGGGTGGGGGTGGGGTGATCAGCCCGATCCGGTCGTGAGGTGGACGACGCCGGAGACGACGCCGCAGCGCCGCTCCTGGGTCGTGCGGGTCGGAGAGTCCGCCGTCCGGCCGCCGGGCTGGACCTCCGCCCGGGCGTACGGCGCGGCCGCCAACAGTCGGCTCGCCGTCGCTGCCGTTGCCGCTGCCGCTGTCGCTGTCGCAGTCGCAGTCGCAGTCGCAGTCGCAGTCGCAGTCGCAGTCGCCAAGGAGATGCGTCGCTTCATCGACATGCGCGCCTCACATCCTGTTCCGGTCAACTCGGTTCCATGGAACCGTAATTCAGGTGTGTGAACACCGCGTAGCAATGTGAACCACGGCACGCAGCAGTAAAGGACCAGACCATGCTCACGTCAAGGCCGCGGTCGTCTCCTCGTATGCTCGGAACACGAACGACGGATCGATCTTGGAGTGGCACAAGTGACGCAGGTGACGCGACGGCCGACCCTGGCCCGGACGTGGGACCGATTCGTGGCGTCCGACCCCGGTCTGCTGCGGCTGATGGCCGGGCTGCGGACGGTCACCGCGATCGGCCTGGCGCTCGCCGTGCTCGCCCTGCTCGGGACCGATGTCACGCGGATGGTCGCGGGCGCGATGGCCGCGATGGTCAGCACGTTCGCGATCCGCGAGAAGACCGTGCGCGGCCAGGCCGTCACGCTCGCGCTCGGACTGCCCGTGGCCCTCGCGGCGGTGTCGCTGGGCGCCCTGCTGCACAGCCGGGTCGTCCTGGGCGACCTCTTCTTCATCGCCCTGATCTTCGGCGCCGTCTACAGCCGCAGATTCGGCGACCGGGGCACGGCGCTGGGCCTGATCGGTTTCCAGATCTATTTCGTGTCCCTGTTCGTGAACGCCACGGTGGATCAACTGCCCCGCCTCTTCGGCACGTTGGCCATCTCCTTCGCCAGCAGCGCGGTGGCCCGCTTCGCTCTCGTACCGGAGACACCGCAGCGGGTGCTCGGGCGGCTGCGCGAGGCCTTCCGGGCGCGGCTCGCCCAGCTGGTGACCGCGCAGACCCGGCTGCTCGACGCCCCGCCGGAGGAGCTCGACGACCTGCTGGACGATCTGCGGCGGCACACGGCGCGGCTGCACGAGGCGGCGCTGATGATCCAGGGCCGCCTGGAGGACGGCACCAGGGACGAGTCCACCGCCGCGCTGATCCAGCGCCGCGTCGCCGACGCCGAGGTCGCCGCCGAGCGCCTGGGCATGCTGCTCCTGAACGCCCGCAGCGCCGAGCGCGCCGACACCCTGACCCTGCACCTGCCGGGCGCGCCGGTGCCGGCCCACGGC
>NZ_JAAGMG010000533.1 GCF_010548525.1 Streptomyces sp. SID14478
CGCCGGGCCGCGGACCACATGGCGCGCAGGCCGGCGGCCAGGTCGCCCTCGACGTCGATCTCGCCGGTGACGTACGCCTGGGCGAGGCCCAACTCGCCCGGCTGCCACAGGAGTCGGCGCAGGGCCCGCCGGGAGCGGACGACGACGACAGGGCCTTCGGACGGTCCGGTCTCGGTGCCGTCCCAGGCGCGCAGGCGAACCGGCAGCGGGCCGCCGAGCGCTGCCTCGGCGATCTCGGCGAGTCGGTGGGCCGCCCCGGTCCGGGCGTAACGGGTGGCGGTCATCGGCGGGTGTCCTCCTTGGTGAGCAAGTACTGCTGGACGTCGAGGTATCCGGAGCGGAACCCGGCTTCCGAGTAGGCGAGATAGAACGTCCACATGCGGCGGAACGTCTCGTCGAAGCCCAGGGCGGCGACCTCGTCCGCACGCGCGGCGAACCGCTCGCGCCACAGGCGCAGCGTCTCGGCGTAGTGGGCCCCGTAGCCGTCCCGGCGGCTGATGGTGAGCCGGGTGTGGTCGTGCACGGCCTGGGCGATCGCCTCGACCGACGGCAGCGAGCCGCCGGGGAAGATGTACTTCTGGATCCACGTGAACGTGGAACGGCTGGCCAGCATCCGGTCGTGCGGCATGGTGATCGCCTGCAACGCGACGCGCCCGCCCGCGGCGAGGCGCTCGTCGAGGGTGCGGAAGTACACCGGCCAGAACTCCGCGCCGACGGCCTCGATCATCTCGACGCTGACGACGGCGTCGTAGGTGCCGCGCGCGTCGCGGTAGTCGCACAGCTCCACGCGGGCACGGTCGGACAGCCCGGCCGCGGCGATGCGGGCGCGGGCGAGGTCGCGCTGCTCGTGGGAGAGGGTGAGCGAGGTGACGTCCGCGCCGCGGGCGGCGGCGCGCACGGCGAGTTCGCCCCACCCGGTGCCGATCTCCAGCACGCGGCTGCCCTCGCGCACTCCGGCGAGGTCGAGCAGCCGGTCGATCTTGCGGCGCTGGGCGTCGGCGAACAGGTCCCACGTGGCCGGCAGGGCACGGAAGAGCGCCGCGGAGTAGGTGAGGGTGTCGTCGAGGAACAGGGCGAACAGATCGTTGGACAGGTCGTAGTGGCGGCTGATGTTGGTCCGCGAGCCGTCCGGGGTGTTGCGCTGCTCCTGCGGGCGGCGCAGCGCCCACAGCCCGCGCAGCCGCTGCAACGGGGCGGGGACCAGCTCGGCGGCGTGCGCGGCGAGCACGGTGAGCGCCGCCACGAGGTCGGGGGCGTCCCATTCGCCGGCCATGTACGACTCGCCGAATCCGACGAGTCCCTGTCGCCCGATGCGGCG
>NZ_JAAGMG010000564.1 GCF_010548525.1 Streptomyces sp. SID14478
CACCGCCCTCAGCGCACAGGCAGCGCCCGCGAGCGCGCCGCGGTCCGCGAAGGGGCCGGGACCCCTCGCCTTCGACCCGGACGCGTACACCGAACTGACCCTGACCGTCACGACGGACGACGGCGACAAGGAGGTGACGTACCGCTTCTGGAAGGCGCTCACCTACGTCGAGAAGCCCGTCGACGAGAAGTACCAGAGCCTCGTCGTCAGTGTTCCCGTCGAGATCGACGGGAAGGCCGTCGACGCGAGCGACGCGCCCATCCTCTTCGCGAACTCCGTCGGCGGCTACCTGCCGTCCTCGGTCGCGGACGCCACCGCCGTCGGCGGCGGAGGAATGCCCGGCGGCGGAGGGCTGCCCGGCGGCGGCCCCGGCACCCCGCCTCCCGGCGCCGACGGCGGCACCAATGCCACCGGCGGCGCCCTGAACAGCAACCAGCTCCTCGCCCTCGCCGCCGGATACGTCGTCGTCGAACCCGGCGCCCGCGGCCGCACCCTCAAGGACGACGACGGCGACTACTACGGCACCGCCCCCGCCGCGATCGTCGACCTCAAGGCCGCCGTGCGCTACGTACGCGCCAACAAGGGCCTCATCCCCGGCGACACCGACCGGATCGTGTCCGCAGGCACCAGCGCGGGCGGCGCCCTGTCCGCCCTGCTCGGCGCTTCCGGCGACAGCCCGCTCTACGACGCGTACCTGCGGGAGCTGGGCGCGGCCGACGCCTCCGACGCCGTCTTCGCGACCGGCACCTGGTGCCCGATCACGGATCTCGAGCACGCCGACGGCGCGTACGAGTGGAACTGGGGCGGCAACCCGCTCAGCAGCGGCGCACCGGTCGACCGGCAGGTCTCCAAGGACCTGACGTCCCAGTTCGCCGAGTACCAGGCCCGGTTGAGGCTGCGCGGCCTGGACGGATTCGGTCCGCTCACCGCCCGCAACTTCGACACCTACCTGATCGAGCAGTACTTGCAGCCGTCGGCGACGACGTACCTGAAGGGCCTGTCGGACACCGACCGGGCGACCTACCTCGCCGCCCACACCTTCCTCACGTGGAAGAACGGCGAGGCCACGTTCACGTGGGAGGACTTCCTCACGCACGTGGGCGCGCGCAAGAAGGACACCCCCGCCTTCGACGCGTTCGACCTGTCCGCCGGGGAGAACAACGAGTTCGGCGCGGGCACCACGCCGTCCCGGCACTTCACGGCGTACGGCGCGAGGAACGACTCCACCGGCCTGAGCAGCAAGCGGGTCGCCGGCGACATCGCCGGGAAACTGGACCTGATGAACCCGATGCACCACCTCGGGAAGAAGAACCCGGGCCGCTCCAAGCACTGGTGGATCCGCCTCGGCACCAAGGACAGCGACACGGCCCTGACCGTCTCCGCGAACCTCGCGGCGAGCGCCGCGGGCCTCGGTGACGACGTCGACCACCTCTACTACTGGGACGAGGGGCACGGCGCCAACACCGACCCGGCGGACTTCATCGCCTGGATCGCCGAGGTGACGGGACACCACGCGCGCTGACGTCCGGCCCGTCCCGCAGGACCTCGACGAGGTTCTGCGCGCGCCAGCGGCGCAGCAGTTCGTGGAAGACGACGGCGCCGTGCGGGTACGCGGTCGGCCCGTTCGGCCGGCCGCGGCCCTCGGCGTTGTAGTAGCCGGGGGTGCACTCGGCGTGGAACCACTCGTGGTCGGGGGCGCCCTGCCGGCAGACCTCGGTCCAGGCGTCCTCGGCCTCGACGGTGGGCTCCACGACGGCACCCTTCTCCTGCGCACCGGCGACGAGGGCAGCGACGTGCACGGCCTGCTCGTCCAGGATGTGCGAGTAGTTGACGCTGCTGGCGTTCTGCAGCGAGCCCATCTGGAGCAGGTTCGGGAAGCCGCTGGCGGTGAAGCCGTGCAGGCTGCGCGGGCCGCGCCGGGCCCGCTCCTGCGTCAGCCGGACGCCGTCGCGGCCGGTCACGGGCAGCGTCCCGGAGGTGATGCCGGAGACACCCACCGAGAAGCCGGTGGCGAAGATCAGGCAGTCGAGCCGGTACTCGACGCCGCCCACGACGACGCCGCGTTCCGTCATGCGCTCGATGCCGTGGCTGTCGGCGGTGTCCACGAGCGTGACGTTGTCCCTGTTGAACGCGGGCAGGTACCGGTCGGAGAAGGTGGGGCGCTTGCACGCGTACCGGTACCAGGGCTTGAGCGCCTCGGCGGTGGCCGGGTCGCTCACCTCGGCGGCCACGCGCTCCCGGATCCGGCGCATCGCGGCGTGGTCGGCGGCCTCGTAGGCGGCCTCGAAGTCCGGTGCGCCTCCGCGGCGGAAGCTGGGCAGCAGCTTTTCCAGGAGGCCTGCCGACGCGGTCCAGCCGTCGGCGACCAGATCCTGCCCGGCGTCCTCGCCGGAGACGATCCGCAGGAAGTTCTCCCGCCGCTCGGCCGCCCAGCCCGGACGGTCCGCGCCGACCTCCTCGGGCGTCGTGCGCCGCTGGCCGCGCACGTCCACCGCGGAAGGCGTGCGCTGGAACACGTACAACTGCCCGGCGTCCTTGGCCAGTTCGGGGATGACCTGCACTCCGGTGGCGCCGGTGCCGACGACACCGACCCGCTTGCCCGCGAGCCCCGTCATGCCGCCCTCGGGACTGCCGCCGGTGTATCCGTAGTCCCAGCGGGAGGTGTGGAAGGTGTGGCCGCGGTAGTCCTCGATGCCGGGGATGCCGGGGAGTTTGGGCTCCGTGAGGGTGCCGGTGGCGGCGACGACGTACGTGGCCCGGAACGCGTCGCCGCGGTCGGTCGTGACCACCCACTGCCGGGCCGCCCCGTCCCAGTCGAGCGCGGTGACCGCGGTCGAGAAGAGGGCGTGCCGGTACAGGTCGAACCGCTCGGCCATGCGCACCGCGTGGCGACGGATCTCCTCGCCCGGGGCGTACTTCCACTCGGGTACGTAGCCGGTCTCGTCGAGCATCGGCAGGTAGACGTGCGCCTCGATGTCGCAGTGGACACCGGGGTAGCGGTTCCAGTACCAGGTGCCGCCGAAGTCGCCGCCCTTCTCGACGACGCGGACCGTCGCCACGCCCTGCTGGCGCAGCCGCGCGCCCGCCAGGATCCCGCCGAAGCCGCCCCCGACGACCGCGACGTCCACCACGTCGCGCAGCGGCGCGCGCTCCGCGACCTCGTCCACGTACGGGTCGGCGGCGAAATAGCCGAACTCCGCGGTCGTGGAGCGGTATTGGGCGGTTCCCTCGGGGCGGACGCGGCGCTCCCGCTCGACGCGGTAGCGCTCGCGCAGGCGGGCGGTCTCCTGCGGGGTCGGCGGGGTGTCGTGGTGGGGCAGGGGCATGCTGCGCGTTCCTCTCGTGGGGGGAGGTGAATTCGGCGCCGCGCAGGCGGGGTTGGCGCCCTCGCGGGAACGTTCCGCGCGGCCACAGGTACCGTAACCCAGGAACCGGACAACACTGTCCGGTTCAGGCGAGCGCCCCGATCCGAAAGGCCCGCGATGTCCCACCTCACCCCCGCATCCCCGTTGCGCGACTGGCTGGCGGACCCCGCCGCCGGGCAGGTCCTGCGCTCCCTGCTGGCCTCGCAGGGACAGAGCGAGGAAGTCCTCGCGCCCGCCCTGGCGCTGCCGTTGGAACAGCTCATGACGGTGTCCGGCGGAAAGTTCCCGCCCGGGCTCGTGGACGTGCTGGTCACCGCCGCCGGGACCGGAGTGGTCCCCGAGGGGGTGCCCACCGCTCCCCCGGCGGTGGCCACGCAGCCGGACCCGGGGGTGGAGATCGGCGCCCCGGAACAGTGGACCGAGCAGGTCACGCCGGGCCGCTTCGCCGGTCAGAGCGTCGTCGTCACCGGCGCGGCCTCCGGGATCGGGCGGGCCGTCGCCGCGCGGATCGTGCGCGAGGGCGGCCGGGTGGTCGCCGTGGACGTGCGTGCCGAGGGACTCGCCGCGCTGGCCGCCGATCTGGGCGAGGCCGTCGTACCCGTCACCGCGGACATCACCGCGCCCGCCTCCGGCGCCGCCGTGCTGGCCGCGGCGGGCGGGCGGGTGCACGGCCTCGCCAACGTCGCGGGGGTGATGGACGACGACG
>NZ_JAAGMG010000612.1 GCF_010548525.1 Streptomyces sp. SID14478
GGCCGCCCGCTCGGGCAGGTCGTCCCGCTCCAGCGCGGCGGGCAACGGCCCCTGCAGGCACACCCGCAGGTCGGCGCGGGCCTGTGCGGCGCCGGTCGCCCGCACCCGGGCCACGGTCTCCTCGAAGCGCTCCCCGACGCACGAGGTGGGGCAGAAGAAGTCGGCGATCCAGGACGTGCCGGTGGCCACCCGCACGAGCCGGGCGGCCACCGGGTCGGCGGCGAGACGGGCGCGGTGGCCGGGCAGGTGCGCGCGCAGCCAGACCTCCTCGCCCGGATGGGCACCGGCCGCGGCGTGCAGCAGGTTCAGGCTCGCGAAGGTCTCGGCGAACGGCGACAGCACGAACCGGCTGCGCGCGAGGACGTCCGTTTCGATCTGCCACAAGCCCATGCGTCCGTACGCCCCTTCGGTAGCACCCGCGAGATGACCTTTCGCGTGTCGGCGAAACAGTAAACACCGGCCCCGGCGGCTCCGAGACTTCGACGCATGCGCAGCTACCGCTCCCTGTTCCGCACCCCGGAGTTCACGCCGTTCCTGCTGTCCTTCGCCGCGTTCGCCGCGGCCCAGACGATCGGCGGTCTCGCCCTCGGCACGCTGGTCTTCCGGGCCACCGGTTCGCCGTTCCTGTCGGCGGTGAGCATGTTCGGGCCGCAGCTCGCGCAGCTGGCGGGGGCCACGTTCCTGCTGTCGGGCGCCGACCGGCTGCCGCCGCGCGCGATCCTCACCGGTCTCGCCCTCGCCTTCGCCGCCGGTACGGCCGTCCTCGCGCTGCCCGGCCTGCCGGTCGGCGCGCTCTTCGGCGTCGTCCTCCTGCAGGGCCTGGTCGCGTCGCTGGGCGGCGGTGTGCGCGGGGGACTGCTGAACGAGATCCTCACCAAGGACGGCTATGTCCTTGGCCGTTCGGTCTACAACATGCTCTGGGGCCTGACGCAGATGGCCGGGTTCGCGGCGGGCGGCGCCCTCCTCGCACTGCTGTCCCCGCGCACCTGTCTGCTGCTCGCGGCCGCGCTGTACGCGGCGGCGGCCCTCGTCACCCGCCTCGGCCTCGCGGCCCACCCGCCGCGTTCGGCCGGCCGCCCGTCCGTCTCGGCGACCTGGCGCAGCCACGCCCTGCTGTGGTCCTCGCGGCCGCGCCGGCTGGCGTACCTGGGCCTGTGGCTCCCCAACGGCCTGATCGTGGGCAGCGATTCGCTCTACGTCTCCTACGCGCCCGGCGCCGCGGGCACGCTGTACGCCTGCGGGGCGCTGGGCATGTTCTTGGGCGACATGGCGGTGGGCCGTCTGGTGCCGCCCGCGGTGCGCGGACGTCTCGCGACCCCGCTGCGGCTGCTGCTGGCAGGGCCCTATCTGTTCTTCGTGCTGCGGCCGGGGGTCGTGCTGTCGGCCGTGGCCGCCGCCGTCGCCTCGGTCGGCTTCGCGGCCAGCCTGGTCCTGCAGGAACGTCTGCTGGCCCGCACCCCCGACGAACTCGCGGGCCAGGCCCTCGGGTTGCACGCCACCGGCATGGCCGCCGCGCAGGGCATCGCCGCCGCCCTCGCCGGCGCCCTGGCCCAACTGACGTCCCCGGCAACGGCGATGACGTCGATGGCGGCAACCTCGATCGGCGTGACGCTGCTCCTCGCGACGCTCGGCAGGCGCGCGGAACGTGACCGCAAGCGCCCTATCGGAGAGGGGGAGCCGGTGGCATCCTGCCCTTCATGGGGGAATTGAGGCGGATCAGGAGCGATTCGCGCCGGTTGTGGAGCGGCCCGCGCGGGCCGGCCGTGGGCGTGCTCATGGCCGTGGCCGTCGCCGGGGCCGTCGCGTGCCGGCCGGTCGACGGGGACCTGAATCCCGCGTCCGCCGCGACGACCACCGACCAGGAGGCCACGAGCGAACTGAACCGGCAGCACGCCCAGGTGGCCTGGCTCAGCTGCAGCGGCTCCTACAACGGCCGTACCGGGCAAGGAAGTTCACCGCCCGACGAGGTGGTCGTGGACTGCCGGGGCAAGGCCAAGGGGGGCCGGGACGTCACGCTCAAGGGATGGGTCTACGGGGTCGTGCCGGGCAAATGCGTACGCGGCGACTTCATCGCCCGGGTCGACGACAAGGTCTGGTTCCACCTCCAGGTCCTCGGCAACTGCGCCGCCTCGGACACGACCACCACGTACAAGGCCCCGGAACCCGCGACGTCGGCCGAGCCCGCCGCGCCCGCGGCGAGGGAGCAGGAGCCCGGCCCCACCCGGACCGTGACGCAGACCGTCACCGTGCCGGCGCCGCAGGGCAAATGAACGCCGGGACAAGTGATCAAAGGGGCTGACGCGGGGCGTTGGGCAAATTTAGGGTGGGCGGGGTGACGAATCCTGCCTACCTCCGGTTCCCGCACCTGCACGGCGAGTCGGTGGTCTTCACCGCCGAGGACGACGTGTGGGCGGCACCCCTCGACGGCGGCCGCGCCTGGCGGATCAGCGCCGACGACGTACCGGTCAGCCACCCCCGCATCTCCCCGGACGGGGACCGCGTCGCCTGGACGTCGCGGCGCGACGGCGCCCCCGAGGTCCACGTCGCCCCGCTCGACGGCGGCCCCGCCCGACGCCTGACGTTCTGGGGCAGCGCGACCACGACCGTGCGCGGCTGGACCCCCGACGGACGGATCCTGGCCACCAGCACCCACGGCCAGGCCTCGCTGCGCCGCAGCTGGGCGCGGGCGGTACCGCTGGACGGCGGCCCCGCCGAGACCCTGCCCTACGGCCCCGTCGGCGGTGTCGCATACGGTCCGGACGGCCAAGTGGTACTGCTCTCCGCACCGATGGGGCGCGAGGCGGCCTGGTGGAAGCGGTACCGGGGCGGCACCGCGGGCAAGTTGTGGATCGACCGCGCGGGCGAGGGCGAGTTCGCGCGCCTGCACGCGGACCTCGACGGGAACATCGAGTACCCGATGTGGATCGGGGAGCGCCTCGCGTTCCTCTGCGACCACGAGGGCGTCGGGGCGCTGTACTCGTCCCTGGCCGATGGATCGGACCTGCGGCGCCACACCCCCCTCGGGGGCACCTCCCGGACGGAGCCCGGGGCAGGCTTCTACGCCCGGCACGCCGCCACCGACGGCACCCGCGTCGTCTACGCGAGCGCCGGCGAACTATGGGTCGTCGACGACCTGCAGGGCGCCGAGGCGCGCCGGCTCGACGTGCGGCCCGGCGGACATCGGGCCGCACTGCAGCCCCGGCCCGTC
>NZ_JAAGMG010000644.1 GCF_010548525.1 Streptomyces sp. SID14478
GGGCCTGGTCGCCGTCGCCTTCCTGGCCCAGCTCCCGCAGCAGGAACGCCAGCGCTCCCCGCAGGCCCGGCGCGACGACCTCGGCGCGGTGGCCCGCATGCTCGGGGCCCAACTCCAGCCCGGCGACCCGCTCTTGTACTTTCCGAAGACGGGACGCCGTTACGTGGAGGCGTACCCGGCGTCGGTCGCGGGCCTGCGTGACGTGTCGCTGCGCGCGTCCGGTGCCGCCTCCGGCACCCTGTACGGCCTCGACGTCCCGCCCCGCGAACTCGCCGCCCGCATGGACTGCCTGCCCCGCGTCTGGGTCCTCTACGACGCGGAGGCCGGCTACCCCGGCTGGCACACCGGCTCCACCGGCGAACGGGCCAAACTCGCGCTGCTGAAACGGGACTTCGTGCCGTTGACGCAGGTGCGGCGCAAGAGCGGGCTGCTGGTGCTCTACGCGCGGGTGGGTGGGGCCGCGCCGGGGTGCGCTACCTGAGCCGAATGAGTGACCTGTGGCCGTACGGCACAACTCGGCCCGATGAACTCCGGTTGAACCCTTCCGTCGGAGCCGCCCCCAGTCTTCGGCCGGGGCACCCCCACGGAAGGGTCACATCACCATGCAGACGTACGACGGTGCACCATCGATCCCGGCGGCGAGCCCGGTCATCGGTGACGCGGAGATCGAGGCGGCGGTGCGGGTGCTGCGCAGCGGCCGCGTCGTCCAGGGGCCCGAAGTGGCGGCGTTCGAGGAGGAGTTCGGGGCCCGGGTGGTCGACGGCGCGCACTGCGTCGCCGTCAACTCCGGCACGTCCGCGCTGCAGCTGACCCTGCTGGCACTCGGCATCGGCGCCGGCGACGAGGTCATCGTGCCCTCGTTCTCCTTCGCCGCCACCGCCAACGCCGTCCGTCTCGTGGGCGCCGAACCGGTCTTCGCCGACATCGACCCGCAGACGTACTGCGTCGACCCGCGTGCGGTGGCGGCCCTCGTCGGCCCCCGTACGGCGGCGATCATGCCGGTCCACCTGTACGGCCATCCCGCGGACATGGCCGAACTGACCCCGCTGGCGCAGCGGCACGGGCTCGCCGTCGTCGAGGACGCCTGCCAGGCGCACGGGGCCGCGCTGGACGCCCGGCCGGTCGGCGCGCACGGCGTCGCGGGCTGCTTCAGCTTCTACCCGACCAAGAACATGCACGCCCTCGAAGGCGGGATGGTCACCACGGCCGACGCCGAACTCGCCCGCACGCTGCGGCTGTTGCGCAACCAGGGCATGGAGCAGCGGTACGCCAACGAGATCGTCGGCGCCAACATGCGGATGACCGACGTGAACGCCGCCGTGGGACGCGTCCAGCTGGCCGGCCTCGCGCAGGCGACCGAGCGCCGCCGCGCCCACGCCAAGCGCCTCGACGCGTTCCTCACCACGGACGCGGTGACCACCCCGTTCGTCGCCGACGGGGCGCGGCACGTCTACCACCAGTACACGGTGCGGGTGGCGAACGGCCAACGCGACCTCATGCAGAGCAAGTTGGCCGAGCGCGGCATCGGCAGCGCCGTCTACTACCCCACCCCCATCCACCGCCTGGCCCCGTTCTGCACGGGCGACCAACTGCCCGAGACGGACCGGGCCGCCGCCGAAGTGCTCTCCCTCCCCGTCCATCCGACGCTCACGGACCGTGAGGTCGAGCGGGTCGCGGACGCCGTCAACTCCGTTGCGGGGCAGCTGTGACGAACCGACTGAGGGCCGGACTGGTCGGCCTCGGCGCCATGGGCCGCAACCACGCCCGCGTCCTCGGCCTCCTCGATGGCGTCGACTTCGTGGCGGCGACGGACCCGATGGCCGGCGGACCGCTGCCGAACGGCGTGCCGGTCCTGCGCACCCTCGACGAACTCCTCGCCCTGCGCCTCGACTACGCCGTCGTGGCCTGCCCCACCGCGCTGCACGAAGAGGTCGGCATGGCCCTGGCCGCGCACGGCGTGTGCGCGCTGATCGAGAAGCCGCTGGCCCACTCGGTGGTCGCGGCCCGCCGCCTGGCCGACGCGTTCGAGACGGCGGACCTCGTCGCCGGAGTCGGGCACATCGAACGCTTCAACCCGGCCTTGCAGGGCCTGCGTTCACGCCTGGAGGCGGGCGAGCTCGGCGAGGTCTTCCAGGTGGTCACCCGCCGCCAGGGACCCTTCCCGCACCGCATCGCGGACGTCGGCGTGGTCAAGGACCTGGCCACGCACGACATCGACCTCACCGGCTGGGTGACGGGACAGGACTACGCGTCGGTGTCGGCCCGCACGCTGTCCAAGTCGGGCCGCGCGCACGAGGACATGGTCACGGTGACGGGCGACCTCGCCGACGGCACCCTCGTCAGCCACCTCGTCAACTGGCTCAGCCCGCTCAAGGAGCGCTTCACGGCCGTGACGGGCGAGCGCGGCTGCTTCGTCGCGGACACGCTGACGGCGGACCTGACGTACTACGCGAACGGCGCGGTGGCGACCGAGTGGGAGGCGATCGCGGCCTTCCGCGGGGTCAGCGAGGGCGACATGATCCGCTACGCGACACCCAAGCGGGAGCCGCTGCTCGTGGAGCACGAGCGGTTCCGGGACGCGGTGGCCGGCAAGGGCGCGACAGGCATCGTCTCCCTGCGCGAGGGCCTGCGCACGGTGGAAGTGGCCGCGGCCGTCCTGGAGTCGGCCCGGGAAAGGGCATCGGTCCGACTCCCCGCGGCCCGCACGGTGACTTCGCCACCGCCCAGGGCGTGACACCGGGGCCACGGGCCTCCGCGCAGGCGGCCCGAGCCCCGGTGCGGCCGTCCCGCCGGACCGGGGCCCGTGGCCGTCAGGCCGTGGCCGCGGCCAG
>NZ_JAAGMG010000684.1 GCF_010548525.1 Streptomyces sp. SID14478
GACCGCCTCGCGCGGGCCGCGGCCCCGGAGGAGGCTGGTTCCCGGGGAAAGCCCCGTGCGGCGTCCGGGCACTTCGCCGTGCCGGCCGCCGCGACGGTCGCGCCCGCGGCGCCCGCACGCAAGAGGCTCGAAGGGGGCTTCGACTTCTTCGGCACGAGCGGTGCCGCCGGGGGCCCGGACGAGGACCTGGCCCAGAAGGACCTCGCGGATGTCGTCGGGGACGAGGCGCTCGCCGAGCAGCGGGCCGCCGACCGCGAGAACGCCGAGCGGGCCCAGCAGGGCAAGACCGCCGAGACCGCCGGGAACCCCGAGAGCACGGAGAACGCCGAGACCGCCGAGACCGCCGAGAAGGAAGTCATCGACCTGACGGCGCACGACGAGACCGAGCAGATCGACGTGGGCGACCTGCGGTCCGCCATGCGGGCCTGACGGTCGCCGTGGTGCGGGGCGCCCTGCTCGTCGCAGGGCGCCCTTTCGCATGCCCGGCCGGGGGCCGTGTCGTGTGCCCGGTCAGGGGGCCGTGCTCATCCAGCGATCCGGACGCGCGTCCCGGCGCCCTGTCCTCGACCGGTCCGCCTGCGCCCGCAGCAGCTCCGCGGCCTCCTGTACGTCCCTGAGGCGGGCCGTCACCGTCTTGTTGGCGCCGGTGTCCAGGCGCAGGTCGGCCACCCGCCAGTAGCGCTCCCAGGGCCCCTGGGTGAGCCGCACGCTCTGCACCTTGGCGTGCGGGACCAGGGAGAGCCGGCGCTGGAGGAGGCCCTCGCGCGCGGCGAACACCGTCTCCGTGACCGCGACCCCGTAGGCCCGCCACCACAGCGGCACGCACCAGTGGCCGCGCCGCGGCGACGGCGCGAAGTCGGCGGGCTTGGGCACCGCGACGCCCGGCAGGATCCGCGCGATGACGTCCTCGGCGTGCTCGCGCGGGGCCACCGGGACCAGCACGGAGTTCGCGGAGCCCGCGACGTGCAGCTCGACGCGGACCCAGCCGCGCCGGCGCCACAGCAGCGGCTCGACGATCCGCACGGTCTGCACACGGCCCGGCGGCACCGTCTCGTGCACCCGGTCGAGCAGCCCGTGGTCGATGCGCAGTCCGTCGGGGGACTCGCCGACCGTCCAGTCGTACTCCTTGATGAACCTGCCCGCGCTGTTGGTGAAGGCCCCGCCCACCAGCGGCACCCCGACGGCGATCACCGTCCACACGTTGTGGGTGGCGAACCACAAGAAGGTCGGCACGACGACGGCGGCCGCCAGCATCGCCCAGGGCGTGCCCGTCAGGAGCAGGCCCACCGCGAGCGTGCGCGGGGGCGTGTGCAGGATCTGCTGCGCCGGTGCCTCGCCCACCTCGCGCGCGGAATCGGGCGCGAATCCGGCCGCGCGGGCGAGGAGTTCGGCACGTAGGTCGCGTGCCTGCTTCTCTCCCAGATAGGCGAGCTCGTCCTTCTTGTCAGTGCCTACTACGTCGAGTTTCAGCTTGGCGACGCCTGCGAAGCGGGCCAGGAGGGGCTGGGTGACGTCGACGGCCTGGAGGCGGTCGAGGCGGATGTGGGCGGTGCGGCGGAACAACAGGCCCGTACGGATGCGCAGTTCGGTGTCGGTCACCGCGAAGTGCGTGAACCACCAGGTGAGGAAGCCGTACAGGGCGGCCGCCGGGACCAGGACGGCCAGGCCGATCGCCAGCGTGGTGGCGGTGAGGTGGGCCAGTTGGCGCTGCGCCTGGTCCATGTCGTGCACGGCCCAGCCGAGCAGCACGGCTATCGGCGCCCAGGCCCGGCGCAGCGGCGTGACGGGGTGCAGCCGGTGCTCCCGTACGTCGTCGGGGCCCGCCTCGGCCGGCACGCCCTCGGGGACGCGGGAGGCCGTCACAGGCCCGCCGATCGGGCTTCGCCGAGCTCGGTCAGACGGTCGCGCAGGCGCTCGGCCTCGGCCGGCACCAGGCCGGGGATCGTCGCGTCGGTGGCGGCCGCCGCGGTGTGCAGTTGCAGGCTGGCCAGGCCGAACTTGCGCTCCAGCGGGCCCGAGGTGACCTCGACCAGCTGCATCCGCCCGTACGGCACGATCGTTTCCTCGCGCCACAGGACACCGCGGCTGATCAGCAGGTCGTCGGCGCGCTCGGCGTAGCGCCACGAGCGCCAGTTGCGGCCCAGCATCGGCCAGCCCCACGCCACCACGGCCAGCGGCAGCAGGCCGAAGGCGGCCCAGGCGGGCCCCGCGAAGAGGCCGAGCAGCACCCCGACCGCCACCGCGAGCGGCACCAGCCACAGCACCAGCACCAGCCGGCGCAGGTTCAGCAGCCCGCGCGGCAGCCCGGTCCAGACCGGCGCGGCGGCCTCGGACGGCGCGTCGACACCGTCCGCGGGCCCTGTGGCCCCTGTAGTCCCCGTTTCCATACGGCCACCCTACGTAGGAGAGACTGTTCGCATGACGCCCACGACTCAGGCCACGGTCGGCATCGGTGGTGCCGCGGAGAGCACCGACATGGTGCTCAACATCGGTCCGCAGCACCCCTCCACCCACGGAGTGCTGCGCCTGCGTCTCGTGCTCGACGGCGAGCGCATCCAGCACGCGGAGCCGGTCATCGGCTACATGCACCGTGGTGCGGAGAAGCTCTTCGAGGCGCGCGACTACCGGCAGATCGTGATGCTCGCCAACCGCCACGACTGGCTGTCCGCGTTCTCGAACGAGCTGGGGGTCGTGCTCGCCGTCGAGCGGATGCTGGGCATGGAGGTCCCCGAGCGCGCCGTCTGGCTGCGGACGCTGCTCGCCGAGCTGAACCGTGTACTGAACCATCTGATGTTCCTGGGTTCGTACCCGCTCGAACTGGGCGGAATCACTCCCGTCTTCCACGCCTTCCGCGAACGCGAGGAACTCCAGAACGTGATGGAGGAGGTTTCCGGCGGCCGCATGCACTACATGTTCAACCGGGTCGGCGGCCTCAAGGAGGACCTGCCGCTCGGCTGGACCACGCGCGCGCGGGAGGCCGTCGCCTCCGTGCGCTCCCGGATGGACGTCTACGACAACCTCGTGCTCGGCAACGAGATCTTCCGCGGCCGCACGCGCGGTGTTGGTGTCCTGTCCGCCGAGGCGGCACACGCCTACGGGGTCAGCGGTCCGATCGCCCGCGCCTCCGGTGTCGACTTCGACCTGCGCCGCGACGAGCCGTACCTCGCCTACGGGGAGCTGCAGGACACCCTGAAGGTCGTCACGCGACAAGAAGGCGACTGCCTTGCGCGGTTCGAGTGCCTCCTGGAGCAGTCCCACATCGCCCTCGACCTCGCCGACGCCTGCCTGGACCGGCTCGCCGAGCTGGCGCCGGGACCGGTCAACCAGCGTCTCCCGAAGGTCCTCAAGGCGCCCGAGGGCCACACGTACGCGTGGACGGAGAACCCGCTCGGCATCAACGGCTACTACCTCGTCTCCAAGGGCGAGAAGACGCCGTACCGGCTCAAGCTGCGGTCCGCCTCGTACAACAACATCCAGGCGCTGACCGAGCTGCTTCCGGGGACGCTGGTCGCCGACATGGTGGCGATCCTCGGGTCACTGTTCTTCGTGGTCGGCGACATCGACAAGTAGGCCGCGGGTCTCCACGGCGACCGGCTCGATCAGCCAGCCGAAGTCGCCGAGCCCGCCGCGGGCCGTCAGCTCCGCGGCCTCTCCCGCCCGCGTGAGCGCCCGGACGTACGCCGCCGGGTCCCGGGAGGCCAGCGCCAGCGGCGGGCGCCCTGC
>NZ_JAAGMG010000713.1 GCF_010548525.1 Streptomyces sp. SID14478
CAAGGCGACCGAGGCCCAGCACGCCAAGGGCAAGCTGACCGCGCGTGAGCGTATCGAGCTGCTCCTGGACGAGGGGTCGTTCAACGAGGTCGAGCAGTTGCGCCGGCATCGTGCGGTCGGTTTCGGCCTGGAGTCGAAGAAGCCGTACACGGACGGTGTGATCACCGGCTGGGGCACGGTCGAGGGCCGCACGGTCTTCGTCTACGCGCATGACTTCCGGATCTTCGGCGGCGCGCTGGGCGAGGCCCACGCCACGAAGATCCACAAGATCATGGACATGGCCATCGCGGCCGGTGCGCCGCTGGTCTCGCTGAACGACGGTGCGGGCGCCCGTATCCAGGAGGGCGTCTCCGCGCTGGCCGGCTACGGCGGCATCTTCCAGCGCAACACCAAGGCGTCCGGCGTCATCCCGCAGATCAGCGTGATGCTCGGCCCGTGCGCGGGCGGCGCCGCCTACAGCCCCGCCCTGACCGACTTCGTCTTCATGGTCCGCGACACGTCGCAGATGTTCATCACGGGTCCGGACGTCGTCAAGGCGGTCACCGGCGAGAACATCACCCAGAACGGACTCGGCGGCGCCGACGTGCACGCGGAGACGAGCGGTGTCTGCCACTTCGCCTACGACGACGAAGAGACCTGCATCGCCGAGGTCCGCTACCTCCTGACGATGCTCCCGCAGAACAACCGCGAGAACCCGCCGGTGGCCGCCTCCGACGATCCCGCGGACCGCCGCTCGGACGTCCTGCTCGACCTGGTCCCGGCCGACGGCAACCGCCCGTACGACATGACCAAGGTCATCGAGGAACTCGTCGACGACGGCGACTACCTGGAGGTCCACGAGCGCTGGGCGCGCAACATCATCTGCGCCCTGGCCCGTCTCGACGGCCAGGTCGTCGGCATCGTCGCCAACCAGCCCCAGGCCCTGGCCGGCGTGCTGGACATCGAGGCCAGCGAAAAAGCTGCCCGCTTCGTCCAGATGTGCGACGCCTTCCACATTCCCCTCGTGACTTTGCTGGACGTCCCGGGGTTCTTGCCGGGTGTGGACCAGGAGCACGGCGGGATCATCCGCCACGGCGCGAAGCTGCTGTACGCGTACTGCAACGCCACCGTGCCGCGGATCTCCCTCATCCTGCGCAAGGCGTACGGAGGCGCCTACATCGTCATGGACTCCCAGTCCATCGGCGCCGACCTCACCTACGCCTGGCCCACCAACGAGATCGCGGTCATGGGCGCCGAAGGCGCGGCCAACGTCATCTTCCGCCGCCAGATCGCCGAGGCCGACGACCCCGAATCAACGCGGGCCCGGTTGGTCAAGGAGTACAAGACCGAGCTGATGCACCCCTACTACGCGGCCGAACGCGGCCTGGTCGACGACGTCATCGACCCCGCCGAGACCCGCGAGGTGCTCATCCGCTCCCTGGCGATGCTGCGCACCAAGCACGCCGACCTGCCGTCCCGCAAGCACGGCAACCCCCCGCAGTAACTTCCCTCGCGGTGACTCCCTCGTTCCCCCTTTCCCCTCCCCCCTCGGCACCCCCCGCACCACCACGGCGGTCGTGGACACCTCGCCCGCCGGCGGCCACAGGAGAAGTTTGAATGGTCAAGCAGGAACGTGCGGTGCGCACAAGAAGGGCGCTGATCGACGCCGCAGCCGCGGTGTTCGCGGAGGAGGGATATGTGCCCTCGTCACTCGCGACGATCAGCAAGCGGGCAGGTGTGAGCAATGGAGCGCTGCACTTCCACTTCGAGAACAAGAGGGCGCTCGCGCAGGCCGTCGAGGAAGCGGCCGTCGACGTGATCCACGAACTCGTCCGGCTCTCGGGGAATGCCGGTACGAGCGCGCTGCAGGCACTCGTCGACGCGACGCACGGACTGGTGGGCTGCCTCTCGGACGACATCGTCGTCCGGGCCGGCTTCGATCTCAGCGCCGAACGCGCCCTGGGAGCCGAGACCGGCCTGATGCGGACGTGGCACGCCTGGGTGGCGGAAACGCTGCACCGCGCCGAGGCAGAGGGCCACCTGGCGCCCGGAGTGTCGCCGGACGACGCCGCGGCGGCGATCGTGGCGGTGACCGTGGGCTTCGAGGTGTTGGCCGGGGACGATCCGCAGTGGCTCGCCGAGCGGCGGATCGTCGGGTTCTGGGAGCTGCTGCTGCCCGGCATCACGACGCAGGACCACCCCGTGTCCGCCCGGCCCGACGCGGGCGACGACAAGCGCCCGGACTTCCTGGGGACGTGAGTCCCGGCCCGAGGCGAGCCGTCCGTGCCGCCGGCCCTCGTCCCGCCGACAGGACGAGGACCCGACGACACGACGGCGCCCCGCCCACCGGCGGCGGCTCGGCTCACCGCCGCCGGCCGGACTCAACGAGCCCGCGGGGGCAGTTGGTTGTCGAGCGTGAGCGCGGTGCAGCGCACGCCGCCGCCGCCCTTGCGCAACTCGGTGGTGTCGAGCTCGACCACGTCGAGGCCGCGCTCGCGCAACGTGTCACGAAGGCGCGGCGCACCCGTGGTCATGGTCACCGTGGAGCCGTCGCTGATCAGGTTCAGGGCGAAGGTGCTCGCCTCCTCGACGTCCACCTCGATCAGGTCGAGACCCAGGGCGCGCAGCCGCTGCCCGCTCGGGGCGTCCAGCGCCTGCGGGCAGTAGGCGACGGTGCGCGCGTCGATCACCGCGAGCGCGAGATCCAGGTCGTACCACTGCTCGCCGGTCGTACGCAGCGGCACCACCTCGTACCCGAGCACGTCGGCCAGGACCCCGTGCATCCGACGGTCGGTGCGCTGCCCGTATCCCGCGAACAGCAGCCCTCCGCACGGCAGCGCGTCGCCCTGGCCGCTGAAGTCGTACGGCGCGTCCAGCACGTCGAAGCCGCGGCCCTTGAGCCAGGCGCGGAAGTGCGGGATCTCGGGGCGGCGGGCGGCCGGGGGAGCGCCGAGGACCGCGCGCCGCGAGCTCACGAAGGCGCCGTTGGCCGTGTACACCATGTCCGGGCATTCCCGCGCGGACTCCATGCGGCTGACGATCCGTCCGGCCGCGGCATGTGCCTTCTCGATGGCCTCGTGCTCGGCGAGGGCGGCCAGCTGGTCCGGCTGGACGCCGGTGTCCATGTACGGGTTGATGACGTAGTCGACGCGGAAATGCGTGGCGTCGCACATCAGCAGTTCCGAGTTCAAAGAGTCCTCCAGAAGGGGGAGGGAAAAGGGGAGCGCCCGCGCCATGGGGACCGGGACCGGGCCGCCGACTTCCTTGCCTGATACGGGATGTGGCGGGCGAGATCCCGAGTATCGCGACGCCGCGAATAATTTGGCAACGCTTCTGATTTCCGACGCCCGTCCCGCCGGCGGGACAGCCCGCGAGGTCGCCTCGACCCTGATGATCTGCGAGGAAGCACCCAGGCACCCGGGCTGTAGCCGGGCTCAGGCACTCTTCGAGAGCGCCCTGCCATTGTGGTGCGCGGCGGCAAAACCGCCCTTGGCCCGCCCTCCTCATTCCCCCGTCAGGAGGGCGGGCCGCGCCTGCTCCGGAATTGCGCATTCGCCCCGCCGAGAGCCGGCCGGCTGAGGCGCAATGGGGTGACGCTCCAGGGCCGCTGGAGGAATCGGACGCGTCGCGGAAACGCGACTACCGTGCCGAGCACGGCGAAAGCGTTTCGCTGCGTGAGCTGCGTGAGAGGGGGGTAGGGGCCTCGCCCCTGATGCCGATGAGTCACGGCCGTGCCACCGCAGAGCGCCGCACCGAGGTGTCGATGACCGTGGTCGTCGACCCCGGACAGCCGCCCCATCTTGCCCCGCCCGTCCTGGAGGTCCGGGGCCCCCTGGCCGCGGGCCGGGTCTCCGCGGCGCTCGATCACGCCGCCACGCGCACGGCCGGCGGCGACGCCTGGCGCCACAGCCTGCAGCGGATCGGGCCCGACCACCACCTGTTGCACGTCGAGCCGCAGCCTGCCGCCGCTACCGACCCCTTCCCCGCCGGGCTCGTCGCCGATCTGCTCACCGCCCGTGGCGGGCCGGCCGTCCCGCTCGCACCGGCCCAACTCGACCTGG
This sequence comes from Streptomyces sp. SID14478, assembly GCF_010548525.1. Lineage (GTDB taxonomy): Bacteria > Actinomycetota > Actinomycetes > Streptomycetales > Streptomycetaceae > Streptomyces. The sequence goes on from NZ_JAAGMG010000713.1 coordinate 4,041, forward strand.
TCCGACGCGTCGAGAACACTCCCGGCCCGCCCCTGTTCCGGGTGTTGAACGCGGCCGAGCCGTTCGACCCGGCCGCGGTCGAGGGCGCCCTGCGGGGTCTGGCCCGTGCGCACCCGCTGCTCGGCGCCCGTATCGACGCCCAGGAGGGCGGCAGCGTCCAG
>NZ_JAAGMG010000748.1 GCF_010548525.1 Streptomyces sp. SID14478
CCGGCCTCACGCCCGCCACCGGCTGACCGCGAACCCGCCGCCCGCCCGTCGGACCTCCGCCGCCGCCGGCCCCGGGAAGTGCGCCGGGATCACCAACTCGTGCTCGTCGGCGGCGCGTTCGAGCACCCGCACCCGGCTCCTCGCCGACCGGGCCCGGTCCACGCACAGCGCGCTGCTGCACGTGGGCGCGAGGAACTGCGCGGGGCTGTGCAGCAGATCGCCCACGAAGACGGCCCGGTCGGCGCCGGAGGCCAGGCGCAGCACGGACGAGCCGGGGGTGTGCCCGGGCGCGGGTTCCAGGACGAGGCGGGAGTCGATGCGGTGCGAGTCCTCCCAGAGCACGGCCTGTCCGGCCTCGACCACCGGCGCGATGCTGTCGGCGAACAGGAGGCGGTGGTTGTCGTGCGGGGTGCGGGCGGCGCCGTCCAGGCCGTAGAAGTCGTGGTCGGGGCGCGGGACGAGATAGGTCGCGTTCGGGAAGGCGGGCACCCAACCGCCGCCGTCCGCCCGGGTGTTGCCGCCCACGTGGTCGCCGTGCACGTGGGTGTTGACGACGAGGTCGACGTCCTCGGGCCGCACGCCCGCCCGCGCGAGCCGGTCCGTGAAGTCGGTGTCGAGGTGGGAGAAGTGCGGGGTGCCCGGCCGTTCGCGGCCGTTGCCGACGCCCGGGTCGACCACGATGGTGCGGCCCCCGCTGCGCAGCACCCACGCCTGCACGGCGGCGAGCACCTGCCCGCTGTCCGGGTCCCGGAAGTCGGGGGTGAGCCACTCCTCGTGGGCGCGCCAGGTGTCCTCGATGCCGGGGAACAGCTCGCCCGGGGCGCCGAAGGACCCGCGCACCTCCTCGATCCTGATGATCTCGACGTCGCCGAGCGTGAGAGCCGAGGCCGCCTGCGCGTCCCTGCCCGCGCCAGTATCCGTATCCGTGTTCGTGCCTGCGCCCGCGCCCGTGTCCGTGTCCGTGGCTGCGACAGTGGTCGTGCCCATGTCCTTGTCCATGCCTGCCACCGTAGGAACCGGCCGCGAGCGCCTCAATGCGCGAAGGGATCTCCTCGATACGCGATCGGCTCACCGCTTCCGCGGCCGTCGCCCTACCCTGTCCCCCATGGACGTCGTCAGCGATGCGATAGCCGCCGTGCGGACCGGCAGCCCGTCCGCCAACCGGCTCCGGGTGAGCGGCAGTTGGTGCGTACGCCTGGACCGGTACGAGGGCGCCGGGTTCCATGTGGCCCTGACCGGGAGCTGCTGGCTGCTGCCCGACGGCGGGCGCCCGCTCACCCTGCGCCCCGGTGACGCCGTCCTGCTGCCGCACGGCGCGGGCCACGTCCTGGCGCACGCGCCGACGGACCCGGCGCGGGCCGCCCGCGCCGTGCCGTTCGACGCGCTCGACACGGTCCCGCGGGCGACCGGCGCCGCCGACGCGGTGGAGCTGCTGTGCGGCAAGTACCGCCTCGACCGCAGCCACACCCACCCGCTCCTGGCCGAGCTGCCCGACGTCGTGCACCTGCCGCGCGACGACGACCGCTCACCCGAACTCCGGGCCGCCATCGGCCTGTTGAGCCAGGAAGCGGACGCCGCGCGACCCGGCTCCTGCGCGGCCGTGCCGAGCCTGCTCGACCTGCTCCTCGTCTACATGATCCGGGCCTGGACCGCGGACCCGGCCACGGGCTCCGACGCCCGCTGGCCCCGCGCGCTCGCCGACCCGGTCGTCACGGAGGCGCTGCGCCTGCTGCACAGCGATCCCGCCCACGCCTGGAGCACCGACCGCCTGGCGGCCCGTACCGGCGTCTCCCGCGCGACCCTCAACCGCCGCTTCACCGCCCTGGTGGGCCGCCCCCCGATGACGTACCTGACGTGGTGGCGCATGACCCGCGCGGCGACGCTTCTGCGCACCGCCGCCGACGCCCCGCTGGAGTCGGTCGCCCGCGAGGTCGGCTACGGCTCGCCGTACGCCCTCTCCCACGCGTTCCGGCGGGAGTTCGGGGTGACGCCGGGGCGGTACCGGACGGCCGTACGGGCGTAACCGCCGGGCGGCCGCAATTCACTGTCCCGATTCGCTTGCCTAGAGCGCACTCCACGTCCTTGGCTGAGACGCATGAAGTACACGCAGCTCGGACGCACGGGACTCAAGGTCAGCCGGCTCGTCCTCGGCACCATGAACTTCGGTCCGCAGACCGACGAGGCCGACAGCCACGCCATCATGGACGCGGCGCTGGCCAGTGGCATCAACTACTTCGACACCGCGAACGTGTACGGCTGGGGTGAGAACAAGGGCCGTACCGAGGAGATCATCGGCACCTGGTTCGCGAACGGCGGCGGCCGCCGCGACAAGACCGTCCTCGCCACCAAGCTCTACGGGAACATGGCCGCGGACGGCGACGCCTGGCCCAACCACGACAGGCTCTCCGCCGTGAACATCCGGCGGTCCGTGGACGCCAGCCTCAAGCGGCTGCAGACCGACTACATCGACATCTACCAGTTCCACCACGTCGACCGCCGGACCCCCTTCGAGGAGATCTGGCAGGCGATCGAGGTGCTGGTGCAGCAGGGCAAGATCCTGTACGCCGGTTCCTCGAACTTCCCCGGCTACAAGATCGCCCAGGCCAACGAGCAGGCGAAGGCGCACGGCCGGGTCGGCCTCGTCAGCGAGCAGTGCCTCTACAACCTGGCCGAGCGCCGCGCCGAGATGGAGGTCATCCCGGCCGCGCAGGAGTACGGCGTCGGCGTCATCCCCTGGTCGCCGCTGCACGGCGGCCTGCTGGGCGGCGTGCTGAAGAAGGAGTCGGAGGGCAAGCGCCGCCGCGACGGCCGCAGCGCCTCCGCGCTGGAGAGCACCACGGTCCGCGACCAGGTCCAGCGTTACGAGGACCTGCTGGACAAGCACGGCATCGAACCCGGCGAGGCGGCCCTGGCCTGGCTGCTGACCCGGCCCGGCGTGACGGGCCCGATCGTCGGCCCGCGCACCCAGGAGCAGCTGGACTCGGCGCTGCGCGCGGTCGAGCTGGAGCTGAGCGAGGAGGTCCTGGCCGGCCTGGACGAGATCTTCCCCGGCCCGGGTCCGTCGCCGGAGGCGTTCGCCTGGTAGGCGCGTACAGCGCGCCGTGAGCGGCGGCGGTCGGGCGTTACTGGCCGACCGCCGCCGCCACTGCCACCACGACGAACATCAGCACGAGCACGCCGGCCATGATCCGGTTACGGGTTTTCGGGTCCACGCCATCGAGACTAACGCGTGCCCGAAAGCGGCCAGCCCTCGACCTTCTCGTAGCGCGGCCGCTCCCCCGCGCCGCCGGACACCGGTGGATTGCTGCGCACGAGCGCCAGCTCGCCCACCGTCCAGGCCGTGCCCGCGAAGGCGTCGAGCGCCGCCACGTACGGCCCGAAGTCGGCCTGGGCCCGGCTGCGGGCCAGCGTCAGGTGCGGCAGGAAGCGCCGGTGCTCCTCGCGCGGCCCGCGGCCCTTCGCCGTACGTACGCGA
>NZ_JAAGMG010000794.1 GCF_010548525.1 Streptomyces sp. SID14478
CGCGTCGCTGGTGGCGGCGGCGTACGGCGGGGAGCGCGGGCACCCGGTGCTGTTCGGCCGGGAGCACTGGGCGGGGATCGCGGCGAGCGCGGCCGGCGACCGCGGGGCGCGGGCCTATCTGAAGGAGCACGCCTGCGCGGTGGAGCTCGTCGAGTGCGGCGACATCGCACAGGCGTACGACATCGACACGGCGGCGGATCTCCACCACCTTGAGTAGCCGCCTTGAGTAGCCGCCTTGCGCAGCCACCTTGCGTGAAAGGGATGGCACTGAGCGCCACGTTCTGTCGACTCAGAGAATCTCGATATCAACAAACGATTGAACTTCCACAATGAGGAAACTAGTATCCACTGATCAGAAGGGCCGGTCCCCCGCTGAGGGGCCAGCAGCCGTACCCAGGCGCGCCCGGCACTGCGTGCCGATGCCCGCGCCCGCTCGCTGAAGGAAGTGACAGCCTCATGTCCGCACCAGCGCCGTCTCCGCTGGCCATCGTCGACGCCGCGCCCCTGCCCCGGCAGGACGAGGTGCTCACCGATGCGGCCCTCGCCTTCGTGGGCGAGCTGCACCGGCTGTTCACGCCCCGGCGTGACGAGCTCCTTGCCCGCCGCGGGGAGCGCCGCGCCGAGATCGCCCGCACCTCCACGCTCGACTTCCGCCCCGAGACCGCCGCGATCCGCGCGGACGACTCCTGGAAGGTCGCGCCCGCTCCGGCCGCGCTGAACGACCGCCGCGTCGAGATCACCGGCCCCACCGACCGCAAGATGACGATCAACGCGCTCAACTCGGGCGCCAAGGTCTGGCTCGCCGACTTCGAGGACGCCTCCGCGCCGACCTGGGAGAACGTGATCGGCGGTCAGCTGAACCTGACCTCCGCCTACAACCGCTCGCTCGACTTCACCGACGAGCGCACCGGAAAGTCGTACGCGCTCAAGGACGCCGACCAGCTCGCCACGGTCGTCATGCGCCCGCGCGGCTGGCACCTGGACGAGCGCCACCTCGTCGACGAGAACGGCACGGCGGTCCCCGGCGCCCTCGTCGACTTCGGCCTGTACTTCTTCCACAACGCCAAGCGCCTCATCGAGCTCGGCAAGGGCCCGTACTTCTACCTCCCGAAGACGGAGTCGTATCTGGAGGCCCGCCTCTGGAACGACATCTTCGTCTTCGCCCAGGACTACGTCGGCATCCCGCAGGGCACCGTCCGCGCCACGGTCCTCATCGAGACGATCACGGCCGCGTACGAGATGGAGGAGATCCTCTACGAGCTGCGCGACCACGCGAGCGGCCTGAACGCCGGACGCTGGGACTACCTCTTCTCCATCGTCAAGAACTTCCGTGACGGCGGCCAGAAGTTCGTGCTCCCGGACCGCAACCTGGTCACGATGACCGCGCCGTTCATGCGCGCGTACACCGAGCTCCTCGTCCGCACCTGCCACAAGCGCGGCGCGCACGCCATCGGCGGCATGGCGGCCTTCATCCCGTCCCGCAAGGACGCGGAGGTCAACAAGGTCGCGTTCGAGAAGGTCAAGAACGACAAGGACCGCGAGGCCGGCGACGGCTTCGACGGCTCGTGGGTCGCGCACCCCGACCTGGTCCCGATCGCCATGGCCTCCTTCGACGCGGTCCTCGGCGACAGGCCGAACCAGAAGGAGCGCCTGCGCGAGGACGTGAGCGTCGCCGCCGGTGACCTCATCGCCATCGACTCGCTCGACGCGCAGCCCACCTACGACGGTCTCGTCAACGCCGTCCAGGTCGGCATCCGTTACATCGAGGCGTGGCTGCGGGGCCTGGGCGCCGTCGCCATCTTCAACCTCATGGAGGACGCGGCCACCGCCGAGATCTCCCGCTCGCAGATCTGGCAGTGGATCAACGCCGGCGTCGTCTTCGAGAACGGCGACACCGCCACCGCCGAGCTGGCCCGCAAGGTCGCCGCCGAGGAACTGGCGAACATCAAGGCCGAGATCGGCGAGGAGGCCTTCGCGGCCGGCAAGTGGCAGCAGGCCCACGACCTGCTGCTCCAGGTCTCCCTGGACGCGGACTACGCGGACTTCCTCACCCTCCCGGCGTACGAGCAGCTGGGCTGACACCCGTACCGAAGCCCCCGGCACCGCACGGCGCCGGGGGCTTTCCCGCACCACCACCCCTGAAGGCCGCAGGCCTGTCAGAGGCGCGGGGAACCGCGCGAGAAGCCCCACCGGCCGTCGGCCGCCCGACGGCGACGCCTGCTCACCCCAGATGCGCAGACCAGTCCCGCTCGGCCCCCGGCTTACCGTGCAGATCAGGGACCCGCTTCAGCCAAGCGGGCCGCCCCCGCTCCGTCGCGGCGGCCCGCCGCGCATCCGCGGCCGCCAGCTCGTCCCGGCTCGGGAAGTCCGTGGGCAGCCACGCCTCAGAAGCGCGGGCGCGGGCCAGCAGATAGGTGACGTACGCGTCCCGCGCCTCGTCCGGGGAGGCGAAGTCGGTCGTCAGCCAGGCGTCCGGCACCAGCGCGAGGACCTCCCGCAGCAACTCCTCCGTCACCTGCGGGGAAAGCTCCGCATCGGCCGCGCGGGTGTCGGGCCCGTGGCCGCCGAGCGCGTGGTGGCGGAAGTCGTACGCCTTCTCGGGGGCCGCCGCGTCCCAGCGGTGGTGGAAGACGAGCGCCGCCCCGTGGTCGATGAGCCACAGCCGCGGCGGGGCCGTACCGAACGTCGGCCAGACCATCAGGTTCGCACTGTGCACCGTCCGGTCGACGTTGACGGTGAGCGCGTCCAGCCAGACGATCCGGCCGGCCTCCAGCGGGTCGACCGGGAAGACCTCGGCCACCTCGGGCGTGAAGTCGGCGGCGCCCGGCAGGAAGTCCATGCCCAGGTTCACCCCCGCGCTCGCCCGCAGCAGGTCCTGGACCTCCTGGTGCGGCTCGTCGGCCGCGACCGCCGGGTCGAAGCGGGCGAGCACCAGCTCGGGGAAGCGCAGGCCGAGCCGGCGCGCCAGCTCCCCGACGACGATCTCGGCGACGAGCGCCTTGACTCCCTGCGCGGAGCCGGTGAACTTCAGCACGTACGTACCGAGGTCGTCGGCCTCCACCACACCGGGTACGGAGCCTCCGGTGTGCAGGGGCGTCACGTACCGGGTCACGGTGATCTCTCTGAGCACCCGCCCAGGCTATACGCCGTGCGCGGGCGGCCGTCGAGGCAGCGGCGCACCGGGCGGCAGCGCCTCCTCCGGGAGCCACGGGTCCACGTCCCCCCACTACGAGCCCCTCACCACAAGTGGGGCATGCGGGACGTCCCCGGCCGCCGTTTTGGCATCGGCGGGCACTGATCCATAAGATCCGCCGATGATCATCAGACAACGGCTGGCGGCGGGTCTGTGCACCCTGCTCGCCGCCCTGGCCGTCGGCGGCCTGCCGGCCACGCAGGCGTACGCGGACGAGACCGACGACAGACCCGCTCCCCAGGTCGAACTCGTCCTGGACGTCAGCGGATCCATGCGCGCCCGCGACATCGACGGCGACTCCCGGATGGCCGCGGCGAAGCAGGCGTTCAACGAGGTGCTCGACGCGACGCCGAAGGAGGTCGAGCTCGGCATCCGCACGCTCGGCGCCAACTACCCGGGCGAGAACCGCAAGACGGGCTGCAAGGACACCCAACGGCTCTACCCCGTGGGCCCGTTGGACCGCACCGAGGCGAAGACAGCGGTCGCCACGCTGCAGCCCACCGGCTGGACGCCGATCGGCCCGGCCCTGCTCAAGGCGGCCGACGACTTCCGCGCCACGGACGCCACCAAGCGCATCGTCCTCATCAGTGACGGCGAGGACACCTGCCAGCCCCTCGACCCGTGCGAGGTGGCCCGCGAGATATCCGCGAAGGGCATCGGTCTCACCATCGACACCCTCGGCCTGGTCGCCGACGCCAAGACGCGCGAGCAGCTCTCCTGCATCGCCGACGCCACCGGGGGGACGTACACCTCGGTGCGCCACAAGGAGGAACTGACCGACAGGGTCGGGCAGTTGGTGGACCGTGCGGCCGATCCGGTGGTCACGCCCGTGGCCGTCGACGGGGCCGCGCGGTGCGCGGACGCGCCCCCGCTGAAGTCCGGCCTCTACACGGACCGCGAGACGTTCGGCGAGCACCGCTACTACCGGGTGGACGTCGAGCCCGGCGAGGAGCTGCGCGCTTCGGTGAGCGTCGCGGCCGACCGGGCCGTGAACCGGGACTACGGCGTGCTGCTGCGCGCGGTCACCGCCCACGGGCGGGAGATCGTGCGCGGTCAGGAGTCCGGCGACGGACGCACCGACGTCATCTCGACGGGGCTGCGCTATCCGAAGCCGGAGCTGGACGACGACGAGGCGCAGGCCGAGTCCGTGTGCCTGCAGGTGTCGCATTCCTACTCCGCGCCCGCCTCCGTGAAGACCAGCCCGGGTCTGCCCCTGGAGCTGACGGTCGACGTGGTGGACGGTCCGGACCAGGCGTCCGACGTGGCCGCGTTCGGCCTGGGCCACGGCTGGTGGCTGCTGGCCGCGCTGGTCGTGGTCGGATTCCTCGCGGGTGTGCTGTGGGGCTGGGTCTCGCGCTGGCGTGTCGCCGTATGGAGGACCAACTGATGCGTCACATGAGGCTGTTGACGGGATGCGCGCTGGCTCTCGCGTCGCTGGCGCTGGGCACGGGGAGCGCCGCCGCCGACGACGCGACGCAGAAGGCACCGACCGAGGCGGGCACGTCGTTCCGCACGGCGACGCCGATCGCGCAGGAGCAGAAGGCCACGGCGGACGGGTCCACGGGTGACTACCTGTACTGGTCGTTCCCGGCCGACGCGGGACAGCGGCCGACGGTGCGGGCCACGGTGGACCTGCCCGACGCACAGACCCGGCACGGCGCCCAGACCTGGCGGATCGACGTGTACGACGGGCTGCGCCGCCGCCAGCCGTGCCAGTACGGGACGCAGGCGCGCACCGTCGCCACGGACGCGGCGCGGGCCGACCTCGCGTGCACGCTGCGCACGGTGCGGGCCTGGTCCGAGCCGTGGGCGAACGACCCGCTGCCCGGCACGTACTACGTGCGGCTCACGGTGACCGGTCTCGACGGCACCGACCTCGGCCTGCCGGTCTCGGCGTCGGTCGAGGCGGCGTCGAAGGACATCGGGGGCGCGGCGGCGGTGGACGGTGCGCTGTCCGTTCCGCTCACCGCGGGGGCGTCGACGGCGACCTCCGACGAGCACGACTGGTCCTCCGGCTGGTGGACGAGCCGGT
>NZ_JAAGMG010000850.1 GCF_010548525.1 Streptomyces sp. SID14478
CCGCCGTGGCCACGCGGACGCGCAGCCGGTCGGCGTGGTCGAGCAGGCTCCGCGCCTCGTCGAGCAGCACCGTGCCCACCGGGGTGAGCGTCACGCCCCCGGGCGCGCGGACGAGGAGCGGGGCACCGGCCTCGGCCTCCAGCCGCTTGATCGCCCGACTCAGCGGCGGCTGGCTCATGTGCAGGCGCGTGGCGGCCCGGCCGAAGTGGAGTTCCTCGGCGACCGCCACGAAGTAGCGCAGGGTACGTAGCTCCACGCTGCAACGATACCCATGCGGTATCGGCGGCGCGGAAGAGGTCTTGGACAGGCGCGAGCCACCGGCGGTGCACTTGCCGGCATGGACATCGCGTACTGGATCCTCGCCGGACTGCTCGCCCTCTTCTACCTCTACGCAGGCGCGATGAAGGTCTCCCGCGGCCGGGACCGGCTCCGCCCGATGATGGCCTGGGTCGACCGCGTGCCGCTGCCCGCGGTGCGGGCGCTCGGGGTGGTCGAGCTGCTCGGGGCGGCCGGGCTGGTCCTGCCGCCGCTGACCGGCATCGCGCCCTGGCTCGCGATGGCCGCGGCGATCGGGTTCCTGCTGCTGCAGTGCGGCGCGATCGTCGTCCACCTGACCGGCGGGGACCGCCGCATCGCCCTCAACATCGGGCTCGTCGTCACGACGGCCGTGACCGTGTGGGCGGCCACCACCTGGCTGTGACCGCGGGGCGGGAACGGAGGGTGAGCCGCGCCTCACCCGGCCGTGCGGAACCGATCGTCCCACCCCCGGCGTCTAGGGGGTCGTGCAGCGCCACAGCTCGGACGGCCAGGGGGCCGTCATCCGCTTCCGTACGGCAGGGATCGTCATCCTCGCCGTGCATCTCGTGCTCGTCGGCTGGGTCACGCTGCGCCCCCTGGAGGTGCCCTGGGTCAGCGCCGCGAACCTGCATCCGCTGGCCGGGATCCGGGCCGATCTCGCGCTCGGCTGGCAGGAGGGCGCCCGCCGCATCGGTGAGGGGCTCGCCCTGCTCGCCCCCCTCGGCGTCCTGCTGCCGCTGGCCGGCGGCCGCCTGTACGTCTCCGTGTGGGGCTCGTTCGTGCGCACGGTCGCGGCCGGCGCGCTGATCTCGCTCGGCATCGAGCTGCTGCAGACCGGGGTTCCCGGCCAGGTCGTGGACATCGACTCGCTGCTGCTCAACAGCGTCGGCGTGGCCCTCGCCCACCTCGCCCTGGTGCCCGCCCTCAGGGTCCGGCTACGCCGCTGGGCCGAGCCCGCGGCCCTCCCCCAGCAGGAGCCGGCCCAGGGTCCGACCCCGACGATTACCAGGGTCGGCATGGCCCCGTGAGCTGACGCTTTGACCGGTTCGTGACCGTACCTTCGAAAGCGTAAGGAACACCCACGGAACGGTTCGCGAAGGAGCCCACCATGACCGCCCTGGCCCGCCCCACCAACGGACGGATGATCGGCGGAGTGTGCGCAGCGCTGGCACGGCGCTTCGGCACCTCCGCGACCACGATGCGCGTGATCTTCGTGCTCTCGTGCCTGCTGCCCGGCCCGCAGTTCGTGCTCTACATCGCGCTGTGGATCCTGTTCCCCAGCGAGGGCAAGGTCCGCCAGGCCTGGTGACCTGAGCGCCGCGCACCCCTCACTCGTACGGAACGGAAAAAGGGGCGCACCCGCGAATCGCGGGTGCGCCCCTTCGTCGTGCTCCGGGTCAGCCGAGGGCGGGCAGACCGCCACCGACCGGCAGGCCCTGCGTGGGCAGGCCCTTCGTCGGCAGACCGCCGAGCAGGCCCGAGACGGGGTCGCCGCCGTTGCCACCCGGCAGCGCGGCCGGGGCGGTGTGCAGCGTGCTGCCCAGCGCGTTCTGTCCGGCGGCCAGGGACTCGGGGGCGCCGGCGGGCAGGGTCTTCGCCGCCTGCTCGACCGGGAGCATCGAGGTGACGGATCCGACGGCCCCGGCGGCGTCCGGAACGCCGGGGGCGGCGTTCGCGGCACCGGCACCGGCGGCGGCGAAGGCGACGCCGAGGGCGGCGACACCGAGGGTCTTGGCGGCAGACTGCTTCATGAGGTCCCTTGTTCCTTGCTTCCTGGGTGATGCGCTTCCGTGTCCGGCAAACACGCGACATCACCGAGGAGTTACTGCCGCCCCTCCGCCCGAACCGCTCAAGATCGCCTCGCAACAGGCACTGAACCGCAGGTCAGACCGGCGCGGCGGGAGCGGCGGCCACGGGACGGTAATCGGTCGATCGCCGTCAACCCCGTGTTGACCACGAGCCGCGCAAGGGCCTGTCGGGGCCTACTTGAAGAGCCATTCCGAGCGCAGCTCGGCGTAGAGCGGCTTCACCACGTCGTTGATCATCGCGAGGCGCTCGTCGAACGGGATGAAGGCCGACTTGAGCGCGTTCACGGTGAACCACTCGAAGTCGGTGAGCGTGTAGGCGAAGGCCTCGGCGAGGTGGGTGAACTCGCGGCTCATCGACGTCCCCGACATGAGGCGGTTGTCCGTGTTGATCGTGACGCGGAACCGCAGCTCGCGCAGGAGCCCGATCGGGTGCTCGGCGTACGAAGTGGCCGCGCCCGTCTGGAGGTTCGAGGTCGGGCACATCTCCAGCGGGATGCGCTTGTCGCGTACGTACGAGGCGAGGCGGCCCAGCTTCACCGTGCCGTCGCCCTCGACCTGGATGTCGTCGATGATGCGGACGCCGTGGCCGAGGCGGTCGGCGCCGCACCACTGCAGGGCCTGCCAGATGGAGGGCAGGCCGAAGGCCTCGCCGGCGTGGATCGTGAAGTGGTTGTTCTCGCGCTTGAGGTACTCGAACGCGTCGAGGTGGCGGGTGGGCGGGAAGCCGGCCTCGGCGCCCGCGATGTCGAAGCCGACGACACCCAAGTCGCGGTAGCGGTTGGCCAGTTCGGCGATCTCCAGCGCGCGGGCGGCGTGCCGCATGGCGGTGAGCAGGGCGCCCACGCGGATCCGGTGGCCGTTCTCCTTCGCGCGGCGCTCGCCCTCCCGGAAGCCCTCGTTGACGGTCTCGACGACCTCTTCGAGGGTGAGGCCCTGCTCCAGGTGCTGCTCGGGGGCGTAGCGGATCTCGGCGTAGACGACGCCGTCCTCGGCGAGGTCCTCGGCGCACTCGGCGGCGACCCGGAAGAGTGCCTCGCGGGTCTGCATGACGGCGCAGGTGTGGGCGAACGTCTCCAAGTACCGCTCCAGGGAACCGGAGTCGGCCGCCTCGCGGAACCAGATGCCGAGCTTGTCGGGATCGGTCTCCGGCAGGTTCTCGTACCCCTGCTCGCGCGCGAGGTCGACGATCGTGCCGGGGCGCAGGCCGCCGTCGAGGTGGTCGTGCAGGAGCACCTTGGGGGCGCGGCGGATCTGTTCCGCGGTGGGCACGTTCGGTGTCTGGCTCGTCATTTCCGCACTCTAACTCCTACGCGCGTAGATCGTGCCTGTTCACCGGAAAAAGTGATCCGCCGGTGATCCGCCGGCGGCCCGTCGATACGTAACAGTGACCCTGCGGACGGGTCGCGTACATCAGCGCTTCTGACACTGTTCTGTCATGCAGCAGCGAGCGACGCCGGCCCGCGAGGCCAGGCTCGGCAAGGCGGTGGGGCCCGTGCCCGCGGCGGTCGGCGGCGTGGTGCTGCTGCTGCCCGGGGGCGAGGAGACGTCCACCCGCAGACCGTCCCCGCTGGCGGCCACCGCACTGCGGCCGCTC
>NZ_JAAGMG010000889.1 GCF_010548525.1 Streptomyces sp. SID14478
CGACGGTCCGATGGTGACCCCGCTCGCGCCCAACCCGGCCGTCCGCCCCGCCGCGGGCGGCCAGCAGCCGCCCCGGATGAGCGACGACACCGCGATCCTGACGCCGCAGAAGCCGGCGCCCGAGCCGTCCGGCGGCAATGTCTCCGGCGACACGCTCACCAGCGGCATCCCGGTCGTCCCGCAGACGGGCCAGGGCCCCGGCTCCCCGTTCGCGCCGACCCCGCAGGCCTCCGCGCCGCACGTCCCGCCGAAGCTGCCCGACCCGGTGCAGAGCACGCCGGCCCCGGCCCCCGCGAAAAAGAAGAAGGGCCGCAACAAGCTGGTCCTGCTCGGCGCGGGCGTCGTCGGCGTGGCCGGAGTCGCGTACGGCGCGGGCCTGTTGATGAACCACTCCGACGTGCCCAAGGGCACCACCGTCCTCGGCGTCGACATCGGCGGCGGCACCCGCGACCAGGCGGCCGCCAAGCTCGACGACACGCTCGGCAAGCGTACGAAGCAGGCGCTGAAGCTCCAGGTCGACGGCAAGACGGTCGCGCTGAAGCCGGACCAGGCGGGCCTGTCCCTGGACAGCGCGGCCACCGTGTCCGCCGCCGCGGGCAGCGACTACAACCCGGTCTCCGTGATCGGCTCGCTGTTCGGCAACGAACGGGTCGTCGAACCGGTCATGCCCGTCGACGAGGAGAAGCTGCACGCGGCGCTCCAGCAGGCCGCGGGCGGCGCCGCCGCGTCCGGCGACGGCACGATCAGGTTCGTCCCGGGCAAGGCCGTCGCGGTCTACGGCAAGTCCGGCAAGGGCATCGACGTCGACAAGTCGACCGACGCCGTCGAGCAGGCGTACCAGACACAGGTCGAGACGGGCGCGGCGACGCCGGTCCGGATGGCGACGGCGGAGCAGCAGCCGACGATCCCGGACGCCGAGGTCGACCGGAAGATGCAGCAGTTCGCCGAGCCCGCGATGTCCGGCCTGGTCACGATCAAGGCGGGGTCCGCCTCGATCCAGTTCGGCCCGGACAAGTCGCTGCCGAAGATCCTCGGGATGAAGGCGATCGACGGCAAGCTCGTCGAGACGTACGACCGCGACGCGCTCAAGCAGCTCTACGGCACGACGTTCGACGGCGTCCTCATCACCCGGGGCAACGGCAAGAAGACCCCGGTCCAGCCGACGGACGTCGCCCAGGCCATGGGCAAGGCCCTGCTGGGCAAGACCCCGGCGGAGCGCACGGCGACCATCGAGACGAACCCGAGCTAGGGCCTGTCCGCGCGTCCCGCATGACAGATGTCATGCGGGACGCGCGACACCCGACACTGCCCCGCGGCCCCTCGGACCGGGGACGATGTCGGGTATGAACACAGACGCAGCGGTCACCTTCACGGGGGTGACGAAGTCCTACGGGGCCGTCAAGGCCGTCGACGACCTCAGCCTCGCCCTGCACCCGGGGGAGACCGTCGCCCTGCTCGGCCCGAACGGGGCGGGCAAGTCCACCACCCTCGACCTGCTGCTCGGGCTGCGCCCCGCGGACACCGGCGACGTCCGGGTCTTCGGCACCGCCCCGCGCGACGCGATCGTGCGGGGCCGGGTCGGCGCCATGCTGCAGAGCGGCGGCCTCATGGACGAGGTGACGGTGCGCGAGCTGGTCCAGCTGGCCTGCGCCCTGCACCCCAAGCCGCACCCGGTCGGCGACGTGCTGGCTCGCGCCGACATCGCCCAGATCGCCGACCGCAAGGTCAACAAGCTCTCCGGCGGCCAGGAGCAGCGCGTGCGCTTCGCCCTCGCCACGGCCGGCGACAGCGACCTCATCGTCCTGGACGAGCCGACGACCGGCATGGACGTGACGGCCCGCCAGGCGTTCTGGGCGACCATGCGCGAGCAGGCCGACCAGGGCCGCACCGTCCTGTTCGCCACGCACTACCTGGAAGAGGCGGACGCGATCGCCGACCGCGTGCTCGTGCTGCACCGCGGCCGCCTGCTCGCCGACGGCACCGCCGCCGAGATCAAGGCGAAGGCGGGCGCCCGCAAGGTCTCCTTCGACCTGGAGGGCGAGATCGACACCGCCGCCGTCAAGGCGCTGCCGTTCCTCACCAGCGTCGACATCTCGGGTCACACCGTCCGCATCCAGTCCACCGACGCCGACGCGACCGTGCACGCGCTGTACGGCCTCGGCGTCTACCCCCGCAACCTCGAGGTCGCCGGCCTCGGCCTGGAACAGGCCTTCGTGGCCATCACGACCGCGGAAGAAGCCGCGCAGGAGGCGAAGGCGTCATGAACAGCCTGATCAAGCTGGAGATCACCCGCGCCCTGCGCAACAAGAAGTTCCTGTTCTTCTCCGTGCTGTACCCCTCGATCCTCTTCCTGCTGATCGCCGGCTCGGCCGACAGCACGGACATCGTCGACGGCACGGGCCTGAGCCTGCCCGCGTTCATGATGGTCTCCATGGCCTCCTTCGGCGCCCTGACCGCCGTCCTCATGGGCAACGGCGAGCGCATCGCGAAGGAGCGGGAGAGCGGCTGGGTGCGGCAGTTGAGGCTGACGACGCTGCCGGGGCGCGGCTACGTCCTCGCCAAGACCGCCAGCGCCGCGGTCGTCTCGCTCCCGTCCATCGTCATCGTCTTCGTGGTCGCCGCCGCCTTCAAGGACGTACGGTTCGACGCCTGGCAGTGGCTCGCGCTGACCGCGGCGATCTGGGCCGGCAGCCTCTGTTTCGCCGCGCTCGGCGTCGCCATCGGCTATCTCGCCTCCGGCGACGCGGTCCGCCCGATCACGATGATCGTCTACTTCGGCCTGTCCATCCTGGGCGGCCTGTGGATGCCGACCACGACGTTCCCGCAGTGGCTGCAGGACATCGCCAAGTGGCTGCCCACGCACGCGTACGCCGGCCTGGGCCAGGCCATCGAGCTGGGCAACGCCCCGCACGCCAAGGACGTCGCGCTCATCGTGGTCTACTTCCTGCTCTTCGCGGGCGGCGCGGCCTGGCTGTACCGGAAGGACACGTTGAAGGCGTGAGTATGCAGACGGACGGCGCGGAGCGCATCCCCAGGATCGGCCAGCCTCCCGAGACCCGCCGCGACTTCTACGTGAAGCTGGTCTGGATCGCCATGTGGCTGGCCTTCCTCGGCAGCCCCGTCGCCGATCTGCTCCAGGGCAACCACACGCCGCTCGCCACGACCCTCGGCTGGCTGGGGCTCGCGGCGTTCGGCGGTTGCTACGTGGGGCTCGTCGTGCGGCAGATGGGCCGGACCCTGGGCCGGATCGCCGCGCAGGTCTGCCTGGCCGTGCTGCCGGTGTTCGCCGTCGTCATGTCCTTCACCCTCGGCGACGACTGGCTCGTCCTGTTCGTGTACGTCTCCGTGGCCTGCGGGGCGGTCCTTCCCCTGCGGTGGACGCGGCCTGCCATCGTCGCTTCGACGGCAGCCCTGCTCGTCGTCGGACTGCTGATGGGCGCGAGCCCGGAGTACTGGCTGCTCATCCCCACCCTGCTCGGCGGCTTCTCCATGATCGGCGTACGCGAACTGGTGCGCACGACACGGGAGTTGCAGGAGGCCCGCGCCCAGGTCGCCCAGCTCGCCGCGAACGAGGAGCGCCTCCGGCTCGCCCGTGACCTGCACGACCTGCTCGGCCACTCCCTGTCGCTGATCACACTCAAGAGCGAACTGGCGGGCCGGATGCTCCCCGACCAGCCGGCCAAGGCCGCCGACCAGGTCGCCGACATCGAGAAGGTCAGCCGACAGGCCCTGGTCGACGTGCGCGAGGCCGTCACCGGCTACCGCCGACCCCGCCTCGCCGCCGAACTCGCCGGCGCCCGGGCCGCGCTGACGGCCGCGGGGATCACGGCCCAGGTGCCCGCGGACGCCCCGGGCCTGCC
>NZ_JAAGMG010000925.1 GCF_010548525.1 Streptomyces sp. SID14478
GCGGGACGCCTGGCTGCGGTCCGCCGGCGAGCGGGTGGAACTGGCCTGCGCGGGCGGCCGGGGCCGTACCGGGACGGCGCTCGCCTGTCTGGCGGTCCTGGACGGGGTGCCGGCCGCCGAGGCCGTCGCCTATGTGCGCACGCACTACGACCGGCGCGCGGTGGAGACGCCCTGGCAGAAGCGGTACGTACGCCAGTTCACCGGCCAGGGAAAATGAGTTGCGCCTGACGGTGACGCGCTGCGCACCATAGGCGGGCCAGTGCCCACACCTGTTCAGGAGACCCGAATGCGCCGATTCCTCGAAGCAGTTCAGCGACCCCGCCGGACGATTCTCGAGGACTCGACCTTCCATGCAGACCCCGCAGGTACGCACGACCCTGAACATCGGCATTCTCGCCCACGTCGACGCCGGTAAGACCAGCCTCACCGAGCGGCTCCTGTTCGACACGGGCGCCATCGACCGGCTCGGCAGCGTCGACGGCGGTGACACCCGCACCGACACCGGCGCGATCGAGCGGCAGCGCGGCATCACGATCCGCTCGGCCGTGGCCGCGTTCACCGTCGGCGACACCCAGATCAACCTCATCGACACCCCGGGCCACAGCGACTTCATCGCCGAGGTCGAACGCGCCCTCGACGTGCTCGACGGGGCCGTCCTGCTGATCTCTGCCGTGGAGGGTGTGCAGGCGCAGACGCGCGTGCTGCTCAAGACGCTGCGGCGCCTCGGGCTGCCCACGCTCGTGTTCGTCAACAAGATCGACCGGGCGGGCGCGCGCGTCGCCCCGCTGCTCGACGACATCCGCCGTCGCCTCACCCCGCACGTCGTGCCGCTGGCGGACGTCCGCGACGCCGGAACGCCGCACGCCGCCGTGACCGCCCGCCGTCTCGACGACCCGGCCGTGCGGGACGCCGCCGCCCGGACGCTGGCCGAGGTGGACGACACGATCCTCGCCGCGCTGGTCGACGGGCCGCCGCCGGACGCCGAGGCGGTGCGGGCCTCGCTGGCGGCACGAACCGGTGACGGGCTGCTCCACCCGGTCCTGTTCGGCTCCGCCCTCGGCGGCCAGGGAGTGCCCCAACTCGTCGATGCCGTCAGGGCGTTCCTCCCCGTCCCCACCAAGGGCGGGGCGGCGTCGGCGCGGCCGTCGGGCACGGTGTTCGCGGTGCGGCGCGGCCCCGTCGGGGAGCGGATCGGTTATCTGCGCCTGTACGAGGGCGAGGTGCGGGCCCGGCAGAAGGTGACGTTCCTGCGCCGCGACACCGAGGGCGGCACGGAACGGATCGCCGGCCGGCTCACCGGGATCCGGGTCGTCGCCGCCACGGACCCGGCGGACCCCGTGGCCGGGCCCGGGCAGATCGCGCAGGTGCGCGCCACGGTCGGGCTCCGGGTCGGCGACCGGCTCGGTGAACTTTCGGGCGGACACGCGCGCTTCGCCCCGCCGACGCTGGAGACGCTGGCCCGCGCGGTGCGCTCCGGGCAGGGCGCCGCGCTGCGGTCGGCCCTGCTCGAACTGGCCGACCAGGACCCACTGCTCCACGCCCGCGCGGAACCCGACGGCAGCACGGCGCTGCTGCTGTACGGGGAGGTGCAGAAGGAGGTCCTCGGGGCCACGCTCACGCAGGAGTACGGCATCGAGGCACGGTTCGAGCCGAGCCGGATCCGCTGCGTCGAGCGGCTCGCGGGCACGGGTGAGGCCATCGAGGAGATGGGGCGACGCAGCACGACCGGGCTGCCCGCGACCGTCGGCCTGCGGGTCGAGCCGGGACCGCCCGGCTGCGGGCGCGTCTTCTCGTACGAGACCGAACTGGGCGCGCTCCCCCGGGCGTTCCACCAGGCGATCGCGGACACGGTGCGGGCCACCCTCGCGCAAGGAGGGCCGCACGGCTGGCCCGTGACGGACTGTCATGTGACGTTGATCCGCTCCGGGTTCGACTCCCCGGTGAGCGTCGCCGGGGACTTTCGTACCGTGACCGCGCTCATGACACGGCAGGCCGTGGAGCGGGCGGGGACGCGCGTCTTCGAGCCGGTGCACTCCTTCGAGGCCGAGGTTCCGCTGGACGCCCTCGCCCCCGTGACCGCCGAACTTGCCGCCCTGGGCGCCGAGTTCGGCGAGACGACGGGTGGAAGGGAGTCCTGGCTGATCTGCGGGGAGCTGACCGCGCGCAGGGTGCGGGAGATGGAACTGGCCCTTCCGGTACTCACGCGCGGGGAGGGAGTGTGGTGGTCGCGGGTGGCGGGCGACCGCCCGGTGCGCGGGACCGGACGGCCGCCGGGGGCGTGATCAACGGATACGGTGGCACTCGACCTCCTGAGGAAGGAGGTTTCCGCCATGATGCCGAGGGCTCTACCACTGACCCGCTGGGCGAAGGCCGTGGTTGCGGTCGTCGTGGTGCTGGTGCTGGTCTTCACCGGACTGCGCCTGTTCCACCAGCTTGACGACGTGTTCGGCACCGAGACGCACGACCGGTCGGGACCCGCGCTGCTCAAGTCCGTGCGGGACCTGAGCCGTTACGACGCAGCGTCCGGGAACTTCCAGGTCGTGGTGGACCTGGAGAAGGACACCAAGTACCTCCCGGACGCGCTGCGGGGCACGAGGACCTTGTACGTCGGGGCCGGAAGCGTCGACGCGTACGTGGACCTCGGGAAGGTCGACGACGGGGACGTACGGGTGAACGACGACCGGACGTCGGCGACGCTGAAGCTGCCGCACGCACGGCTCGCGACTCCCGCCCTCGACGCGGACCGCTCCTACGCCGTGTCGAAGCAGCGGGGTCTGCTCGACCGGCTCGGCGACCTGTTCTCGGACAACCCGAACGACGAGCGGGCCGTACGCAAGCTCGCCACCCGGCACATCGGGGACGCCGCGAAGAGCAGTGGCCTGACCGGCCGCGCCGAGCGCAACACGACCGACATGCTGAAGGGACTGCTGCACTCACTGGGGTTCAAGGACGTGCGGGTGTCCTACGGGACGTGAGTGCCGCCTCCTTCAGGAGGTGCGGGGCATCGTCGCGATGATCACCGTCGCGTAGAGGTCGTCGTCCCGCACCACCTGCGCCCGCAGGCCGGCCGCGCGGACGGCCGACCTCGCGGCCGCGGCCTGGTGCTCGCTCGTCTCCACGAAGAGGTGTCCGCCGGGCGCCAGCCAGC
>NZ_JAAGMG010000965.1 GCF_010548525.1 Streptomyces sp. SID14478
GCCGCGCGGTCGCCGCCGCCTGCCCCGGCAACACGGTCGCCGTCGGCGCGGGCACCGTCCGCGCCGACTTCGCCGAACTCCACCTCAGCCACAGCGAGGCGCTCGGCGCGCTCGCCCTGGGCCGTGAACTCGACGGTGCCGCACGGTCGTTCGTGCGCCTGCACGAGGAGAGCGGCATCTACCGGCTGCTCGACCAACTGCCCGCGCCCGAACTGCGGGCCCTCGTCGACGACGCCCTCGGCCCGCTGCTGCGCTACGACACCCGCCACGACGGCAGCCTCGTCCACAGCCTCGCCGTGTACCTGCGCCACGACCGCAACGGCGTGGAGGCCGCCGAGGAGCTCCACGTCCACTACAACACCCTGCGCTACCGCCTCAAGCAGATCGAGCGGCTCACCGGCGCCCCCGACAAGGACCCCATGCGCCGCCTGCAGACGGAACTCGCCGTCCACGCGCACCGGCTGCTGCGCGCCCGCGCCGGCTGAGAGGGCCGTGCCCGCCCGGGTCATTGTCACCGGCTGCCGATGATCACCGCTCGCGCACTGGCACCGGTCGCCGAAGACCCCCGCGGGGAGGCGGCCGTACCGTCGGTGCATGGAGCGAACCCCGCACACCGCCACCGGACAACTTCCCCCAGAAGTAAGCACGTTGAACGTGGTCCGGCGGGACGCGTACGCCGACTCCGTCGCCCTGATGCGCACCGCCCGTCAGCTGTCCTCGCTGCCCGGCGTCGAGACGGCGAGCCTCGTCATGGCCACCGCACCCAACCTCCGTCTCCTCGCCGACGCCCGACTGCTCACCGCCGACGGCGAATCCGCCCGCCCCGCCGACCTGCTCATCGCCCTGCGCGGTGACGCCGACGCCCTGGAGCGCGCCGTCGCGGCCTTCGACGGGCTGCTCGAACAGCCGGCCAAGGACGCCGCTGCCGGCGCGGAGAGCGGCGCCCCGGCGCCCCGCGCACTGACCGAGACCGACCCCGCCACCGGTCTCGCCCTCGTCTCGACCCCCGGCCCCTACGCGGCCGCCGAGGCGCTCAAGGCGCTGCGCTGCGGCCAACACGCCTTCGTGTTCAGCGACAACGTGCCCCTCGACCAGGAGATCCGCCTCAAGCAGGAGGCCCACCGCCTCGGCCTGCTCGCCATGGGCCCCGACTGCGGCACCGCCCTCGTCGACGGCGTCCCCCTCGGCTTCGCCAACGCCCTGCGGCCCGGCCGGATCGGCCTGATCGGCGCGTCCGGCACGGGACTTCAACAGGTCTCCTGCCTCCTCGACGCAGCGGGTGAAGGCGTGCGGCAGATGATCGGCACCGGGGGCCGGGACCTGAGCGCGGAGATCGGCGGGCGCACCACGCTCGACGCGTTCGAGCTGCTCGACGCCGACCCCGGCTGCGCGCTGATCCTGCTGGTGTCGAAGCCGCCGGACCCGCGGGTCGCCGCCCGCGTCCTGGCCCGCGCCGCGCGGGCGCGCAAGCCGGTCGTC
>NZ_JAAGMG010001004.1 GCF_010548525.1 Streptomyces sp. SID14478
CGGTCGCTGCCGCCGAGCGCCGGCGCGGCTCGGGCCCGGTCCGCACCGTCCGGGTCACCGCCGCCGCGGCCCCGCTCGACCTGGGCGGCCGCACCGTCAGGTCCTGGTCGTACGGGGGCGACCTGCCCGGCAAGGAGGTCCGGGTGAGCGCGGGTGACACGCTCGCCCTGACCCTCGCCAACCACCTCCCGCAGCCCACGTCCCTGCACTGGCACGGCATCTCCTTGCGCAACGACATGGACGGCGTCCCCGGCCTCACCCAGAAGTCCGTCGCCCCCGGGGCCGACTTCACCTACCGCTTCACGGTCCCCCATCCGGGGACGTACTGGTTCCACCCGCATTCCGGCACCCAGCAGGACCGCGGGCTGTACGCGCCGCTGATCGTGGACGACCCCAAGGAGCCGCTGTCGTACGACAAGGAGTGGGTGGTCGTTCTCGACGACTGGGTCGACGGGGTGGACGGTTCGACACCGGACGCGGTCCTCGCCGAGCTGCGCGGCGGCATGGGCGACGCGGGCAGCGGGGCCCACTCCGGGCACACCATGTCGGGGTCGGGGTCCCACGGGACGGAGCCCGGAGGAGGCATGGCGGCGATGGGCACGGAGGAGACCTCGTCGCCGTCCGCCCCCGCCTCCCCCTCCGGCCCGTCCCGGATGCTGATGGGCGCGAGGAGCGAGCTGCTCGGCGGCGACGCGGGCGACGTGGCGTACCCGTCCTATCTGGTCAACGGCCGGACGCCGCAGGCCCCTTCCTCCTTCACGGCCCGCCCCGGGGACCGCATCCGCCTGCGGCTGATCAATGCGGGCGGGGACACGGCGTTCCGTGTCGCGCTCGGCGGCCACGAGATGACGGTGACGCACACGGACGGCTTCCCCGTGCGGCACGCGAAGACGGACGCCCTGCTGCTCGGCATGGGCGAGCGCTACGACGTACTGGTGACGGCGGGCGACGGCGTCTTCCCGCTGACGGCGCTCGCGGAGGGCAAGAAGGCGTCGGCGCTCGCGGTGCTGCGGACCGGGGCGGGGGCGGCGCCCGCCCCGGGCGTCCGTCCGAAGGAGCTGGACGGCCGCCTGCTGACGGCGGACCGGCTCCGGGCGGACCCCTCGGTGGCCCTGCCGGCCCGTGACCCGGACCGTACGATCAGGCTCCAGTTGACCGGCGGCATGGCCGCGTACGACTGGGCCTTCGACAAGAAGCCGTACACCGCGCAGCAGCGCCATCCGGTCCGCGCGGGCGAGCGGGTCCGTCTGGTCTTCGCCAACTCGACGTCGATGTGGCACCCCGTCCATCTGCACGGCCACACGTTCTCGCTGGCGAACGTGGCGGGCGGCCCCCGCAAGGACACGGCGGTCGTGCTGCCGAACGGGACGCTGACGGTGGACTTCGACGCGGACAACCCGGGCCTGTGGATGGTCCACTGCCACAACGTGTACCACTCGGAGGCGGGGATGATGACCGTGCTGGGCTATCGCGCCTGAGCCAGGGGCGCCCGGGCCGTCGGTCCCGAGCGGTGCGGGGCCGACGGGCTCCATGAGTCTTCGGCCTGCCCGCCGCGGCGGGCGCCACGAGTGTCGTGCACGCCGGGCCCGGCTTCGCCCCCGGCACCGGGACTC
>NZ_JAAGMG010001044.1 GCF_010548525.1 Streptomyces sp. SID14478
AGCGCGGCCAGGCCGAGCCGCCCGTCCCGCACGAGCGCGTCCATCAACGCCCGGTCCACACCGTCCGGCGCGAGCCCCGGCGACGGTTCGCGCGCTCCCGCGCCGGCCGTCCCGAGGGCCGTCATCTGGGTGGGGGCGAGCGCGCGCAGCCGCCAGCGACTGCCCTCGACGGAGAGGGACGTGGCGAAGAGGCAGTCGACGGAGACGAGGTCCGGCAGCTGTTCGAGCCGGGTCGTGAGGAAGCGGGTGAGAGCGGGCAGGTCCGGGGCGAGCACGTCGAGGAGCAGGTCGGCGCTGCCGGGCCCGGTCAGCTCGATCGTCACGGCCTCCTCGAACCCGCTCAGCCGCTCGGCGAGGGCCACCCGGGTGCCGGGGCGGCAGCGCAGCAGCACGAACGCCGTGCAGCGATTGCGGGAGAACTCCCGGCCGGGCGCGGCGTAGACCCAGGCCAGGCCCTCCTCGGTCAGCCGCTCCCAGCGCCGGGCGAGGGTGCTCGCGGTGACGCCGAGGGCCGGCGCGAGATCGGTCCAGGGCGCCCGGGGCCGTAGCTGCAGCGCGTTGACGAGAGCCAGGTCCAGTTCGCTGGTGATGACCGTTTCTCGCATCTCACATGCCCTCCCCGCATCATTCTCGTGATTTCGCCGCCGCATGCGGCCGACGCCCGCACAGTAACCAGCACTTTGGGTTCCGGCCACCAGAAGGGACGCCCCGATGGGCACAGGCAGGGTCAGCGGTACCGGCAGGGCGGGCACCGGTAGAGGGATGCTGGGCGCGATGGCGGTCGTCATCGTGTTCAGCGGCGTCGTGCAGGGCTATCTCACGCCCCTGCTGCCGGAGTTGGGCCGACGGCTCGGTATCGACGGTGTCGGCCAGAACAATCTGTACCTGTTGTCGCAGTGCGCGTTCGCCGTGCTGACGCCGCTGCTGTCCCGGCTCGGCGACCTGTACGGGCACCGGCGGCTGCTTCGCCTCGCGCTGACGATGGTGGCCGCGGGGTCGCTGCTGATGGCGGTGTGGCCGACGGCGGCGACACTCACCGTGGGCGTGGTGCTGCAGGGCGCGCTCGTCGGCTTCTTCCCGCTGCTCGCGGGAATCCTGCGCTCGCGTGCCCCGGAGCGCGGCCGAGGTGGCATCTCGCTGCTGGTCGGCGCGCTGCTCATCGCCATCGGGGTGGGAGGTCTCGTCGCGGGCGCGCTCAGCGAACGGCACGCCGTGGCGGGGCTCTGGGCGGCGGTGCCGGTGGCGCTGCTCGCCCTGGTCGCCGGTCTCGTGCTGCCGGACAGCGACGGGCCCCGCGGCGGCCGGTTCCACTTCGGGGCGGCGGCCCTGCTGACCGCGGGTCTGGTGGCGCTCGTCCTGGTGCTCGCGCAGGGCGGCGCGTGGGGCTGGGCGTCGGTGCGCTCCCTGGGGACCGCGCTGCTCGCGGCGGTGGTCCTCGGCGCCTGGGTGGCGGTGGAGCTGCGCGCGCGACATCCGCTCGTGAACGTACGGATGCTGCGGGACCGGCGGCTGGCGGTGGTGAGCGCCCACACGTTCTGCGCGGCGTTCGGCACGATCGGCTTCCTGGGAGCCAACGCCCTCTTCCTGGGGGCCGATCCGGCGGTCACCGGGTACGGGATGGATCTGGGGCCGCAGTCCATCGCGACCGTGTCGCTGGCGATGGTGGTCGCGGGCTTCGCCGGCTCCACGGCGACCCCACGGCTCGCCCGCCGCATCGGCGACCGGGCCGTGCTCGCGGCCGGCGGCGTGCTCGTCGCGCTGGGCTTCCTCGGTATGACGCTCTTCCACGGCACGCTCCCCCAGTACGTGGCATCCGCCCTGGTCGTGGGTCTGGCGACAGGCCTGTTCGAGTCGATCACGCGGACGCTGTCGGCGGAGGTCGTGCCCGAGCGGCAGACCGCCCTGGCCGTCGGCCTCAACGAACTGGCGCTGTCACTGGGCGCGGCGATCGGTGCGGCCGTGATCGGCGGGCTGTTCGCGGCGCATCGACTCGGCGGCGCGGGCGGGCACATCGCCCTTGCCGGCTATCAGTGGAGCTGGGGGGTGTGCTGCGGTGTGGCGCTCGTCGGCGCGGCCGTGGGCCTCGGCTACGGCGACCTGCGCAGCGCGGACCCGCGCCCGGCCGTCGGCGTCCGCCCCCTCTCCCCCCGTCGTCCCTCCGACTCCCCCACCTCCCCCAACTCCCCGAAGGAGGGGCTCGTATGACCACGCCGTCCACCCTGCACGCGGCGGTGCGCGAGGAGGTGCAGGGCCGCGGCGAGCAGCTCGTCGCCCTCAGCCACAGCCTGCACGACGAGCCCGAGACCGCCCTGGAGGAGCACCGCTCCGCGGCGAAGATCAGCGCGCTGCTCGCCGCGTCGGGCTTCACCGTGACCCGGCCCCTCCCCTCCCTTCCCACGGCGTTCCAAGCCAGCCATGGGGCAGGGGAGTTGGTGATCGCGTTCTGTGCGGAGTACGACGCGCTGCCGGGCATCGGCCACGCCTGCGGACACAACGTGAACGGCGCCGCGGCGGTCGGCGCGGCCCTCGCGCTCGCGCCCGTCGCCGACGAACTCGGCGTCACCGTACGGCTGATCGGCACCCCCGCCGAGGAGGACATCGGCGGCAAGGTGCTGCTCGTCGAGGCCGGCGTCCTCGACGACGTGGCGGCGGCCATGATGGTGCACGCCGCGTCCGACGACAGCGTCGGCGCGTCGTCCCTGGCGATCGGCGCCTGGGACATCACCTACCGGGGCCGGCCCGCACACGCGGCCCTCGCACCGTGGGACGGCGTCAACGCGCTCGACGCGCTGACCGTGGCCCAGACCGCGCTCGGCCTGCTGCGCCAGCACCTGCCGCCCGGCTCCCTCGTGCACGGCGTCGTCACCGACGGCGGCAGCGCGCCGAACGTGGTCCCCGCTCTCACCCGCGCCCGCTACGAAGTGCGCGCACCGACCCTGGAACAGCTCGCGGCCACCCAGGACCGGGTCCGCGCCTGCTTCGAGGCCGGCGCCCTCGCGACCGGCGCCGACCTCGAACTGGAGCCGCACGGCAGGGACTTCGCCGACCTGCGCCAGGACGACTTCCTCACGCGGGCGTACACCGAGGCGGTCCGGACGCTGGGCCGCGACCCGGTGTCCCGGCACGGCGAGACGACGGCGTCGACCGACATGGGCAACGTCTCACGCCTGCTGCCCGCGATCCATCCGACCATCGGCTACGACACCGGCGGCGCCCTGCAGCACACGGCCGAGTTCGCCTCCTACGGGAAGTCGCCGGGCGCGGACCGGGCGGTCCTCGACGGTGCGACGGCGCTCGCCCTGACCGCGGTCGCGGCCGCGACGGATCCGGCCCAGCGCCGGCG
>NZ_JAAGMG010001083.1 GCF_010548525.1 Streptomyces sp. SID14478
GATCGTCCGGGTCGGGCTCGACTGGCCGGCGGGCCTGCCGGACGGCGGGCGGCACGGGTTCACGCCCGGCCACCGCCGGACGCTGGAGGCGGCCCTGCCCGGCATGGCCGAGCGCCTCGCCCCGCACCTCACGGGCCGCGTACTCGTCCTGGGCAACGAGGAGTTGATGTACGCGCCACTGCGCCTGGCCACCGCGCTCGAAGCGACGGGCGCCGACGTCGCGTACTCCACCACCACCCGCTCGCCCGTCCTCGCCGTCGACGACCCCGGCTACGCGATACGCAGCCGGCTCGCCTTCCCGGCACACGACGCCCCCGCCGACGGCACGCCCGAGAGATACGCGTACAACGTGGCGGGAGGCGGCTTCGACACCATCACCGTCGTCGTCGACTCGGTCGGCGACTCGGCCGAACTCGCCGCGCCCGGCGGCCTGTTGGACCAGGCGGCCGCGCACGCGGCGCGGGTCGTCGTGGCCGTGGTCCCGTCGTACGTCCCCGCCGCGCGGTCCGCCCCGGAAAGGCTTCCCATGCCGCTGCCCGAGCCGCTGCGCGGCCCCGCCTTCTCCTCGTACGCGCCCGACGAGGTCGGCTGGCTGCTCCAGGACCTCTCGGACGTGACGCTGGAGGCCCCGACCGAGGAGCGCGAGGAAGCCATCCAGAGCGGCGGCGCGCACTACGCCGAGTCGCTGCCGGTCGAGTACCAACCCAGCGCGCAGTACCAGGAGTTGTTCCACGCGGCGCTCGACGCGTCGGCGGTCCGGATCGCGCGCGCCGTCGGCGTGGTCACGGAGACGGTGCTGGCGGAGCTCCCCGACAGGCGAGAGCGCGGGGGGACCCACACCCCGCGCCCCGTCCTGGTCTCGCTCGCGCGGGCCGGCACCCCCGTCGGCGTGCTGATGCGCCGCTGGGCGCTGCGCCGGTACGGCCTGGAGCTGCCGCACTACGCGGTCTCCATCGTGCGCGGCCGCGGCATCGACGCGAACGCGCTGCGCTGGCTCGCCGCGCACCACGACCCGGCGGACGTCGTGTTCGTCGACGGCTGGACCGGAAAGGGCGCCATCACGCGCGAACTGGCCGACGCGGTAAGGGAGTTCGAGGCGGCCACCGGGGTCTCCGGCTTCGTCCCGGAGATCGCCGTGCTCGCCGACCCGGGGTCGTGCGTGCGCACGTACGGCACGCGCGAGGACTTCCTGATCCCCTCCGCCTGCCTCAACTCGACGGTCTCCGGGCTGATCTCGCGCACCGTGCTCCGCTCGGACCTGGTGGGACCCGAGGACTTCCACGGGGCGAAGTTCTACCGGGAGCTGGCCGGCGCGGACGTGTCGCGGCAGTTCCTCGACGTGGTGCAGGACCGCTTCGACGAGGTCCGCGACGCGGTCGACGCCGACGTCAAGGAGCTGCTCGGCGCCGACCGCGCACCGACCTGGGAGGGCTGGGCCGCCGTCGAGCGGATCAGCGAGGAGTACGGCATCCACGACGTGAACCTCGTCAAGCCGGGCGTCGGCGAGACGACTCGGGTGCTGCTGCGCCGCGTGCCGTGGAAGATCCTTGCGCGGGCCGGCGCCGGGGCCGACCTCGACCATGTGCGCCTGCTCGCCGAGCAGCGCGGGGTCCCGGTGGAGGAAGTGGCCGAACTGCCGTACACCTGCGTGGGGTTGATCCATCCGCGGTTCACGCGCGGGGCGACGGGTGTGGACGGCAAGGCGGTGGCGGCGAAGTGAGCACCCTGCGCGCCGACGCCCCGGCCGTCGTGGCGAGCGACCTCGACCGTACGTTGATCTACTCGTCCGGAGCGCTCGGGCTGACCATGCCGGACCCCGTCGCGCCGAGACTGCTGTGCGTCGAGGTGTACGAGGGCCGCCCCCTGTCGTACGTCACCGAGGACGCGGCCGGGATGCTCGCGGAGCTGGCGCGGCGCGCGGTGTTCGTGCCGACGACGACGCGGACGCGGGAGCAGTACGGGCGGATCCGCCTGCCCGGGCCCGCACCGGAGTACGCGATCTGCGCCAACGGCGGACACCTGCTGGTCGACGGGGTGTCGGACCCGCAGTGGCGGGCCGGGGTCCAGGCGCGGCTCGACGCCGAGTGCGCGCCGCTCGGCGAGGTGCGGGAGCGGATGGTCGCGGCCGCGGACGCGGCGTGGCTGCTGAAGGAGCGGGTCGCCGAGGACCTGTTCGCCTATCTCGTGGTCGACCGGGCCAAGCTGCCCGAGGGGTGGGTCAAGGAGCTCGGGGAGTGGGCGGACGGCCTCGGCTGGACGGTCTCGCTGCAGGGCCGCAAGGTGTACGCCGTGCCGAAGCCGCTGACCAAGGGCGCGGCCGTGCGGGAGGTCGTGCGGCGGGTCGGCGGCGGGCTCGCGCTCGGGGCGGGGGACTCGCTGCTGGACGCGGATCTGCTGACGGCGGTGGACCGGGGCTGGCGGCCCGGGCACGGGGAGCTGGCGGACGAGGGGTGGACCGCGCCGGGGGTCACCGTGCTTGCCGAGCGGGGTGTCCTGGCGGGGGAGGCCGTGGTGCGGGCGTTCCTCGGGGCGCTCTGACCCGCGCCGGGATGCGGGCCTGAGGGGCCTG
>NZ_JAAGMG010001121.1 GCF_010548525.1 Streptomyces sp. SID14478
CCGGCGCAGGAGGCGGCGGCCGGCCCGCCCGCCTGCCAGCGCCCGGGCTGCGCGGGCCACTACGACGACGTCGGTGAGGGCGAGTTGTACTGCGACACCTGCGGGCTCGCCCCGGTGGTGTCGCCGAGCGGGCTGGTGTCGTCGCCGCCCACGGGGATCGCGGCCGGCGGCTCGCGCGGTTCGCGTTCGCAGAGTTCGAGGTCGAGTTCGCGGGCCTCGTCGCGGGCGTCGGCGCGGTCCTCGCAGTCGCGCCGTTCGGTATCGGGCCGCCTGTCGCGTTCGCTGTCGGGGAGTTCGACCTCCCGGTCGGTGTCGGTGCGCAGTTCGGGCACGACAGCGGGCAGTTCGGGCCGGGCCCGGCTCGGCGCGGGCCTGGTGCGGGTGCCGGACGTGCCGCGGCCCGACCCGCGCGAGATGGTGCAGGAGCGTCCCGAGGTCCCCGAGCGCAAGCGCTTCTGCTCGCGCTCGGACTGCGGTGCGCCGGTGGGGCGTGCGCGCGGGGAGCGGCCGGGGCGCACGGAAGGGTTCTGCACGAAGTGCGGCCACCCGTACTCGTTCGTGCCGAAGCTCTCCGCGGGCGACATCGTGCACGGCCAGTACGAGGTCGTGGGCTGTCTGGCGCACGGCGGACTCGGCTGGGTCTACCTCGCCGTCGACCGCGCCGTCTCCGACCGCTGGGTCGTCCTCAAGGGCCTGCTCGACACGGGTGACCAGGACGCGATGGCGGCGGCGATCTCGGAGCGCCGCTTCCTCGCGGAGATCGAGCACAGCAACATCGTGCGCATCTACAACTTCGTGGAGCACCTCGACCAGCGCACCGGCTCCATGGACGGCTACATCGTCATGGAGTACGTCGGCGGCAAGTCCCTCAAGGAGATCGCCAACGACCGGCGCACGCCCACCGGCAAGCGGGACCCGCTGGCGGTGGAGCAGGCCTGCGCGTACGGCATCGAGGCCCTGGAGGCCCTCGGTCACCTGCACAGCCGGAACCTGCTGTACTGCGACTTCAAGGTCGACAACGCGATACAGACCGAGGACCAGCTCAAGCTCATCGACATGGGCGCGGTCCGCCGCATGGACGACGACGAGTCCGCCATCTACGGCACCGTCGGCTACCAGGCGCCCGAGGTCGCCGAGGTCGGCCCGTCCGTCGCCTCCGACCTCTACACGGTCGCGCGCACCCTCGCGGTCCTGACCTTCGACTTCCAGGGCTACACGAACGTGTTCGTGGACTCCCTGCCCGACCCCGACAACATCGAGGTCTTCCGCACGTACGAGTCCTTCTACCGGCTGCTCGTGCGCGCCACCGACCCCGACCCGGCCCGCCGGTTCGCCTCCGCGCAGGAGATGACCGAGCAGCTGACGGGTGTGCTGCGCGAGGTCGTGGCGCTGCAGACGAACCGGCCGCGGCCCGCCCTGTCGACGCTGTTCGGGCCCGAAGTGCGGGTCACCGACACGGAGTTGTTCGGCCGGCTGGACGGCGAGGTGTCCCGGCTCGGGGCGCGCGTGGTCCCCGTACGCGCGCCGCGCAACGGGGCGGCGCCCGCGCTGCCGCCGGTCCCCGCGCT
>NZ_JAAGMG010001158.1 GCF_010548525.1 Streptomyces sp. SID14478
GGAAGTGCGTTACACCGAAGGGGAGTTGGCCGTGCGCGGCGTGCTGCGGACCGCGCCCGAGGGTCCGGCCGCACTGCGCCTGCGCCACCGCGAGTCCGGCAAGGTCCTCACCATGCCGCTGGACCTGGGCGCGGCGGACCCGGACGGCCGGGTGCCGTTCACGGCGCGGGTGCGGCCCACCACCCTGACGGATGTCCGCACCGGCCACGAGCGGCTGCGCCCGACGCAGGCCGAGCGGTCCATCGCCCGCTGGGACACCTCGGTCCTGATCGGCCCCGAGGACGCCGCGCGGCCGCACCGGCTCGCCCTCGTCCTCGACGACCGCGAAGGCTGCACGGGAGCCCAGTTCCCTTACGAGGGGCGGGCGCTGTACGCGCGCCGCTCCCCCGGCGGCTACCTCCAGATCGTCGACCAGCCCGCGCAGCCGCTGGTGGAGCACGTCACGGCGGCGCCCGACGGCACCGTCACCCTCACCGGCACCTATCCCGCCCCGGGCACGCACGCCCTGCGCCTCGTCCTGCGCCAGACGTGGTCCGGTCACGAGTACGCCTTCCCGGCCTCGGCGGTGGACGGCGCGTTCACCGTCACCTTCGCCCCGGCCCCGCCGCGGGGCGTGCTCCCGCTGCGCTCCGGTTTCTGGTGGCCCTGCGTCGAGCGGGCGGACGGCACCCGCAGCTCGGTGCAGCTCGCGCCGACCGCGTACCGGGACCTGCCCGCCGAGGTCACCGCGGGCGGCAAGCGCGTCGAGCTGCAGGCCCGCCAGTACGACCAGCTGGCCCTGCTCGCCCACTCCGAGCTGCGGCCCGACGAGCGCAGCCGGCACCGCCAGACCCGGCTGCGCGAGCGGACGTACCCGCTGGCCCGGCGGGAGCCGCTCACCGACACCGTCGTCTACGACGTGTTCGGCGGCCGCATGTACGGCGACTCGCCGCGCGCCCTGCACGAGGAACTGGTGCGCCGGGGCGAGGAGTTGGAGCACCTGTGGGTGGTCAAGGACGGGCAGTGCGAGGTCCCGGCGACGGCGCGCGCGCTGCGCGTGCACAGCCCCGAGTACTACGAGGCGCTGGCCCGCTCGCGCTACATCGTCGGCAACACGCACTTCCCGAAGTGGCTGGAGCGCCGCCCCGGGCAGCGCATCGTGCAGACCTGGCACGGCACCCCGCTCAAGCGCATCGGCTTCGACTTCGACAACGAGCACTTCGCGTCGACGGCGTACCTGGAGGACCTGGACCGCGAGCGGCACCAGTGGTCGATGCTGCTCTCGCCGAACAGCTTCTCCACGCCGATCCTGCGCCGCGCCTTCCGCTACGAGGGCGAACTCGTCGAGGCCGGCTACCCGCGCAACGACGTGCTGCTCTCCCCCGACCGCGACAAGCGCGCGGACGAGGTCCGCAAGCGGCTCGGGCTGCCCGACGGCAAGAAGGTGATCCTTTACGCGCCGACGTGGCGCGAGGACAAGCAGCGCCACAAGGGCGGTTTCCTGCTCGACCTGCGCATCGACCTGGACGCGGCGAAGCGGGAGCTGGGCGCCGACCACGTCCTGCTGATCCGGCCGCACTCCCACGTCGTGGAGCCGGTGCCGGGCGCGGGCGACGGGTTCGTGTGGGACGTGTCGGCGCAGGCCGGGGTCACCGACGTGATGGACCTGCTGCTCGTCGCGGACGTGCTGATCACCGACTACTCCTCGGTGATGTTCGACTTCGCGGTGACCGGCCGCCCGATGCTGTTCTTCACGTACGACCTGGAGCACTACCGGGACCGGCTGCGCGGCTTCTACTTCGACTTCGAGGAGCGGGCCCCGGGGCCGCTCGTGCAGACGTCCGCCGAACTGATCGCGGCGCTGCGCGGCCTGGACGCGGCGAGCGCCCCGTACGAGGCGGCGTACGCGGACTTCCGTGCGGCGTTCTGCGACCTCGACGACGGCCGGGCGGCCGCCCGCGTGGTGGACCGCATGCTGGACACCGCCTCCCCGCGGGCCTCCGAGAAGGGCGACGCCTGAGATGACGAAGCTGAGCGTCCTCGTGTACGGCCGCGACGTGCAGGGGCTGCTCGCCGCCTGCCTGGACAGCGTCACCGCTCAACTACCGCCGGAAACCGAGGTGTTGGCCGCCGCCGTCGGCGAGGCCGCACAGGACGTCGCGGTGCGCGGCGGCGCCGCCGTC
>NZ_JAAGMG010001202.1 GCF_010548525.1 Streptomyces sp. SID14478
CGGGCCCCGCTGCCGCCGACGGCCGCCCACGTGCTCGCGCTGGGCGGCGGCATCGGCAGGTTCTGCATGTCGGCGCTGCTGACCCTGCCCGAGGACATCGACCACGCCGGGCTGCTCGCCACGCTGCAGGCCGTCCTCGACCGGCACGACGTGCTGCGCTCCCGGCTCGACCGGGCGCAGCCGGGTCTGGTGATGGAGCCGGCCGGCAGCGTCGACGCCGGCCCGCTGGTGCGCGAAGTCGCCTACGACGACGTCGACGTGCAGGCCGAGCTGGACGCGGCCGCGGACCGGCTCGACCCGGACGCGGGCGTCATGGCGCAGTTCGTCCGGTTCACTTCCGGCACACAGGCGGACCGCCTGCTGATCGTGCTGCACCACCTGGTCGTCGACGGGGTCTCCTGGCGGATCCTGCTGCCGGACCTGGTGTCCGCCTGGCAGCGGATCCGCGACGGCCGCGCCCCCGAACCGGCAGGCACCGGTACCTCGCTGCGGCGGTGGGCGCACGCACTGGCCGACGAGGCGGCCGGCGCGCAGCGGGTCGCGGAACTGCCCGTGTGGCAGGAGATCCTGCGCACGGAGGAACCTCCGCTGGGAGCACGGGAGTTGGACCCTGCCCGCGATGTGGCGGCCACCGTGGACACGGTTCGCGTCCAGGTGCCGACGGACGTCACGCGGACCCTGCTGACCACGGTGCCCGCGGTGTACCGCGGCGGCGTCGACGACGGACTCCTGACCGGCCTCGCCCTGGCCCTCGCCCGCTGGCACCGGACCCGGGACCGGACGGCGCCCGGCACGTCCTCGACGCTGGTACGCCTCGAAGGACACGGCCGGGAGGAGCACCTGGTCCCCGGCGCCGACCTGTCGGGCGCCGTCGGCTGGTTCACCGCGATGTTCCCGGTCCGCCTCGACCTGGCGGGCATCGACCTGGCCGACGCGTTCGCCGGCGGCCCGGCCGCGGGGCGGGCGCTCAAGGCCGTCAAGGAACAGCTGCGGGCGGTGCCGGACAACGGCATGGGCTACGGCCTGCTGCGCCACCTCAACCCCGTGACCGCCGCCGCGCTGGCCCCGGAGCGCGAGCCGCGGATCGGATTCAACTACCTGGGCCGCTCCTCCCGCGCCGACATCCCCGAGGAGCTGCGGGGCCTGGGCTGGGCGCCGGACACCACGCACCGGGACCTGATCGCCGCGCCGGACGCGGACATGCCGGTGCTGTCGGCGCTGGAGATCAACGCGGTGGCCACCGCCACCGGCGGCGGCGACGAACTCACCGCCTACTTCGGGTTCCCGACCGGTGTGCTCACCCGCGCCGAGGTGAGCGAGCTGGCCGGGCTGTGGGTCGAGGCGCTGACCGCCCTCGCCCGGCACGCCACGAGCCCCGGCGCCGGCGGACTGACCCCGAGCGACGCGCCTCTGGTCGAGGTGGGCCAGGACGAGATCGACACCTGGGAGGCCCGGTTCGGCGAGCTCGCCACGGTGTGGCCGGCGACACCGGTGCAGTCCGGGATGCTGTTCCACACGATGCTGGCCGGGTCGTCCTTCGACGCCTACCACATGCAGTTGGTGTTCCATCTGTCCGGCGAGGTCGACCCGGAGCGGATGCGCCGGGCCGCGCAGGCACTCCTCGCGCGCCACGCCGGCCTGCGCGCGGCGTTCGTCGACCGGGCGGACGGCGACGTGGTGCAGGCGGTGCCCCGCACGGCGCCCCTGCCGTGGCAGTACCTCGACCTGACCGCGGCCGCCGAGCCGGAGCGGACCGCGACGTTCGAGCGGTTCCTCACCGAGGACCGGGCCACCCACTTCGACGTGGACACCCCGCCCCTGCTCCGCCTCGCCCTCGCCGTCCTCGAACCCGGCCGCGCCGAACTCGTCCTGACCGCCCACCACGTGCTGCTCGACGGCTGGTCCACGCCCCTGCTGATGCGCGACCTGCTGCTGCTCTACGCATCCGACGGCGACCCGGCAGGGCTGCCCGGGACCCGCGACTTCGGCACGTTCCTGTCCTGGCGCGCCCGGCAGGACGACGCGGAGTCCGCACGGGTGTGGGCCGCCGAACTCGACGGCGTCGAGGAACCGACCCTGCTCGCGCCCGGCTCCGAGGGCCCTGGCGCGGACGGCGTCGACCAGATCGAGGTCGCGCTCCCGCCCGAGGAGGCCCGCGAACTGGCCCGGCACGCCGCCGAGTTGGGCGTCACCGTCAACACCCTGGTGCAGGGCGCCTGGGGCCTGCTGCTGAGCCGGCTCACCGGCCGCACGGACGTGGTGTTCGGCGCGACCGTCTCCGGGCGCCCGCCCGCGGTGCCGGACGTCGACTCCATCGTCGGGATGTTCATCAACACCCTTCCCGTGCGCGTCGCGTACGCGCCCGGCGACACCCTCGCCGAGGTACTCACCCGGCTGCAGGGCAGGCAGGCCGGGCTCATGGAGCACCACTACTACGGGCTCACGCAGATCCAGCAGACCGTCGGCCTGCCGTCCCTCTTCGACACGCTGGTCGTCTTCGAGTCGTACCCGGTCGACAAGGAGGGCCTCAGCGCCGCCACCGAAGCCGCGGACGGGATCACCTTCACCGGTCTGCGCCCCTCCACGGCCACCAACTACCCGCTGACCCTGATGGCGGCGGTCGACCCGCACCTCCAGCTCGTCCTCCAGTACGCGCGAGGGGTCTTCGACCGGGACGCCGTCGAGGTGCTCGCGGCGCGCCTCGTGCGCGTCCTGCGGCAGCTGGCGGCCGGCCCCGGGCAGCGGGCCGCGGCCGTCGACGTCCTGGACCCGGCCGAACGCGACCGAATGCTCGGCCAGTTCAACGACACGGCCGCCCCGACCCCGGACGTCACGGTCGACGGTCTCGTCGAGGCGCAGACGGCCCGGACCCCGGACGAGACCGCGGTGGTCTGCGGGGGCGAGACGCTCACGTACCGCGAGCTGAGCGCCCGAGCGGCCCGGCTGGCGCGCGAGCTGACCGCACGCGGGGTGGGCCCCGAGTCGGTGGTCGCGGTGTCCCTGCCCCGGTCGGCGGACCTGGTGGTCGCCCTGCTCGCGGTCCTCAAGGCGGGCGGCGCGTATCTGCCGGTCGACCCCAAGTACCCCAGCCGGCGCCTCGCGGCCGTCCTCGACGAAGCACGCCCGCACCTCGTCCTGACCGACTCCACGACGGTCGCGGTGCTCCCGGAGCACGACGCCCCCGACGTCCTCCTCGACGCGCTCGACCTGTCCGGCGACGGCGCCGGGCCCGAACGTGCCCGTCACGCGGACCAGTTGGCGTACGTGATGTACACCTCCGGCTCCACGGGCAAACCCAAGGGCGTCGCCATCACCCACGGCTGCGTGGTCAACGGCGTGCTGCGGCTCGCCTCCCGCGTCGCCATGGGACCGGGCAAGCGGCTCCTGGCGGGCACGTCGGTCAACTTCGACGTCTCGGCGTTCGAGATCTTCACGACCCTCGCCACCGGCGGCACCGTCGAAGTGGTCCGGGACGTCCTCGTCCTCGGCGAGAAGGACGGCTGGAGCGGCAGCGTCATCTCCACCGTGCCGTCCGCCTTCGCCGAACTCGTCGACGAGATCGCCGGCCGCACCCGCGTGGAGACCGTCGTCTTCGCCGGCGAGGCCCTGCCCGCCTCACTGGTCGCCAGGACGCGGGCCGCCTTCCCGGGCGTACGGGTCGTCAACGCCTACGGGCAGAGCGAGTCGTTCTACGCCACCGCCTTCACCGTCCCCGACGACCTGCGGGACGGCGCGGGCAGCGCGCCCGTCGGCACCCCGCTCGGCAACATGCGGACCTACGTCCTCGACCCCGGCCTCGCCCCGGTGCCGCCCGGCACTGTCGGCGAGCTGTACGTCGCCGGGAACGTCGGCCGCGGCTACCACGGCCGCGGCGCACTGACCGCCGAGCGCTTCGTCGCCGACCCGTTCGGCCCGCCGGGATCGCGCATGTACCGCACCGGTGACCTGGCCCGCCTCGACAGCGCGGACCGACTGGAGTACGTGGGACGCTCCGACGCACAGGTCAAGGTGCGCGGCTTCCGCGTCGAACCCGGCGAGGTCGAGGCCGTGCTCACCGCGCACCCCCAGGTCGCGCAGGCCGCCGTCCTCGCCCGGGAGGGGCGCGGCGGCGCGACGGGCCGCCAACTGGTCGCCTACGTCGTGCCAGCGGACACCGAAGCAGGCCCGGAGACCAGGGAGTTGCACGGATTCGTCGCGCAGCGGCTGCCGGACTTCATGGTGCCGGCCGCCTTCGTGGTCCTCGACCGACTGCCGCTCGCCCCGAACGGCAAGCTGGACCGGGCCGCGCTGCCCGAGCCCGCGTACACCGGCGCCGCCTACCGGGCGCCCCGCACCCCCCGCGAGAAGACCCTCGCCGAGCTGTTCGCCGAGGTGCTCGGTGCCGACCGGATCGGCATCGACGACGGCTTCTTCGCACTGGGCGGGCACTCCCTGCTCGCCACCCGGCTCATCAGCCGCGCCCGCGCCGAGCTGGGCATCGAGATACCCATCCGCAAGATCTTCGACCTGCCGACGGTGGCCGCGCTCGCTGCGTGGTCGGAGGAATCCGCCGCTCCCCGTCGCCCCAGTCTGCGTCAGATGTTCGGTGAAGGAGTGAAGCAATGATTCCGCTGTCATTCGCACAACGTCGTATGTGGCTGCTGCACCAACTGGAGCGGGGCGCGGCGACCTACAACATCTCGGCGGCGTTCCGGCTGACCGGATCCCTGGACCGGGACGCCCTCGTCGCGGCGATCGGCGACCTGGTCGAGCGGCACGCGATCCTGCGCACCACGTACGCCACGGACGAAAGCGGCGAGCCCCACCCGCAGATCCTGCCGGCGGACCAGGCACCGCCGCAGGTGCACCTGGTCGACGTGGCACCCGGGGACGTGGCAGGAGTGATCGAGGCGGCGGTCGCCCACCGCTTCGACCTGGCGGCCGAACTCCCCTTCAGAGCAAGCCTGTTGCGCTGCTCCCCGCAGGAACACGTACTCGTCCTGGTCGTCCACCACATCGCCTCGGACGGCAGTTCCAGCGCCCCGATGATGGGGGACCTCTTCGCCGCGTACACCGCGCGCAGGGACGGCCGCGCCCCGGCGTGGGAGCCGCTGCCCATCCAGTACAAGGACTACGCGGTGTGGCAGCGCGAAGTGCTCGGCGACATCGCCGATCCGGGCAGCCTCGCCGCGGCGCAGGTCGAGTACTGGCGCAAGGAGCTGTCGGGGGTGCCGCAGCCACTGAACCTGCCGCTGGACCGGCCGCGGCCCGCGGAGGCGAGCTCGGACGGCGACACGGTCGGCATCGAGGTCGCTCCGGAGGTGGTCGCCGGGCTGCAGAAGCTGTCCCAGGAGCGCGGGACCAGCATGTCGATGCTCATGCAGGCCGCGCTGGCCGTGCTGCTGAGCAGGATCGGCGGCGGCGACGACGTGACGATCGGCTCGCCGATCGCCGGCCGGACCGACGAGGCGCTGGCCGACCTGATCGGCTGCTTCGTCAACACCCAGGTGCTGCGCACCGACCTCTCCGGCAACCCGGCGTTCGTCGACCTGCTCGCACAGGTGCGGGACAAGTCCCTCGCCGCCTACGAGCACCAGGACGTGCCGTTCGACGTGGTGGTCGAGACGATCAACCCCGACCGCTCCGCCGCGTACCAGCCGCTGTTCCAGGTGATCTTCGCCTGGCAGAGCTACGAGAAGCCGGACCTCCAACTGCCCGGCCTGGACGTGGCGTTCGAGCAGGCCATCCCGTCGACCGCCATGGTCGACCTGACCTTCTTCATGGCCGTGGACGACACGGGCACCCTGCGGGGCGACCTGCAGTACGCGACCAAGCTGTTCGACCGGGCGTCCGCCGAGGTGATCGTCGCCCGGCTCGTGCGGGTCCTGGAGCAGCTGGCCGCCGACCCCGGGATGCGTGTCGGCGACGTCGACGTGCTGATCGCGGGGGAGCGGGAGCGGCTGCTGGTCGAGGTCAACGAGGCCGGCGGCGACATCCCCGATGCCACGCTGGCCGAGCTGTTCGAGCGGCAGGCGGCGCAGCACGCCGACGCGGTCGCGGTGGTCCACGAAGGCGCCGCGCTCACCTACGGCGAACTCAACGCCCGGGCCAACCGCCTCGCGCGCCACCTCGTCGCCCGCGGAGTGGGCCCCGAGTCCCTGGTCGGGATCTGCCTGGAGCGCTCGGCCGATCTGGTCGTCGCGCTGCTCGCGGTGCTCAAGGCGGGCGGCGCCTACCTGCCGATCGACCCCGACTCCCCGGCCGACCGCATCGCCTACCTCGTCCAGGACGCCGCACCGGTCCTGCTGGTGACCACGAGCACGACCGGCGCCGCCCAGGACCTGGCCGAGGACCTTCCCCAGGTCCACCTCGACCTGGCCGAGGACCTGGACCGGCAGCCGGCCGCCGACCTCACCGACGCCGACCGCCGGGCACCTCTGCGCCCCGGCCACACGGCGTACGTGATCTACACCTCCGGATCGACCGGCCGCCCCAAGGGCGTCCTGATCCCGCACCGCAACGTCGTCGGACTCTTCCGCGCCACCCAGGACTTCGCCTTCGGCGCGGACGACGTGTGGACCCTCTTCCACTCCTACGCCTTCGACTTCTCGGTGTGGGAGCTGTGGGGGCCGCTGCTGCACGGCGGGCGCCTCGTCGTGGTCCCCTTCGACGTCTCCCGCTCCCCGGCCGACTTCCTCCAGCTGCTCGCCCGCGAGCAGGTCACCGTCCTCAACCAGACGCCCTCGGCCTTCTACCAGCTGATCCAGGCCGACGCGCAGAGTCCCGGCAGTGAACTGGCCCTGCGCCACGTCGTGTTCGGCGGCGAGGCCCTCGACCTGAACCGGCTCGCGGACTGGTACGAGCGCCACGCCCCCGACGCGCCGGTGCTGGTGAACATGTACGGCATCACCGAGACCACCGTGCACGTCACCCGCATCGACCTCGACGAGCTGTCCGTGCGCCGGGGCACCGGCGTGATCGGCCGGGCCGTCCCGGGCCTGAGCGCCTACGTCCTGGACACCCACCTCAAGCCGACGCCCCCCGGCGTGACCGGGGAGCTGTACGTGGCGGGCTACGGCCTGGCCCGCGGCTACCACGGCCGCCCGGGCCTGACCGCGGACCGGTTCGTCGCATGCCCCTTCGGCGCGGCGGGCGAGCGGATGTACCGCAGCGGCGACCTCGTCCGCTGGGACGCCGACGGTCAACTGGAGTACGTGGGCCGCGCCGACTCCCAGGTGAAGATCCGCGGATTCCGGATCGAGCTGGGCGAGATCGAGCAGGCGATGGCCGGGCACCCCGGGGTGGCGCAGGCGGTGGTCGTGGTGCGCGAGAACCAGGAGGACGACAAGCGTCTGGTGGGCTATGTGGTGCCCGACCCCGACGCCGGCGCGGTCGACGCCGATGAACTCTCCGCGTACCTGCGCGACAGGCTCCCGGAGTACATGGTGCCCTCCGCGCTGATCCCGCTGCCGCAGATCCCGCTGACCTCGAACGGGAAGCTCGACCGCCGCGCCCTGCCCTCGCAGGACACGCACACCGTGAGCGGCCGCGAGCCGCGCAACGCCTACGAGGAGAAGCTGTGCGCCCTCTTCGGTGAGCTGCTGGGCCTGGAGCAGGTCGGCATCGACGACGGCTTCTTCGCGCTGGGCGGGCACTCGCTCCTGGCCACCCGGCTCAGCGTCCGCATCCGCAAGCAGTTCGACATCGACATCCCCATCAGGACGATCATCAGGTACCCCACGGTGGCCGAGCTGGCCGCGCTGATGCTGGCCGGCGGCGTGCCCGACGACGACGCCGACTCGTTCGCGGTCGTGCTGCCGCTGAACGGCGATCCCGGCACGGGCAAGGAGCCGGTGTGGTTCTTCCACGGCGGGGGCGGCCTCGGCTGGGCGTACTACAGCTTCGTGCTGCACCTGAAGGACCGGGCGGCCTACGCCCTGCAGTCCCGCGGCTCCGACGGCGTGGACACACTGGCCGGCTCCGTCGAGGAGATGATCGACGACTACGTCTCCCAGATGCTGAAGATCCAGCCGGCGGGCCCCTTCCACCTGATCGGCTGGTCCTACGGCGGCACCGTCGTGCAGGCCGTCGCGGACGCGCTCGACCGGCTCGGTCACGAGGTCTCGCTCGTGGCGATCCTGGACGCCCAGCCCGGGGGCCACGGGTTCACGGAGGTGCACGCCGGCAAGGAGTCGTCGGACTACCGGGCAGAGCTCGAGGACGACTTCAGCCAGTACATACGCACCGGCAACCGGCAGGGCTTCCTGGACACCATGTCGAAGGTGCTGGCCAACAACACGTCCTTGATGATGGATTTCGAATCCCCCGTCTACCGCGGCGACGTGGTGTATTTCAACGCCTCGCTGGAGGACCCGTCGTACGCGCACCTGTGGCGGCCCTACGTCCTCGGCAACCTCGAAGTCCACGACGTGCACGCCACGCACCACGAGATGCACATGCCTGCGCCCGTGGCCGAATTCTTCGAGGTCATCAACCACAAGCTGGCGTAGCGACAGCGAGATCGACAGCGGCGGGACAGCCGCACGGATGAGGGGAGTTGGTCGGCGTGACACAGGCCGGCACATTCGCGGAACACGGCGGCCGGAGCACGCTGCTGTGCGTGCCGTTCGCGGGAGCAGGAGCTTCGTTCTTCCACCCGTGGCAGGCGCTGGCCGCCGACCGGTGGCGCGTCGTCCCGGTCGAACTGCCCGGCCGGGAACGGCGCATCATGGAGGAGCCGTACCGCAACGTCGTCGAAGCGGCCAAGGGATCGGTCGACGACGTCGTCGCGGACCTCGGCGAGGGAACGCGCTGCGTGCTG
The DNA here is from genome assembly GCF_010548525.1 of Streptomyces sp. SID14478. Classification (GTDB taxonomy): domain Bacteria; phylum Actinomycetota; class Actinomycetes; order Streptomycetales; family Streptomycetaceae; genus Streptomyces. The sequence goes on from NZ_JAAGMG010001202.1 coordinate 8,801, forward strand.
TTCGGACACAGCCTGGGCGCGGTGCTCGCCTACGAGCTGGTGCACCTGCTCAGCACGCGTGACGTGCACGTCGAGCGGCTCGTCGTCAGCGGTTCACCGGGCCCCTGGACCCAGCGCGAGAGGCGGGCCGCCGGGCTCCCGGACGAGGAGTTCCTCGCCAGGGTCGAGGAGTTCGCGGGGTTCCGGCACGAGGCCCTCGACCACCCGGAGATGCGCGAGCTGATCCTGCCCGCGCTGCAGGCCGACTGCGAGATGCACGAGAGCTACGTACCGAGCACCGACACACCCGTATCGGTACCGGTCTGCTCGCTGCGGGGCAGCTCCGACGGCCTGGTCACCGCGGAAGAGGCCCGGCAGTGGCGGGAGGCGACCACGGGGGAGTTCACCTACGTGGAGTTCCCCGGCGATCACATGTACCTGGTCGACAGCGGCCGGCAGGTGCTGGACGTGATCGAGGCGCAAGGGGCCTGACCGGGCCCGCACGACGACGGCGGCCGTCGGGAACCGATCGGTTCCCGACGGCCGCCGTCGCTGTCTCAGCCCCGCCGCACCGGACCGCACCACGTGGTGAGGGCCGTCCGCAGCGCGGAGGTGTCGGGCGCGCCGTCGGCGGCCGCCGCCCACGCGACATGGCCGTCGGGGCGGATGAGGAGCGCGCCGGGAGCGGGGATGTCGCCGAGGGCCGGCACGGGCCAGACGTCGTCCTCGCTGCGCGCCTCGACGAGATCGAGCCGATCGGCCCAGCCCCTGGCGACCGCCGCCACCGCGGCGCTGCCGGACAGGTCGAGCAGCACCGGGCGGCCGGCGTGCAGCAGTTCGTGGACGCGGGTGGCGCCGTCCGGCGTCTTGAGGTCGGCGTCGGGGACCCGGCGGCCCGCCAGCACGTGATCGCCGTCGGCCGGGTAGCGGATGTCCAGGGCGGTCAGCAGGTGCCGCAGGTACCGGTTGACGTCGTCGAACACCATGAGCGCGCCGAACACCTCGCGCAGCGCGTCCGTCTGGGGGCCGGGCCGGACCAGGGCCGACTGCGCCCGGGTGTTGTGCAGCACGCGCTCCGCGACGGGATGACGCTCGGCGTGATAGCTGTCCAGCAGGCTCTCCGGCGCCTGGCCGCGCACCACCGAGGCCAGCTTCCAGCCGAGGTTGACCGCGTCCTGCACGCCCATGTTCAGCCCCTGCCCGCCGGCCGGGAAGTGGATGTGCGCCGCGTCGCCGGCGAGCAGCACCCGGCCGTCCCGGTACCGGGCGGCCTGCCGCGCCGCGTCGTTGAACCGCGAGACCCAGCGCGGACTGTGCATGCCGAAGTCCGTGCCCGCGAGCCTGACCAGCGACGCCCGCAGCTGCTCGAACGTCGGGGGCTCGTCGCGGTCCGGGACCTGGTCGAACTCGGACGTGATCACCCGGTACCAGCCCGGCTCGAACGCGATCGCCGAGAAGTCGCCGCCCGCGCAGCGCCGCACCCAGACGTAGTCCTCGGGCAGATCGGGGAGTTCGACGTCGCCGATCAGCGCGGTCATCGTCGCCTCGGTGCCGGGGAAGTCGATGCCCGCCAGCTTGCGCACCGTGCTGCGTCCGCCGTCGCAGCCCACCAGGTAGCGGGCGCGCAGCGTCGACGGCCCCTGCGCCGTGCCCAGTTCGACCGTCACCCCGGACTCGTCCTGGCGGACCTCCTGCACTTCGCACGACCTGCGCACCCGCACGCCGAGTTCGCCGGCCCGCTCCTCCAGCAGCCGCTCGATGGCGGACTGCAGGATCATCAGCGGGTAGGGGTGCCTGGACTCGGACTCGTCGAAGTCCAGGTAGAGGCCGGAGAAGTGGCCCACCGGCTGCAGTTCGCCGACCGCGAGGAAGCGGTCCAGGATGCCGCGCTGGTCGAGGACCTCCAGGCTGCGGGAGTGCATCCCGCCGGCCCGTGACTCGCCCGTCCGCTCCGCGAGCCGCTCGACCACCACCACGTCGACGCCCGCCAGCCGCAGCTCGCAGGCGAGCATCAGGCCGGTCGGCCCGGCGCCGGCGATCACCACGTCCGCGTCCCTGCGCGTGTGTCCCACGTCGTACCCCCTCGTTCCTGTGCTGTCCCGCCGGCGGGACAGTCCTGCGGATGTTCCGGGGGCGTCAGCATGGGTGCCCGCCACCGCCCGCTCAACCCCACCGGCCGGCGGCTCCCGGGGGGTCGCCAACACGGTGTGAGCGGACGGGAATCCGGGCGACACTCCATTTCGGCCGTGCAGAGAACCCGGCCGTGCAAGGAAACCGGTCGTCGGAGGAAGGAAGAACTGGCGATGAATTCCGAACGGAAAGCCGCGCCTTCGCGCGTGCCGGTGGCGCTGGGGCAGGAGATCGCGCAGCTGTGGAGCGAATACCTCGACGGCCGCGACGTCGGGGTGGCGGACGACTTCTTCGCGCTCGGCGGCAATTCACTGACCGGAATCAAGATCATCGACCGGGTGGCCCAGGACTACGGCGTCCAGCTGTCCGTACGCGACTTCTACCTGGCGCAGACCCCGGCCCGGGTCGCCGAACTGGTCGAGCAGGGCAGGACCGGGACGTGAGGCTGACGCCGGGTCCCGCGCGCGGCATCGACCTCGACAGCGTCGACCTGTTCGACCTGGACCTCTACACGGCGGGCGACCCCCACCCGATCTGGGACGCCATGCGGGCGAAGGCCCCCCTGCACCACCAGGTCCTGCCCGACGGGCGGGAGTTCTGGTCGGTGACCCGCTACGAGGACGTCTGCCGCGTGCTCGGCGACCACCGGGCGTTCACCTCGGAGCGCGGCACCGTGCCCACCCACCTCGGGACGGACGACGTCGCGGCCGGCGTGCTGCTGACGTCCACCGACCCGCCGCGGCACACCGAGGTCCGCAGGCCCATCGGCTCCACGCTCACCGCCCGGGCCGTGAAGTCCTGGGAGGACGCGATCCGGCGGACGGTCGTGCGCTTCCTCGAACCGGCCCTCGACGGAGAGCCCTTCGACCTGGCCGAGCGGGCGCTGCTCCTCCCGGCGCTCGTCACCGGCCCGCTCCTCGGCATCCCGGAGCAGGACTGGGAGCAACTCGTCCAGCTGACCGCGATGGTGACGGCCCCCTCGGACCCGCACTTCCGCCTCGGCAGCGAAGCCGCGACGCTGGCCATCGCCCACCACGAACTCGTCGCCTACGTCACCGAGTGGGTCAAGCGGCGCCGGGCGAGCGGCGGCGACGACCACAGCCTGCTCGACCACCTCATGAGCGTGCGCCCGGGCGGCGCACCACTGACCGACGAGGAGATCGCCCTCGACGGCTACAGCATCCTCCTGGGTGCCAACGTGACGACACCGCACACCGTCTCGGGCACGGTGCACGCGCTCATCGAACGGCCCGAGCAGTTCGAGAAGGCACAGGCCGACCCGACGCTGGTCCCCAACCTCGTCGAGGAAGGGCTGCGCTGGTCGTCGGCCGCCTGCAACTTCATGCGCTACGCCGTCGACGACGTCGACATCGCCGGGGGCACCGTCCCGGCCCGCGGGGCGGTCGTCGCGTGGATCGGATCGGCCAACCGGGACGCGACCCAGTTCTGCGACCCGCACACGTTCGACCTCACCCGCAGCAACGCCAAGCGTCAGGTCGCGTTCGGTTTCGGGCCGCACTTCTGCATCGGCGCGCCACTGGCCCGGCTGACCCTGCGCGTCTTCTTCGAGGAACTGCTCCAGCGCTTCGGATCCATCGAGCCGGCCGGCGAACCGGAGCACCTGCGCTCGTACTTCATCGCCGGGATGACCCACCTCCCCATCGTCGCCCAGAAACGGCGGACGCCATGACATCCGGTTCCCCCACCACCGCCTCGCCGTGGTTCGTCCGGCCGCCGTCCCCCGACCACCGCGCCCGGATGTTCTGCTTCCCCTTCTCCGGGTCCGGGGCATCGGCCTTCAGCGCCTGGCCGGCCGCGCTCGACGACGTCGAGGTCTGCCCGGTGCAGTTCCCCGGCCGGGAGAACCGCCTCGGCCACCCCCACTACGGCACCTACGAGAACCTCGCCGCCGACCTCGTCGAACCGCTGGAGCCGCTGCTCGACCGGCCGTTCGCGCTGTTCGGACACTGTGCCGGCGCGCTGCCCGCGTACGAGACCGCGCTCAGGCTCGCCGCGCTGGGCCTGCCCGGACCGCAGTGCCTGTTCGTGTCGGGGCAGCCCGCCCCGCACGACGCCGCGCGCGACCGGATGCTCGCCATGACCGAGCCCGAACTGCGCGCCGAGGTCGAGGCGTTCCTGCGCGGCCGGGGCATCGAACCGCGGCCGGACGTGGTCGGCCTGGGACTCATGGTGCTGCTGCGCGATCACGCGGCCGCCGGCGCGTACCGGCGCGAGGAGCCGGTCGCGCTGGACTGCCCGATCGTCGTCCTGCACTGGCGGGACGACCCCGACGTGAGCCTGGACGACCTGCAGGGGTGGCGCCGCTACGCGGACGAGGTCACCTTCCGCGCCGTCGACGGCGGCCACTACGACTTCATGGACGCGCCGCACGAGCTGCGCGAGCTGTTGACCGCCTGGCCGTGACGGCCGATGCAGCCCGCACGAGCCGTCCACCGAGGGAACCGGAAGGGATTCGCATGAGTGGCGCAGCCGGCGATGTCGCCGTCATCGGAATGTCGTGCCGCTTCCCCGGCGTGCACGACCTGGGTGAGTTCTGGCAGTTGTTGCTCGACGGGAAGTCGACCGTGGGCACGTTCCCCGCGCAGCGGGCGGCCGACGCGCACACGAACCACATGTCCCACCCGGACGCCGCCACCCTGAACGCGGGATCGTTCTTCGACTCCATCGACGGGTTCGACGCGGACTTCTTCGACACCGGAGCGGCGGAGGCGGCCGCCATGGACCCCGTGCAGCGCCTGGGGCTGGAGCTCGCCTGGGAGGCCGTCGAGGACGCCGGGGTGCCCGCGACCGCGCTCGCGGGCCGCGAGATCGACGTCGTGGTCGGCGCCGCACCCTCCGGGTACGACCTGCTGCGCAAACTGTCCGGGAGCGACCAGGACGACCACCACGCCGCGCTCGGCTCCAGCGGCGCACTGATCGCGAACCGGATCTCGCGCCTGTTCGACGTGCGCGGCATGAGTCTGTGTGCGGACTCGGGCCAGTCCTCCTCCCTCGTCGCGCTGTCGCTGGCCTGCGACCGGATCCGCGCCGGCGCCGTCGACACGGCGCTCGCCGGCGGCGTGCACCTGATCGCCGACCCGGAAGCGGGACTCGGCCTGGCGAACCTGGGCGCCCTGTCGCCCGACGGCCGCTGCTTCGCCTTCGACGAGCGGGCCAGCGGTTTCGCCCGGGGCGAGGGCGGGGCGTTCGTCCTGCTCAAGCGGCTCGACCTGGCCGTCGCCGACGGCGACCACGTCTACGCGGTGGTACGCGGCTGGGGCGTGGGCAGCGGCGGGGCGTCCAGCCGGATGCCGGACCCCAGCCCCGAAGGGCAGGCCGCCGTCGTGCTGAGCGCGCTGGAGCGCGCGGGGGTGCCGTTCGACGCCATCGACTACGTCGAGGCCCACGGCACCGGCACCCGCGTCGGTGACCCGGCCGAGACGGCCGGTCTGCGCGAGGTGTTCCGGCAGAGCGGACGGCGCCGCCCCCTGACGATCGGCTCGGCGAAGACCAACGTCGGACACCTGGAACCGGCCGCGGGCGTCGTCGGCTTCGTGAAGGCCGCGCTCTGCGTGGAGCGCGGTCAGCTGGTCCCCCATCTGAACTTCCGGACCCCTAACCCCGCCATCCCGGACTTCGAGAAGGACTTCGAGGTCCTGCACGCCGCGCGGCCCTGGCCGGGCGCGCCCGGCCGGCCGCGCCGCGCAGGCGTGTCGG
>NZ_JAAGMG010001236.1 GCF_010548525.1 Streptomyces sp. SID14478
TCGCCGGGTGGGGCGCCCTCGAACGGGACGAGGCGGGCCGCTACCACGTGGGCCTGCGGCTGTGGGAGATCGCCGCGCTCGCCCCGCGCGGCCTCGGCCTGCGGCAGGTGGCGCTGCCGTACCTGGAGGATTTGTACGAGGCGACGCACGAGAACGTGCACCTCGCGGTCCGCGACGGCCTGGAGGTCGTCTACATCGAGCGTCTGTCGGCCCGTTCGGCGGTCGGCGTGCACTCGCGGGTCGGCGCCCGCTGGCCGCTGCACGCCACGGGCGTGGGCCTGGCGCTGCTCGCCCATGGCGGCCTCGTGCTCCAAGAGCGGTACCAGGAACGCGAGTTGGCGGCGTTCACCCCGTACACCGTCACCGATCCGGACCGCTTGCGGCGGATGCTGGCCGAGGTGCGCCGCACCGGGATCGCGGTGAGTGACCGTCAGATCACCGACGACGCGCTGTCCGTGGCGGCGCCGGTGCGCGGACCGCGCGGGGACGTCGTCGCGGCGGTCTCCGTCGTCGTACCGGCCGCCGGGGCGCGGACACCTGCCCTGATTCCGGCGGTCCTACTGGCCGGTCGCGGCATCTCCCGGGCCCTCGGCTGGCAACCCGTCTCGCAGCCGCCCCCGGCTTCCGCCTGACGGAAGGGGCGTTGTGGGGCGGTGACCCCGGTCACCACTGTGGTGGGCGACGGGCGGCGACGGAGCCGCGCGCAGTGACAGGAGGGACGCCTGCCATGTCCGCACACCCGAACCTCTCGGCCTTCGCCCGCGATCAGTGGTATGTGGCCGCCTGGTCGTCGGAGGTGGGCCGCGAACTGCTCGGCCGGACGGTCCTCGGCGAGCCGATCGCCTTCTACCGCACGGAGGCCGGTGAGCCGGTCGCGCTCGCCGACCGCTGTGTGCACCGGCGCTACCCGCTGTCGGCGAGCGGACTCGACGGCGACCGGGTGGTGTGCGGCTACCACGGGTTCACGTACGACACGACGGGGACGTGCGTGTACGTGCCGGGGCAGAAGCGCGTTCCCCGTACGGCGCGGGTGAGTTCGTACCCGGTCGCCGAGGTGGACGCCATGGTGTGGGTGTGGCTCGGCGAACCGGAAGCCGCCGACGTCGCCGACATCCCGCGGGCCCCGCATCTCGCCGAGGACGGCTGGGTCACGGTGCAGGGCATGGAGCCGATCGACGCCGACTACATGCTCCTCGTCGACAACTTGATGGACCTCTCGCACGAGACGTATCTGCACGGCGGCTACATCGGCACGCCCGAGGTCGCCGAGACGCCGATCACGACGGAGGTCGACGAGGCGGCCGGGATCGTCCGGGTCTCGCGGCACATGAAGGACGCCGAGTGCCCGCCGTTCTACGCCCGTTCGACCGGTATCCAGGGCCGCATCGAGCGGCGCCAGGACATCGAGTACCACGCGCCGTGCCTCTATCTGCTGCACAGCACGATCAGCCCGTCCGGGCAGGATACCCCCGCGTTCCGTACGGAGATCACGTACGCCATCACGCCGTCGGCGCCCGGCAAGGTGTACGACTTCTGGGCGGTGTCGCGGAACTTCGCCGTCGACGACGACGAAGTCACCGCCTTCCTGCGGGACTTCAACCACACGGTGGTCATGCAGGACGTGGACGCGCTCAACCTCCTGCAGCGCACCCTGGACACGGAACCCGCCGGGTACCAGGAGCTCAGCATCAACATCGACACGGGCGGGCTCGCCGCGCGCCGCATCCTCGGGAAGCTGGCCGCCCGATGAGCGCCCAGGTGTACCGCATCGACTGGCTTCCCGGCACCGATCTGCTCGACGGGCGCTGCCACTGCGGCGCGCGGCACACCTGCCAGGACCCGGTCGCGATGTGGGAGTGGATGCTCGCGCACCCCGATCACCCGGAAGACCTCGCTCCCGCAAAGGACCGCGCCTCGTGACCGCTCTGCTCGACACCGCTCTGCTCGACCTCGTCGTCGCCGCATGCCACCAGGAGGCCGTCGACGTCGTCTCCCTGCTCCTGCGCCGCCCGGACGGCGGGCCCCTGCCCGCGTGGGAGCCGGGCGCGCACGTCGATCTGGTCCTGGCCGCGGGCCTCGAACGGCAGTACTCGCTGTGCGGCGGCGACGAGCGCTCCTGGCGCATCGCCGTGCTGCGCGAGAGCGACGGCCGGGGCGGCTCGGCGCACGTGCACGACGCGCTGCGTCCCGGCAGCCGGGTGGCGGTGCGGGGGCCGCGCAATCATTTCCGCCTCGAACCCGCCTCCGCGTACCGGTTCGTCGCGGGCGGCATCGGCATCACGCCGCTCGTGCCGATGCTGGCGGCGGCCACCGCGGACTGGTCCTTGCTCTACGGCGGCCGGTCCCGTCGTTCCATGGCGTTCACCGAGGAGTTGACCTCCCGGTATCCGGCCGACCGCCTCCTGTTGCGGGAGGGCCCGCTCGATCTCGCGGTCCACCTCGCGGATCTGCGGCCGGGTGAACTCGTCTACGCCTGCGGCCCGGAGTCGCTCCTGGCCACGGTCGAGGCGCTGGTGCCGCCCGGGGCCCTGCGCACGGAGCGGTTCACCGCGGCGACGGCGGACGTCGAGGTCGAGGGCGACCGGCCCTTCGAGGTCGAACTGGCCCGGTCGGGGCGTACGTTGACGGTTCCCGCCGACCGGTCGGTGCTCGCCACGCTGCGGGACGCCGGCGTCGACGTGCTCTACTCCTGCACCGAGGGCACCTGCGGCACCTGCGAGACCGACGTGCTCGCGGGCGAGGTCGAGCACCGCGACAGCGTGCTCACCGCCGCCGAACGGGCCTGCCACGACACGATGATGGTGTGCGTGTCCCGCACGAAGGGCGACCGGCTCACGCTGGATCTGTGACGGCGTCGCCCTCCTGCAGCGTGCGCTGCATGACGTGCAGCGCGACCCGGCCGTGACGCGGGTGGTCGAACGCGTCCGGGATCGTGCCGACGACCGTGAAGCCGAGTGAACTCCACAGGTGTACGGCCGGGTTGGTCGCGACGACCGCGTTGAAGACCATCGCGCGGTAGCCGTCGGCCCGGGCCGCGGCGAGGACGTGTTCGGCCAGGGCCCGGCCGTATCCGTGGCCCGCGTGCGCGGGGTCCACCATGAAGCCGGCGTTCGCGAGGTCCGCGGCAGGGCCGCCGTAGTTGGCCTTCACGTAGGCGCTGGCCACGAGCGCCCCCGAGCCGTCGGTCACGACGAACACCCGGCGCCCCGGCCCCGTCCACAACGCCCGGGCCTCGGGCTCGGTCGTGTCGGGGTCCCATGCGTACGTCTCGCCGGCCCGGACGATCTGTCGCCAGAAGGGCCAGATCCGCTCCCAGTCCCCGTCCCGGGCATCCCTGATCTTCATGCGCCCGAGTCTGGCACGGGCCGGGGGACGGGCTTGTCGCCGCAGCGCACGTCACTCCCCCGGGCCGTCGTCGGGTGCGTACTGCGCGAGCCCGTGCCCGAACGACCAGTCGACCGACTCGTTCTCGGTGAGGGTGACGAGGACGTTGCGGGGCTCGGTGCCCGCGTACTCCTCGGCGAGTTCGGCTATCCGCCGGTACAGCGCGCGCTTCTGTCCGGGCGTGCGGCCCGCGCGCAGGGTGATCCCGACGAACACGACGTCGTCGTCGCGTCGCACTCCGAGGTAGTCGTCGTAGCGCAGGGTGCCCCGGACTCCGTCGTGACTGTGGAGCACCTGGAACAGATCGTCGGGCGGGAAGCCCATGGCGTCGCCCAGCGCGTCGTGCACGGCACGGCCCAGGGCGTGCAGCCGCTCGCTGTCGGCGTTCAGGGCATCGATCCTGACCAGAGGCATGGGTGTGCTCCGCGATCTCCTAGGGGACAGGCAATGCCCGTACATACTAGTAGTTACAGTCACAGTGAGGGGAAGACCCACCCCCGGCTGCCCGTCGGACCCCGGGCCCGCGTATGGTCCCCCTTTGTCCCGAACGACCTGGTGGCAGCCGTGTCACCGAGAGCAGGAGCAGCGCACCGTGCCCGCACCGTCCACCGCCCCGGCGCCCATCTACGACCGTCTCGTCGACGAGCAGGGCGACGTCCTCGCCGACGCCCGCGAAGCCGCCCAGCAGACCGAGCGCACCGCGGAGGACGTCCTCGACTTCGGCCGCGCGCCGGACGCCGGCCAGGCGGGCTGAGCGGGTCCGTCAGCCCCTGCGGCCGTCCCGGAGCAGCTCCCGCGCCAGTCGGGCCCGCCCGGGCCCGAGCTCCGCGGCCACCGCCGCTTCCCTGACCGGGTCGACGCGGACCGCGGCGTCGCCCGGCGGGTGACCCGTCAGCACGTCGCGTCGCAGATGGGTCGGCGGATGGGTGGAGTCGACGCTGTGCCCACGGCGGGCGCCCACACGCCGGAGGCGTTCGTACTCGCCTTCGGGGACGGACCGCACGTGCACCGCGAGCCGCTCCCACAGGCCGTCGGCGTCCGCACCCCGGCCCTTGACCTGCCGGCTGTTCGCCTCCCGGCGCAGCGCCCCCTCGGCGGACTCCGTGACGAGCAGGGCATCCATCAGACGTACGGCCGCCGGGGCCGATGCCGCGTCGGCCGCCTTGGCGTCGGCGAGGTACTCGGCGCGCTGTGTCGCGCGCAGCGTGACCTGGTGGAGCAGGTGCAGCACGCCCGCGATCAGCAGCCGCGGGCCCAGCGTGACCAGGTTCACGAGCGCCTCCATCGGCGTCGGGTTCTGTGTGCGCGCCAGGAAGTAGTACCAGGTGGTGAGCGAGCGCAGGGCCTGCCCGACGAGGTGGCCGTGGCGGATGTCACCGTTGCCGAAGTGGCCCAGTTCGTGACCCAGCAGGGCGACACGCTCCTGGGGTCCGAGGATCTCCCACAGGGGAACGCCCAGGGTGAGCAGGCGTCGACCGCGCAAGCCGTACGTGGTGACACTGGCGTTGAGCTCGACATCGAGGACGACGGCGTCGACCCCGCGGGTGCCGATGACCGCCGCGACCTCGTCGACCAGGGCGAACAGCGCCGGCGCGGCCGCCCTGCGCAGCACCGGTGCGTCATCGGGTAGTCGTCCAAGCCGCGGCCGCAGCGTCCAGGCGGCACCGAGCAGGAACAGCGCGCCGACCAGGCGCCAGGCATGCCCCCACCCGGTGGCCAGGAGCCAGATCCCGCAGGCGGCGACCACGACGGTGACCGCGTGCACCACCAGTGCCAGGGCGACCGCCACCGCGCTCGCGCCCCTTCGTCGCACGGCAGTGGCCCGCTCGCCGCGCGCCATCAGCTCGGCATGCAGACGCGACCCGTACCGCTGCGCGGCGCCCCTGCGCCGACGCTCCAGGAACCCCGGCTCCTCGTCCGGCGCGGCCGGATCCACGTTCCAGTCGCACGCCGCGCACCAGGTCGTGAAACGTCTGTCGCACCGCACGACGGTCCCGCACTGTGGGCACGTCTGAACCGTCTCCTCGACGGACTGTGCCACCGCACACCCTCCCCACCCCTCGGCCCCTCCCCAGAGGCCGCACTGTTTTGATGCGTACAGCTCATCACACGGCGCCCTCCGATGCCCCGCCACCCCGCACTGTTGCCAGGTCACGACCTCGTGCACGCCTATTGACTCGTTTTCGAACTCGTCGGTAGCTTCAAGAGTCAGCGCTGAACTCCCCTGTCCCACACGGCACTTGGCCCTGCGCCGAGCCCGTTTCGAAGGAGCGACAGATGGCGATGCGCGCGTTCAGGAAGCGACTTGCGGCGGTGGCCGTGGCGACGGGTGCGGCGGTTCTCGGGCTCGGGGCCCCGGCGCAGGCGGCACCCGCGCCCCTGCCCTACGTCGCCCTCGGCGACAGCTACAGCGCCGCCTCCGGCGTCCTGCCCCTCGATCCGTCCGCGAGCCTGCTGTGCGCCCGCTCGACGGCGAACTACCCGCACGTCCTCGCCCGGCGTACCGGTGCCACCCTCAAGGACGTGACCTGCGGCGGGGCCCAGACGAAGGACTTCGCCGGGTCGCAGTACCCCGGCGTCGCCCCGCAGCTGGACGCGCTCGGCGCCGACACCCGTCTGGTGACGATGACGATCGGCGGCAACGACAACAACACCTTCATCAACACGATCCTGGCGTGCGCGACGGCAGGGATCGCCTCGGCCGGGCAGGGCCACCCCTGCACGTCCCAGTACGGGGACACGTTCGCGCACGACATCGACAGCAAGACGTATCCGGCGGTGCGGGCGGCGCTGCAGGCGGTGCGCGACAAGGCGCCCCAGGCGCGCGTCGCGATCCTGGGCTACCCGTGGATCATGCCGCCGACGGCGCAGGCGGGCTGCTTCGTGAAGATGCCGATCGCCTCCGGCGACGTACCGTACGTGCGCGACATCCAGACCCACCTCAACCAGGCGGTGCAGCGGGCCGCGGCGGAGACCGGCGCGACCTACGTCGATCTGTCCCGGGCGTCCGAGGGGCACGACGCGTGCCAGGCGAGCGGGAAGCGCTGGGTGGAACCCGCCCTGTTCGGCACCAACTTCGTGCCCGTCCACCCGAACGCGCTCGGCGAATCCGCCATGGCCGACCTCACCGGCGCGGCGCTCGGCCTGAGCTGAGAGATCCGGGACGCCCCCGGGGTCGCTGGACGAACGCGACCTCGGGGAAGCGCGGCGACGGGCCGTCGAGGAGGCCGTTGTCCCGGCCTCGCAGACGGAGGTCGAAGAAGGCGGTCAGGTAGGCACGTTGGGCCGCGACCGCACGCGCCGCGTCCACCGTGCCCACCCAGTCGGCGAGCAGGTCGCGGGGCCGACAGCGCGGAACCGGCGGCCAGTAGAGCGCGGCGCGCGGGTCCGCCGGGGGCGGTCGTCTCGGGAACATCCCTCGTCGAAGGCATGTCCCAAGCCTGTCGGGGCGGGGGTGGCCGCACCATCCGGCAGACCCGAGGCGCGCGCTGGGGGGCATCCCCCAGGGCGCGACCCGTGCACGTGTCCGTGCCCCTGAACGGCGCACTCCGACAGGGAACGGGGCCGTTGCCCGCCCTACTGTGAGGCGTCGGGATCAACCAGCGGCAGGGCGGAGGCCCCGTGGGCGGCGAGCGGAACCACACCCCTAGGACACTCCATCTCTGGGTCGCGGGCGCGGCGTCGCTCGGGCTCGTCGGCTCGGGGCTCGGCGCCTGGGCGGCGTTCGGCGGCGACGACGCGCCCAGGACCGGACCGCTGACGGCGTCGGAGGTCCGCTCGGCGTCCCACGGGTTCCTCGACGCCTGGGCCGACGGCGACACCGGCGCGGCGGCGCAGCGCACGGACGACACCGCGGACGCCGGTGCGGCGCTGCGCGACTACAAGGAGCAGGCCCACCTCGCGCCCCAGACGGTGCGGCCCGGCAGCCCGGCGGGGTCGCGGGTCCCGTTCTCGGTGCGGGCCGCGTTCGCGTACGACGGGGCCCGTGCTCCGCTGGCGTACGACTCCGCGCTGACCGTGGTGCGCAGGCCCGGGGACGGCAGGGCCGTCGTCCATTGGGAGCCGCAGGTGCTGCACCCGC
>NZ_JAAGMG010001280.1 GCF_010548525.1 Streptomyces sp. SID14478
CTGCACTCGGCGCAGGGCGCGGGCGGCCTCGGCTACGCCTATCCGGCCGCGCTGGGCGCCGCCGTCGCCGACCCGACCACCCCCGTCCTCGCGGTCTCCGGCGACGGCGGCGCCCTGTACTCGATCGCCGAACTGGCCACCGCCCGGCAGGAATCGCTCAATGTGACCTGGCTGATCGTCGACGACGGCGGCTACGGCATCCTGCGCGAGTACATGACCGACACCTTCGGCGACACCGAGGGCACCGAACTGACCCGGCCCGACTTCGTGGCCCTGGCCGAGTCGTTCGGGGTGCCCGCGACCCGCACGACGCCCGGGGCGCTGCGGGACGACCTGGCCGCAGCACTCGCCGCCCCCGGCCCCCGCGTGGTCGTGCTGCCCGCGCTGCTGCGGATGTTCGCGCCGACGCATCTGGGGTGAGAGCGGGCGTGCGGCGCCGGCGGTCGGCGGGCGCCGCACGCCCCGGACTGCGATCGGGTAACGAGATCACGCCATTCTCATCAGTCCCCAAGAAAACACGCATACCCTCAAGAACCGACGGAACCGACTGACGCGCCGTCCGGTGGGGGAACGATGAGTGGGACTCAGGGCCGTGACGGGCGGGTGCTGCCCGCCCTGCCGTACTGCGTGATGGCCGTCGTGGCCGTGGCCGAACTGGCGACACCCACCGGTTTCGGCCTGCTGCCCCTGATATCGCTGGGCCCGGCCTTCGCGGGGCTCGTCGGCAGCAAGAGACGCACCGCCCGGATCGGGGCCCTCGCGGTACTGCTGTGTGCCGGCCTGTCCGCGTACGACGGCACATGGGGCCGGCGGCGCGTCTACATCGCGGCGATCAGCGTCGCCGGGGTCACCGCCGCGGGCCTGGCGGCCGTGGCGCTCAGGGAGCGCCGCGACGCCGAACTGGCCAGTGTCCGCTCGATCGCGGAGGTCGCCCAGCGGGTGCTGCTGCGGCCTGTGCCGCGCGTCGCGGGCGAACTGCGCGTCGCGGTGTCCTACACCTCGGCCGTCGCGCAGGCACGGATCGGCGGCGACCTGTACGAAGTGGTGGTCGCGGCGGGCGGAACGCGGGCCGTCATCGGCGACGTACAAGGAAAGGGACTCGAAGCCGTCGAGACGGCGGCGCTCGTCCTCGGAGCCTTCCGCGAGGCCGCCCACGACGAACCCGAACTGGCCGGCCTCGGCCGCCGGCTGGAACGGGCCGTCGACCGCGAGCTGCGGGGCGAGCGGTTCGTCAGCGCACTGCTCGTCGAGGTCCCGGCGGGCGGCCGCGAGGTGACGTTCCTCAACTTCGGCCATCCGGCGCCGCTGATCGCCCGGCCCGACGGCACCACGCTGTTCCCCGAGCCGCCCGCGTACGCGCTGCCGCTCGGCCTGAACGTGCCCGGCGGGGACCGGCCCGTCCCGTACACGGTCCCCTTCACGCCCGGCGACCAGATCCTGCTCTACACGGACGGGGTGAGCGAGGCACGGGACGGCGCCGGGGACTTCTATCCGCTGGCGGAGCGCGTGAGCCTGTTGAAGGACCCCGACGCCGAGGCGGCCCTGGAGCGGCTGCGCACGGACCTGGTGGACCACGCGGCGGGGCCGCTGCACGACGACGCGGCGATGCTGCTGCTGCGCCACCGGTCCGCCCCCTGACCGGGCGGCTCCGCTACTTCCCGGCCTGCCGCGCCACGTCCTCGAGACGGTCCCGGTACTCCTGCCACCACACGGGGTCGTGCGAGGGCAGGCTGTCGTTGTCCTCGCGCCACCCCACCGCACCGTCGAGCCCCTCGCGCAGGATGTCGGCGTGCCCCGCGTGCCGCTGCGTGTCGCCGAGGACCCGCACGAGCACGTGGTGGAACGTCACCTGCGCCCGGTCCTTCGGCCACCACGGCACCGTGCCGACGGTGTCCAGGGCGAGCTCCGCGATCGCGGCGTCGGTGTGGGTCCAGGCCCGGCGGTAGCGCGCGACGATCAGGTCGCGCGTCTCGTCGGGCGTGGCGTAGGAGTCCTCCTCCGGATCGGACTGCGGCACGTCGTGCGGGCGGCCGAAGGTGTCGCACAGGTAGCCGAGCTCCACGGCGGTCACATGCTTGACCAGCCCCAGCAGATTCGTGCCGGTCCCTGTCAGCGGGCGGCGCACGTCGTACTCCGACAGCCCCTCCAGCTTCCACAGCAGGGCGTCGCGGGCATGCTGCAAGTACTGGAGCAGGTCCTTCTTCTGATCGTTCTCGCTCATCCGGTGAGTCTGTCCCGCGCCCGCCGTACCGCCAAGCGGTTTGTCCGCCCCGTGTGCGCCCCGGCCCCCGATGGGATTCGATGGGCAGGTGCGACACGAGCAGCGGAGCCCCTCGGACGACCCCCTGACGACCCTCCTCGACCAGGTGCGCCGCGGCCTGCGCGATCTCGACGACGGCGAGCCCGCCTCGTACATTCCCGAGCTGAGCCGCGTCGACCCGGCCCTGTTCGGGCTGAGCCTGTGCGCCCTGGACGGGCAGGTCTACGGCAGCGGGGACACCACGGCGCCGTTCACGGTGCAGTCCGTCTCCAAACCCTTCGTGTTCGCCCTCGCCCTCGCCGACAGGGGCCTGGAGGAGGTCCTGACGCGGGTCGGCGCCGAGCCCAGCGGCGAGGCCTTCAACTCGATCCGTCTGGAGCCCGGCACCGGCCGCCCGCCCAACCCGATGGTCAACGCAGGTGCCATCGTGACCAGTTCACTCGTCGCGGGAGACACCCCGCAGGCCCG
The DNA here is from genome assembly GCF_010548525.1 of Streptomyces sp. SID14478. Classification (GTDB taxonomy): domain Bacteria; phylum Actinomycetota; class Actinomycetes; order Streptomycetales; family Streptomycetaceae; genus Streptomyces. The sequence goes on from NZ_JAAGMG010001280.1 coordinate 2,729, forward strand.
CTTCGCCCGCATCCTGGAGGGCCTGGGCGACTTCGCGGGCCGCTCCCTCGATGTCGACGAGGCGGTGTACGCCTCCGAATGCGCGACCGGCGACCGCAATCGCGCCCTCGCCTATCTGATGCACAACGCGGGCTCGCTCACCGGGGACGTGGAGGAGCAGCTCGGCGTCTACTTCCGCCAGTGCTCGGTCCTCGTCACCTGCGACGACCTCGCCGTGATGCACGCGACGCTGGCGGGCGGCGGCGTCAACCCGGTCACCGGCAAGCGCGTCGTCGCCCCGCGCCACGCCCAGCACGTCCTCGCGGTCATGGCGACCTGCGGCATGTACGACGCCTCGGGCCAATGGATGCTGCAGGTCGGCATGCCCGCCAAGAGCGGGGTGTCCGGTGCGATCGGCGTCGCCCTGCCCGGACAGTTCGGCATCGGCGTGTTCAGCCCGCCGCTGGAGGAGAAGGGCAACAGCGTGCGCGGCATCGCCGCCTGCCACCTGCTGTCCGACCAGTTCGGGCTGCACCTGATGCGGGCCGTCGACCCGCAGCGCCGCCCCCTGCCGCCGCGCTCCCTGCACGGCGCTCCGCTGCGCTCCCTGCGCC
>NZ_JAAGMG010001325.1 GCF_010548525.1 Streptomyces sp. SID14478
GGGCGAGCCGGCCCGCCACGGCGAGCGTGACGGCCTGCCCGCCGACGAAGGCGCCGGCGGCGACCGTCATGCCCTCGGCGAGCCGCTCGCGCGGCACCGCCCGCTCGGTGAGCCCGAAGCCGGTGATCAGGTTCGGCGCGAACAGGGCGCCGAACACGGTCACGACGACGTACAGGAGCGGCATGGAGTGGGTGACGATCAGCGGCAGCGACAGGAGGGCGGCGGCCGCGGTGGCGACGCGCCAGCGGGCCGGTAGGGCGAACCGCTCGGGGACCGCCGCCATCGACAGGCCGACGACGGCGCTCATGACGCCCATCGCGGCGTAGACGAGTCCCGCCTGGTCCTCGTGGCCCAGTTCCTCGGTCAGCGCGGTGATCCCGGCACCGCAGCCGCCCAGCAGGATGCCGAGCAGGACGAGCCCCACGCGCACGACGTACACCTGGCGCGGCATCCCTGCTCCCTTTGCGGAGCGGCCACGCGCGCGTGACGCCTCGTCGGCCGTGTCCCGCGGGACGGCTGTCGCCGTCGGGTGCAGCGCGAAGCCCGTGCCGCACACCGCCACCAGGAGGGCGGCTGCGCCGAACGCGTAGGCGGGGTGCGCCACTACGGAGGCGATGCCGATGAACGCCGGACCGAGGACGAAGGACAGCTCGTCCATCGTGGACTCGAGTGACAGGACGGCGTTCACCACCCGCTCGTCGCCTCCCTCGCGGCGTACGAGGGCGACTCCGCGGGCGCGGGCGAGCGGGCCGACGCCGGGCACGGTGGCACCCGCGAGGACGCCGAGCGCGACCAGGAGGGGCGTGGGCAGGTCGTACAACGCGCCCAGCGTGTAGACGGCGATGGCGAGGGAGTTGAGCAGGGCGAAGGCGAGCACGACGGGGCGCTGGCCGCGCCGGTCGGCGAGGCGGCCCACGAAGGGCCCCATGGCGACCTGGCCGAGCGCGAGGGCGCACGCGACGGTGCCGCCGGTGGCGAGCGAGCCGCTGGTGCGCGTGACCAGCAGGACGCTGCCGAACTGGATCACCGCGACCGGCAGCCGCCCGAGGAACGAGACGGCCGGGAGGAGCCCCCCGGTCACCGCGATCACCTGGCGGTACGTGTCGAGCGTGCTGGGCGCCTTCGTCTGCGGAGCTGTGCCGGTCATCGTCCGACGCTAACGAGGTGTACGGCGGGTCCTGCATGTGGTGAAGGCACGAAAGGCGGCGGTTAGGGTACGTAGGTTCACATGACGCCCTTGCACCCGACGGCCACCTACCGGCTCCAGCTGCAGCCGGATCTCGGGTTCGCGGCGGCCGCGGCCGCCGTCCCGTACCTGTCCTCCCTGGGGATCTCCCATCTGCACCTGTCGCCGGTCTTCGCGGCGGTGCCCGGTTCGACGCACGGCTACGACGTGGTCGACTACGCGCGCGTACGTGCGGAGCTCGGCGGCGAGGACGGCCTGCGGGCACTGGCCCGCGCGGCGCACGAGTACGGCCTCGGCCTGGTCGTGGACATCGTGCCCAACCACATGGCCGCGGCCGTGCGCCACAACCGTCCGCTGTACGAGGTTCTGCGCGACGGACCGTCGTCCCCGTATGCGCGCTGGTTCGACATCGACTGGCGGGCGCAGGACGGCCGGGTCCTGCTCCCCGTCCTGGCGCACCGCCTCGGTGAGGAACTGCCCCACCTGAAGGTGGACGGTGACGTACTGCGTTACTACGAGCACGAGTTCCCCCTGCGCGAGGGCACCCGTACGCTCCCGCTACCAGAGCTTCTGGACGCCCAGTGGTACCGCCTGGCCTGGTGGCGGCTGGCCCGTACGGAGCTCAACTACCGCCGCTTCTTCACCATTTCGGAGCTGATCGCGGTACGCATGGAGGATCCGGAGGTCTTCGAGCGGACGCACGCGACCCTCCTGCGGCTGCTGCGCGAGGGCGTCGTCGACGGGCTGCGGGTCGACCATCCCGACGGGCTCGCCGATCCGGGCGGGTACCTGCAACGGCTCGCGGACGCGACGGGCGGCCGGTGGACCGTCGTCGAGAAGATCCTGGAGGCCGACGAGCACCTGCCGGCCGCCTGGCCGGTGGCCGGCACCACCGGGTACGACGCGCTGCGGCACGTCGACGGGCTGTTCACGGACCCGGCGGGCGCGGATCGGCTCCTGGGCCTGTTCCGCCGGTTCACGGGCGTCCCGGACGACCGGGGCGGCGAGTGGGCGGCGACGGTGCGCCGCGCCGCCCAGCACGTCGTCACGCACGAACTGGCCACCGAGGTGGACCGGCTGACGCGGGAGGCGGCCGCGCTGTGC
>NZ_JAAGMG010001361.1 GCF_010548525.1 Streptomyces sp. SID14478
GCACCGACTCCGGGCACGGCTTCGCGCTGTCCGATCCGGGGGACCGTTTCGAGCGGGCCGCCGAGGCCAACGCGCACCGGGTCATGTCCGGTCGGGCGCCGGACACGGGCGGCGGTGGCGCCGGCCAGGTACAGCGGGCGCCCGGCGCGGGCGGCGCCGAGGCGGTGCAACGCGCCATGAACCCACCGGAGTTGGAGAACGCGGTGGTCTCCCACTACGCGCCGACGAAGGCGGGCGCGGGCGTCGCGCAGAACCTCTCGGTGCAGCGGCCGAGGAAGGTGACCGGCGACGTCCAGAAGACGGGCACGAAGGGCCGGGCCGCCGCCCCCAACCCGATCGCGGTGAAGACGCTCCAGCAGGCCTACAAGGCGCAGGCGCCCGCTCACAAGTGGAAGGTACCGAGCGACGCGGACGTGTGGCGGGACCTGTTCGGCGGGGCCGGCTACGACCGCGGGCACGTCATGGGCCTGGAGGTCGGCGGCGGCGACGTGTCGAAGAACATCGTCCCGCAGTGGTCGCTGAACCAGGGCACCGGCATGTGGCGCACCATCGAGATCGCCCTCGCGAACCTCGACTCCGGCACGGTGGAGTTCGTGGTGCACTACGCGACGGCCTCCGGCAACAGCCGGGCGGTGATGGTGCCGACGCGGATCGACATCTTCCACAGCAGCAAGCCCGGCACCACGTACGAGACCTGGAAGAACGCGCCCGACACGAACGACCTGATCCGGTCGGGCTTCGACCCGAGCGACCTGTTCAACTTCTACGACGACGCCATGGACGAGCTGGGGTACACCGCCGGCAAGGACCTGACGAACGACGAGATGCACGACTTCGCACTCACCGCGCTGGGCAACGACCGGGCCGACATGCTGTCCCAGATCGACTACCACGACAAGGTCGCCCAGGGCGAGGTGCCCGGCGACTCCACCGCGGGCACGCACGCGGAGGGAATGACCCGTACGACGATCCCGGCGGACAAGCGCAAGAAGCTGATCGAGCGGTACGTCGCCCTGGGCCTGATCACCCGGACCGGCACCGGCGACAGCGCCGTCTACAAGCTGGGCAGCACTCCCCCGGTCTCGCCGGACAGCGATTCGAGCTCCAGCAGCAGTTCGGACGTGGACATGGCCGAGGCGTCGCAGGACTCCGATGCGTCGGGACAGCCGTTCCTCAGTCTCGTCCTCGACTCGCAGGGCAGCAGCGACGACGACTACCGGGACGCCATGGAGCACTAGGTGTTCTGCCTTGGGAGGTCCTGGCCGACCGGTGCAGCCGGGGCCGGGGCGGCGACCTGATGTCGGCGTCGCCCGGAGCCCGGCCGCGTGCCGACCACCGTGAAAGGGACAGGACCGTCGAAGAGCCGGATTCCAGCGATGCCGCCGGGCGCGACGCCGCGGCGGTCGAGGACGCCGCCGCCCATCTGCTGGCGCTCCTCAACGGCGAGCACGTCACCGCGCCGGACGAGCGCCTCGCCGCGTGGCGCACGGCGTCGGCCTTCACGGCGTTGGAGGTCACCCTCACCGAACTGGGGCGCTCGCGCCGGCGCCGGATGCAGGCGGAGATCAGCGCGTTCGGCGAGACCAAGAGCGCCGCCGAGTGGGCGGACGACCCGCGCTTCCCGGTCACGGCGCAGATCCTCGTCCAGCGCATCGCCTCCGGCATGCGCGTCACCGACGCCCTCACGCTCCCGGTCACCCGGACCCGCAAGCCGGAGGAACGGGCCTCGCTGCAGGTGCAGTTCCTGGCGCTGTTGCGCACGGGCGACATGGAGGTGCCCGACGCCCGGCAGCGGCTCGGCATCCCGGGTTCGACCCTGGCCTCCTGGATGCGGGGCAACCCCGCCTTCAAGGCGGCCGTGGCGCAGGCCGTCGACGACGGCGCCGCCCGGGCCCAACGGGCCGTCCTGGACCACATCCGGATGGGGTCGACGCTGACGGGAGCCGCGCAGCGCACCGGCGTCCACCCGCGCCGCATCAGTACCTGGCGGCGCGAGGACCCGGCCTTCGTACGGCGACTGGAGGCGGTGCTCGCCACCAGGGGAGGCAGGCGCCGACCGGGCTGAAGGGGTGGCGGCCGCTGCCCGGAACCGGCCCCGGGCAGCGGGTGTTGCACCTGGTTCTGCCCTTGTGGACCTGCCCGGGGCGGCGCGCGGGCGGTAGATCTTGCGGGTCGTCCGGTGGACAGCGATCTGGAGGCCGCCGCATGCGCCTGAGGAAAGAAGACAGCCCGCAGCAGAGCACGTCCGGTGGCGCCGCGCCCCGCAACGCCGATGCGCGCAGCGGAGCGCTGCACCAGGACGCGCGGGTGGTGCCCTCGCCCGCCGCCGTGCCGGCGCTGCAACGCGCGGCAGGCAACGGCGCGGTGGCCCGGATGCTCGG
>NZ_JAAGMG010001399.1 GCF_010548525.1 Streptomyces sp. SID14478
CCATGCCCGCACCGCCGGTCGCGAGGCCGAGCGCCAGCGCGCCCGCGACGCCGCCCGCGCCCATCAGCGGCATCCCGACCGTGATGATCGCCGCCACCGCCGCGTTCGCGACCAGGGCGGTGAGCAGCGCGGACGTGAGCGGCGCGCGCCGCCCCACCATGGCCGCGGACACCATCTCCTGGCGCCCGCTCTCCTCCTCGTCACGGGTGTGCCGCACGACGATCAGCAGGCTCATCGCCGCCGCGAACACGGCCGCGTACACGCCGACCCGCCACACCGTCAGACCGCCCAGCGAGTCGTCGAGGGCCGGCCCGTACAGGGCGCGCAGGGAGCTGTTGGTGCGCATGGTGGTCAGCACGTCGGCCCGCTCGGCGGCCGTGCCGTACATGCCCTTCAGCGTCTTCGGCATGGTGACCACGGTGAGCGCGACGACGTACACCCAGATCGGGATCATCAGCCGGTCGCGGCGCAGGGAGAGCCGCAACAGGGTGCCGGTGCCCGCCAGTTGACGGCCTCCGCCGGTCCGCGGGGCGGGTCCGGCCGTGACGGCGGTCATCGTGCCACCGCCGCTTCGGGTGCGCGCACGTCGTCCTGGTAGTGCCGCAGGAACAGCTCCTCCAGGGTCGGCGGGGTGCAGGTCAGCGACCGCACGCCGGACGCGGTCAGCGACCGCAGCACCGCGTCCAGCTTGTCGGTGTCGACCTGCAGCTTGACGCGCCTGCCCTGTACGTCGACGTCGTGCACCCCGGGGAGGGCCGTGAAGTCCTCGGGTTCCGCGGCCAGTTCGGCCGTGACGCTGGTCCGGGTGAGGTGCCGCATCTGTGCCAGCGACCCGCTCTCGACGGTCGTGCCGTTGCGGATGATGCTGACGCGGTCGCACAGCTCCTCGACCTCGCTGAGGATGTGCGAGGACAGCAGTACCGTCTGCCCGCGCTCGCGGGCCGCCTCCTGCACGTACGACTGGAAGACCTCCTCCATCAGCGGGTCGAGCCCGGAGGTGGGCTCGTCGAGGATGAGGAGCTCGGCGCCGGACGCGGCGAAGGCGGCGACGAGCGCGACCTTCTGCCGGTTGCCCTTGGAGTACGTGCGGCCCTTCTTGGTGGGGTCGAGCTCGAACCGCTCGATGAGGTCCGCCTTGCGCGCGGTGTCGAGCCCGCCCCGCAACTTCCCGTACAGGTCGATGACTTCGCCGCCGCTGAGGTTGCGCCACAAGGTGACATCACCGGGGACGTACGCGACCTTGCGGTGCAGGGCGACGGCGTCGGACCAGGGGTCGCCGCCGAGCATCTGCACCGCTCCCGAGTCGGCGCGCAGCAGTCCCAGCAGCACCCGGATGGTGGTCGACTTGCCCGCGCCGTTCGGTCCGAGGAAGCCGTGCACCTCTCCGGTCTCGACGTCGAGGTCGAGGCCGTCCAGCGCATGCGTCCTGCCGAACGACTTGTGCAGTCCGGAGACCGTGATTGCCTTCGTCATGCTTCTGAACGTACGCTGATTTCACAAATTTGTGAAGTTAAGGAAGCGTATAAAGTAGTGGGGTGCCGAGCGCAGGGGAGAGGATGCAGCTCATGAGCAGCAAGGACGTGAAGGACGCACAGGGCGCGGACGGCACGCGCGCGCGCTTCGTGGAGCGCTTCGCGGGCCAGCTGGTGGAGGCCGGTCTGCCCCGGATGCCCGCGCGGGTCTTCGCGGCGCTGCTCTCCTCCGAGGCGGGCGCGCTCACCGCGGCCGAACTGGGGGAGCGGCTGCAGGTCAGCCCGGCGGCGGTGTCCGGCGCGGTGCGCTATCTGACGCAGGTGCACATGGTCACGCGCGAGCGGGAGCCGGGCACGCGGCGCGACCTGTTCCGGGTGCACGGCAACCAGTGGTACGAGGCGCTCGCCAGCCGCGACAGCGTCCTGAAGCACTGGGTCGACTCGCTGACGGAAGGGGTCGACGCGCTCGGCGCCGACACCCCGGCGGGCCGCCGCCTCGGCGAGACGCTGGCCTTCTTCGAGTTCGTCCAGACCGAGCTCGGCGGGCTCATGGACCGCTGGCGGGAGCACCGCAAGACGCTCGGCCTGGACTGACTCCTGCGCCCGCCCCGCGCCAGGGATGTGCATCGCACACCTCATGTGCACGATGCACAACGCCTGAACGGTGCATGCCGCCCGTGGTAGACCTGCGGAGCACGAGCGGAACGCGAACGCGACGGCACCGGCGAACGGGAAGGCGGCACGGCGGCGTGGACAAGGGGGAGCCGACCCGGCAGGTCGAGTTCGAGGCGATGCTGCTCAGCCGGCACGGCCACCTCTTCGGCTCCCGCGGCAGATCCGCCGACCGGCACCTGGAGCGCAGCGCCTACACCCTGCTCAGCCGGATCCAGCTGGACGGCCCGATGTCGATCGGCGAGCTCCACGAGGCGTTCGGCCTGGACACCTCGACGCTGAACCGGCAGACGGCCGCGATGATGCGCGCGGGCCTCGCCGACCGCATCCCGGACCCCGAGGGCGGCATCGCCCGCAAGTTCCGCATCACGGAGCGCGGCGAGAAGCGCCTGAACGACGACAGGGCCCGCTGCCTGAGCGTCCTGGAAGGCCTGCTGGACGACTGGGACCCCGAGGAGGTCGTCCGGTTCGCGTCGAGCCTGCAGCGCCTGAACCGGTCGATCGAGAGCCTCGACGGCCGGCCCTGGCCGCGCCCCTGACCGCCCCCGCCGCGCCCCCCACGACGACCACGGCTCACGGGCTCACGGCAGCGCCAGCCCCCACGCCCCCACCCGCACCGTCCAGGTGCGGC
>NZ_JAAGMG010001442.1 GCF_010548525.1 Streptomyces sp. SID14478
AATCCGGCGGCGAAGGCGTCGCCCGCGCCCACGGCGGCGACGACGTCGACGCGCGGGGCGGGTTCGAAGTGACGTCCTTCACGGTCGTACGCGACGGCGCCCTCGGCGCCGCGCTTGACGACGAGGAGCTCGGGCTCGGGCAGGGCGGCGCGCACGGCGTCGGGTCCGCCGGTGATCCCGAACGCGTCCTCGGCCTCGTCCTCGCCGACGAAGACGAGGTCGGCGCCGCGGGCGAGGTCGAGCAGCACGCGCGCGTCCTCGGGGCTGCGCCACAGGCCGGGGCGGTGGTTGACGTCGAAGGAGACGACGGGGGCCGTGCCCAGGAGCGTGCGCAGCAGGGCCAGGCAGTCGGCGGAGAGCGCGGCGGTGATGCCGGACAGGTGCAGGACGCGGCCGGCCCGCAGGACGTCCAGGTCCATGTTCGCGGCGGACATGGCGGAGGCGGCGCTGCCCGCACGGTAGTAGGCGACCTCGTGGGCGTCGGTGGCCCGGTCGCCGGCGGTGCGGAAGTAGATGCCGGTGGGGCGGGCAGGATCGCGGCGTACCGCGGAGACGTCGACGCCGTACGCGCCGATGGCCTCGACGAGGTGGTCGCCGAACCCGTCGGCGCCGACCCGGCTGACCCATCGGGCGCGGTGGCCGCCGGCGGCGAGCACGCAGGCCAGATTGGACTCGGCGCCGCCGATGCCGCGCTCGAAGGAGGGCACGTCGGCGAGGCGTCCCGGGACGGAGGGGACGAAGGTGACCATGGACTCACCGAGCGCAACGACGTCCACCGGTGTGCCGTTCATGGGGGCGTCCTCCTCGGGGGCTGTGGGTCAACGGCTCCGTTGACCCGGCGTTGGCTCGGATGTTAGACAGCAGTAAGCGACATACGCAATGACCGTTGCACATATTGCAACAGTCCGCCTGGAGGAGGCTCCATGACCGCCAACCGCCTGACAGAGCTCGGGAGCGAGCGGGTGGACTTCCGCTTCAAGGGCCTGCCGCCCGAGGCCGAGGGCCTGACGGTCGCCGAGCTCGCGGACCGCCGCCTGAACCTCTTCACGGACGGTTTCACCACCCCGGTCCTCGCCCTGTCCGCCGAGCGCCTGGAGCACAACCTCGCGCTCATGGAGACGTACGCCACCCGGCACGGCCTCGCGTTCGCCCCGCACGGCAAGACGTCGATGTCCCCCCAGCTCTTCCACCGCCAGATCGAGCACGGCGCGTGGGGCATCACCCTGGCCGTGCCCCACCAGGTGCGCGTGGCACGGGAGTTCGGCATCGAGCGGATCTTCCTGGCCAACGAGCTCGTCGACGCCGCCGCCCTGCGCTGGCTCGCCGCCGAACTGGACTCCCACGCCGACTTCCGCTTCGCCTGCTACGTGGATTCCGTACGCGGCGTCGAGCTGATGGAGGCGGCCCTGGTGGCGGCGGGAGCGTCCCGCCCGGTGGACGTCGTCGTCGAGCTCGGCGCGGGCGAGGGCGCGCGCACGGGCGTCCGCACGGAGGCGGAGTGCGCCGCGGTCGCCGACGCGGTGGCCGCCGCCTCGACGCT
>NZ_JAAGMG010001475.1 GCF_010548525.1 Streptomyces sp. SID14478
AGGCCGAGCAGGGGACCGAGCGGGTCGCCGCCGTGCTCGCGGCGCCCGACGCCCGGACGGGCTCGGCGAAGCTGGCGGGCGGCGCCACCGGCACCGTCGTCGTCTCCGCGGGCCAGGACAGGGCGGTCTTCGTCGTCTCCGGGATGGCGCACCCCCCGCAGGGCAAGGTCTACCAACTGTGGTTCGACGACGGCGGGACGATGCGCGCGGCCGGTCTCATGGACGCCGGGCGCAGTGACCAGGCGGTGCTGCTGGACGGCGGGGTCGGCGCGGCGTCGGGCATGGGCATCACCGTCGAACCCGCGGGAGGGTCCGACCGTCCGACCACCGCGCCGGTGGCCCTGATGCGCTTCCCCGCCTGAGGCGTGAGGAGCCCCGGCACACCCCGGGGCTCCTCGCTTCACCTGCGGGGCGGCAGCGGCAGGAAGCCGCTGGTGCGGGCGACGTAGGCGGCATAGCCCGGACGCTCGGCCATGTGCTGCTCCAGCAGCCGCTTGCCGCTGCCCCGGGTCAGCAGCAGGGTCATCACCAGCGGCGACACGATGCTGACCGCCGCCGCGGCGGACGTGTCGCAGGTGATCAGGAACAGGCCCCACCACACGCAGAAGTCCCCGAAGTAGTTCGGGTGACGGGTGTAGCGCCACAGCCCGCGGTCCATGATCTTCCCCTTGGCCGCCGGGTCCGCCTTGAACCGGGCGAGCTGCGCGTCCCCGACGGTCTCGAAGAACAGCCCGAGGGCCCACAGTGCGGTACCCGCCCACGCGCACGTGCCCGTCGGCCCGGGGGTGTACTGGGCGGCCTGGACCGGCAGCGACACCAGCCACACGAGCGCGCCCTGGAGCAGGTAGACCATGCGCAGGGCGTAGAGGTTCCGGCTGCCCGGGGCCCTGGCCAACATCCGCTCGTAGCGCGGGTCTTCACCGTGCCCGCGGCCGCGCGCGGCGATGTGCCCCGCCAGGCGCACCCCCCACACCACGGTCAGTACGGTGACCAGGGCACGGCGGCCCCCGTCGCCGTCGCCCGCCGACACCGCCCAGCTCACCACGGCGACCGCGGCGAAGCCGAGACCCCAGGCGACGTCGACGACCCGGTGCAGTCCCTTGCGCACGGCGACGGCGAACGTGACCAGCATGACGCTCAGCGCGGCACCGGCCGACCACACCAGACCCACGGCGAAGTCACCCCAGGGGAAGCCGTTCACAGCTGGTCCAGTGCGAGATACCAGTCCTTCGCGGTGGCGGGGAAGCCACTGTGTCCGCTGTCCGCCGGGCGCACGGCGAGGATCTGGTCGACGCCCATGCGCCGCTCCTCGAAGGCGAGGGCGCCGCCGACCAGGTAGAGGCGCCAGACGCGGGCAGCCTGCGCACCGACGAGATGGACGACGTCGTCCCAGCGCTCCTCCAGGGTGTCGTGCCAGGCCTCCACGGTGCGCACGTAGTGCTCGCGCAGGGACTCCACGGACCTGACCTCCAGACCGGCCGTCTCCAGCAGCTGCACGGTCTCGCCCATCGGGCGCATGTGCATGTCGGGCGCGATGTACGCCTCGATGAAGGCGCCGCCGCCCGGCGCGGTCGACCCCCGCGACATCTGCTGGACCAGCACCCGCCCCAGCGGGCGGGGCAGCCGGTGCAGCGCGGCGGCGAACGCGGGGTACTCGGCGTCCCCGACGTGTTCGCCCATCTCGACGCAGGCCACGGCGTCGAAGCCGCCGCCCGCGATGTCCCGGTAGTCCTGGCACACCACGTCCACCCGGTCGGACAGGCCCTGCTCGCCGACCTGCTCGCGCACGTACGCGGCCTGCTCCCGGGACACGGTCACCGCGGTGACCCGCGCCTTGTACCGCTGCGCCGCGTACAGGGTGAGGGAGCCCCAGCCGCAGCCGACGTCGAGGAGCCGGGCGCCGGGCGCGAGGTCGAGCTTGCGGCAGATCAGTTCGAGCTTGGCCCGCTGTGCGTCGGCCGCGGTGAACCCCTCCTCGTCGGCCCAGTAGCCGCACGAGTAGGCCATCGTCTCGTCCAGGAGCAGCCGGTAGAAGGCGTTGGACAGGTCGTAGTGGTGGCTGATGGCCTCCCGGTCCCGGCGCCTGCTGTGCAGGGCGCCGCGCAGCCGGGCCTGGGTGGCGGGCGCGGGAGGGGGCGGCCCCGCAGCGCCGAGCCGGGCCAGGGCGCCGACGGCGCGGG
>NZ_JAAGMG010000730.1 GCF_010548525.1 Streptomyces sp. SID14478
CCCCTCGGGCTCGGCGGCGGCGCGGGCGGCCCGCCCGTGCTGTTCGGCGACGACCCGGCAGGCGTCCTCGAGCGGCCCCTCGATCCAGTCGGCCAGGCAGGCCAGGCCGTCGAGGGAGAGCGGCGGCTGGGAGCGCACGTCCTCGATGGCCGCGCCGTCCGGGGTGACCGCGGCGAGCACGTCGACGTTCGTGCCGTCGGCGAACGTCAGCCGGACATGGAACCAGGGCGGCAGGAAGTCACCGCTCGGCACATCGCCCCACACTCCTCCCCCCGCACTGCCGTGCCCCTGGACCTCCCATCGAGGCCACACCGAGACAGAACTATTCGGTCGAATTTGATCAGCAACGTCGAGAAATGAACTCTCCATCACATGCGAACGGTAACCCTGTGATCACACATGGTCAGTTCACGGCACGCCGACAGCTCGCCGCCGGTGCTCACGCCCGCTCCCTCCCGGGCGAGGGCGCACGGTGTCATGCTGAGAGACGTCAGCACGCCAGCGGAAGGAGCCGCCCGTGCCGCACATCGCCGTCGTCGGTTCGGGGCCGAGCGGGGTCTACACCGCCCAGAGCCTCCTGCAACAAGCCGGCCTTCCGGACGTCCGCGTCGACGTCCTCGACCGGCTGCCCACCCCGTACGGCCTGGTGCGCTACGGCGTCGCGCCCGACCACGAGAAGATCAAGTCGCTCCAGAACAACCTGCGAGCGGTCCTGCAGGACGAGCGGATCCGGTTCTTCGGCGGCGTGGAGGTCGGCCCCGCGCTGCCCCCGGCGAAGCTGCTCGAGCTGTACCACGCGGTCGTGTACTGCGTCGGCGCGGCGACCGACCGCCGGCTCGACGTGCCCGGCGAGGACCTCCCCGGCAGTTGGTCGGCGACCGACTTCGTGGCCTGGTACAGCGCGCATCCGGACGCCCGCGACGACGGCTACGTACGACAGGTCCGCTCGGCCGTGACGATCGGCATCGGCAACGTGGCGGTCGACGTGACGCGCATGCTGGCGCGCGGCGCCACCGAACTCGCCCCCACCGACATGCCCCAGGCAGCCCTCGGGGTGCTGGCCGGGAGCGAGGTCCGCGACGTGTTCATGGTGGGGCGGCGCGGCCCGACGGGGGCCCGCTTCACCACCAAGGAACTGCGCGAGCTCGGCACCCTTCCCGACACGGAAGTCGTCGTGGACGAAAGGGAGTTGGCGCTCGATCCCGGATACCTCGACGCCACCGCGCTGCCCGCCGTCGTCCGGCGCAACGTGGCCGTGCTGCGCGAATGGGCCGCCCGGCCGCGCACGGGCGCCGGCCGCCGCATCCATCTGCGCTTCTTCCTGCGGCCCGTCGAGATCGTCGAGGGCCACGGGCGGGTCGCGGGAGTGCGCTTCGAACGGACCCGGCCGAACGGCCTCGGCGGGGTGAGCGGCACGGGGACGTACGAGGAGATCGGGGCGCAACTCGTGCTCCGGTCGGTGGGGTACCGCGGAGTGCCGCTCCAGGGGCTGCCGTTCGCCCCGGAGCGCGGGACGGTGCCGCATGCCGCGGGGCGGGTGCTGCGCGGCGGTCTCGTCTCGCCCGGCGAGTACGTCGCCGGGTGGATCAAGCGCGGGCCGACCGGCGTCATCGGCACGAACCGGCCCTGCGCCAAGGAGACGGTGACCTCCCTGGCCGAGGACGCACCCGCACTCGTACACAAGGAGCTCGCGGGGGACCCGCTGGCCGGGCTGATCGCCGCCGGGGTGCGCCCCGTGGAGTGGGACGGGTGGCGGGCCATCGAGCGCGCCGAGGCGGAGCTGGGGCGCTCGCTGGGGCGCGGGTCGGTGAAGATCCCCGACTGGGCGGGCCTGTTGAACGCGGCGCGGGGCGGGCCCGGGGCCTGACACGTCCCGGCAACAACCGCGAAATCAACAAACCGTTCAAGGCGATTACGGTCTCGTGCTGCCGCCACCTCCCCACAGGTCCGCTCGGACTCCCCCGGCCTTGGAGCACGTATGACACACCCTGTCGATCAGGTCCCGCCCGCACGCCAGTTGGCGGCGTTCGGGCTGCAGCACGTCCTCGCGATGTACGCCGGCGCGGTCGCCGTGCCGCTGATCGTGGGCGGGGCGATGAAGCTGTCGCCCGCCGATCTCGCGTATCTGATCACCGCCGATCTGCTCGTCTGCGGTGTCGCGACGCTGATCCAGTGCGTCGGCGTGTGGCGGTTCGGCATCCGGCTGCCGATCGTGCAGGGCTGTACGTTCGCGGCGGTGTCGCCGATGGTGCTGATCGGGACGACGGGCGGCGGACTGCCCGCGATCTACGGGGCGGTGATCGTCGCGGGGCTCGCGATGATGCTGCTCGCACCGGTCTTCGGACGGCTGCTGCGGTTCTTCCCGCCTCTGGTGACCGGCACGGTGATCCTGATCATCGGCCTGTCGCTGCTGCCGACCGCCGGTACCTGGGCGGCGGGCGGCGCCGGCGCGAAGGACTTCGGGGAGCCGAAGAACCTCGCGCTCGCGGCGTTCGTCCTCGCGCTCGTGCTCGGTGTGCAGCGGTTCGCGCCGCCCGCGCTGAGCCGGATCGCCGTGCTCATCGGCATCGTGGCCGGTACGGCCCTCGCGATACCGACGGGCTTCACCGACTTCGGCGCCGTGGGCGACGCGGACTGGGTGGGTATCAGCACGCCGTTCCACTTCGGCGCCCCGCAGTTCCACGGTGCGGCGATCGTCTCGATGCTGATCGTGGCGCTGGTGACGATGACCGAGACGACCGGTGACTTCATCGCCGTCGGCGAGCTGACGGACCGCCCGGTGGACCCGCGCTCGCTCGCCGACGGGCTGCGCGCGGACGGCTTCTCGACGGTGCTCGGCGGCGTGTTCAACACCTTCCCGTACACGGCGTTCGCGCAGAACGTCGGCCTGGTCGGCATGACGAAGGTGCGCAGTCGCTGGGTCGTCGCCGTGGCGGGCGGCATCCTCGTGCTGCTCGGCCTGCTGCCGAAGCTGGGCGCGGTGATCGCCGCGATCCCCTCGCCGGTGCTGGGCGGCGCGGGCCTGGTGATGTTCGGGACGGTGGCGGCGAGCGGCCTCAGGACCCTGTCCAAGGTGGAGTTCGAGGGCAACGGGAATCTGACAGTGGTGGCCGTGTCCGTGGCGATCGGCGTGCTGCCGGTGGGCGTGCCGACGCTCTATGCGAAGTTCCCCGACTGGTTCCAGACGGTGATGGACAGCGGGATCAGCGCGGGGTGTCTCACCGCGATCGCCCTGAACCTGCTCTTCAACCACCTTCCGCGGAAGGCGGGTTCAGCTCCCGTCGGCGGCGAGCCGGTCGCCCTGCCGGGCAGCCGCGTCGAGCACGCTGTCGAGCAGCCCGGGAAACAGGGCGTCTAGGTCCGCCCTGCGCAGCCCGTTCAGCTTCGCCGTGCCGCGGTAGACCTGCTCGATCACCCCGCTCTCGCGCAGCACCCGGAAGTGGTGCGTGGACGTCGACTTGGTGACGGGCAGGTCGAAGTGCGAACAGGAGAAGCCCTGCGCGTCGGGATCCGCGGCGGTCGCCATCTCGCGCACGACCGCGAGCCGCAGCGGATCGGCCAGCGCGTGCAGCACCGCTTCGAGGCGGATCTCGGCCCGTTCGGGGTGCGCGAGCGTGCGGCTGCCGGTGGTGTGCGCGGCGGCGGTCGTCATGGCGGCTCCCCTTGCGTCTGGCGGTGTGTCGGTCGGGACTGCGGGCGTCGCGACGGGTTTGATTGTACGAGACTCTTCGTAGTTTGACATTCCCCGTACTACGATGTCTATCGTACGAGGCACGCATCTGAGCCCGTACGAATGGAGTCCGCCGTGAGCGCGCTGTTCGATCCCTACACCCTGCGGTCGCTGACTGTCGCGAACCGCGTGTGGATGCCGCCGATGTGCCAGTACAGCGCGGCCCCCGAGGGCCCGCTGACCGGTGCCCCCACGGACTGGCACTTCCAGCACTACGGCGCGCGGGCCGCGGGCGGCACGGGACTGATCATCGTCGAGGCGACGGGCGTCAGCCCCGAGGGCCGGATCTCGCCGTACGACCTGGGGATCTGGAACGACACGCAGGTGGAGGCCTTCCGCCGCATCACGGCGTTCTTCAAGTCGCAGGGCACCGTGCCCGGCATCCAGCTCGGCCACGCGGGGCGCAAGGCCAGCACGGACCGCCCCTGGCGGGGCGGCGCGCCGGTCGGCCCCGAGGCGCACGGGTGGCAGGCGGTCGCTCCCAGCCCGATCCCCTTCGACGAGCGCCACGCGGTGCCGACCGAGCTCACCGTCGAGGGGATCAAGGAGATCGTCCAGCAGTTCGCGGACGCCGCGCGGCGCGCCCTGGACGCCGGGTTCGAGGTCGCCGAGATCCACGGCGCCCACGGCTACCTCGTCGGCCAGTTCCTCTCCCCGCACTCCAACAAGCGCACCGACGCGTACGGCGGCTCCTACGAGAACCGCACGCGCTTCGCCCTTGAGGTCACGGACGCCGTGCGCGCCGTCTGGCCCGACGAACTCCCGTTGTTCTTCCGCATCTCCGCCACCGACTGGCTGGAGGGCGAGGCCGGCTGGAGCGCCGACGACACCGTCCGCTTCGCCGCCGAGCTTCAGGCGCACGGCGTCGACCTGATCGACGTGTCGACCGGCGGCAACGCATCGGGCGTGCGCATCCCGGTCGGGCCCGGCTACCAGGTCCCGTTCGCGGCGCGCGTCCGCAACGAGGCCGGGGTGCCGGCCGCGGCCGTCGGCCTCATCACCGACCCGCAGCAGGCCGAGAAGATCGTCGTGGACGGCGAGGCCGACGCGGTGCTGCTCGGCCGTGAGCTGCTGCGCGACCCCTCGTTCGCCCGGCACGCGGCACGGGAACTCGGCGCCGACGTGCACGTGCCGGAGCAGTACCACCGCTCCGTCTGACCGCCGCCGGGAGCCGCCTCCCGGATCAGCCCTTCCCTTCGCCTCCACGGGTCGCCGCCTGGATCAGGGCGTGGGTGCCGCCGGTACGCCACTTCTGCCCGTGTTCCGCCACCAGCGCCGCCTCCGTCGGCGCGTCCAGGCCGACGACGACATCGGACTTCAGGGTGCGCAGTGCGGCGACCGGACCGGGGAAGTAGGCGGTGCGATCGGCGAACGGGCTGGTCGGCGGCCACAGTCGGTCGCCGACCAGTCGGCGGTAGTTGAGGTCGCCCTTGAACACGGTCACGGTGGCCTCGGCGAACTCGGAGGGCAGGTCGTCGGGCATGTCCGCGTACGGCAGGGGCGCGCAGGAGAAGGCATGGGCCCGGATCCCGAGACGCCCGTCGCCCATGGCCGCCCACAGACGCGCGCCGACCTCGGCCGCGGCGCCGCGTGCCCTGCGCAGGCGGCGCAGGCAGTCGATCACGTCGGTGGGGAGGGCGTCGGAGACGTAGTACGGATACGGCTTGACGTGCAGGACGACGCGCCCGGCGTGCCCGTGGCGCAGGAGGTGGTCGATGAGGACGAGGTCGGGCAGGAGTTCGCGACCGGCGTTGTCCGCGACCAGGCACAGGGTGGCCGGGGCGCCGGGCGCGAGCAGCGACCAGAGCAGCGCCGAGTCGTCGGCGACGAGGCGTGCGTCGGCCGTGGCCTCTCCGGCTCCGTCCCCGCCCTCGCCCTCGTCCCCGGCCATGCGGAAGCCGAGGTCGGCGCGGTTGCCCCAGAGCGAGCCCAGCAGCAGTGCCTGCGCCTGGTCCTCGGCCAGCAGCGGCGCGAGCCGGTCGAGGGCGGCGAGCTCGGCGTCGGCCTCGTCGGTGTGCAGTTCCGCCTCCTTGAACGGGCGGAACGGGTCGATGCCCTGCCAGGGCCCGGGGCGGAAGTAGTCGACGGCTTCGAGGAGTTGGCGGTAGAAGTAGCTCTCCGCCCAGAGGAACGGCGCCGCGAACCACGATGCGCCGAAGTGGTCGCGGCCCCAGATCCGCCACTGTGCGGCGTCGTGCGCGTCGGCGGGGAGCGGTTCGATGACTCCGTGGGTGATCCGCTCCGCCAGGGCGTCGAGCGCGCGGTGCTGCTCGGGCCCGTACGGGAAGGCGTCGCGCACCTTCCGCAGGAGGGCCGGGTGCCGCTCGGCGAGCACGCCCCGGGCGAAGGATCCGCGGTCGTTGCTGTGGATGACGGGTGCGTCGGCGGCTTCGTCGTCGAGGTGCATGGCTTCCAGGTCCTCCGGGCTTCGTACGTGGTCCGGTGCGCGGCTGCGAAGGTCAGTGTCGCAACTGTCCGCGTTCCCGATCGCCCGCGCACTGGTGAAGTCCCGCGCGTGGCGGGACGCTGGTGCGATGCCGAGTGGTCCGGGTCCGCGCGCCGTCGCCTTCAGCAACGCGTCCGTGCACCTGGCCGGTGCGCTGACGGTCCCCGCGGGAGGTACGGCGTGTCCCGGCGTCGTCATGGTCGGGGGGTCCGGCCCTGCGGACCGCACCAACGACGGGTACTTCTCGCTGATCGGCCGGCACTTCGCGGACGCCGGGTGCGCCGTGCTGTCCTACGACAAGCGGGGCGTCGGCGCGTCGTCCGGCGACTGGCGCGACGCGACCCTGGACGATCTGGCGGCCGACGCGGGTGCCGCGCTGGACTTCCTGCGCGCACGGCCCGGAGTTCGTGCGGAGGCCGTCGGGCTGTTCGGGCACAGCGAGGGCGGCTGGGTCGTACTGCGCGCCGCCGCCACCGCCCGGGACCGCCTGCCCTGGGTGATCACCAACAGCTGCCCGGGCATGACTCCCCAAGCGCAGGACCGCTTCGCACTGGCCAACACCCTGCGGCGGCGGCACTTTGCGCAGCAGGACGTCGACGACTCCCTGGCGCTGTTCGACCGGCTGGCGGAGGCGGGCCGCCGGGACGCCGACTTCGGCGAGGCGACGCGCCTCGTCGCGTCCGCCGGAGCAGCGGTCTCGTTGGCCGACTACTGGGCCGGTGTGGACGAGCGCCTCTGGGAGTTCCTCAAGCGCAAGCAGGACCACGATCCCGTTCCCGACGCGCTGCGCCTGCGCTGCCCGCACCTGGCGGTCTACGGGGGCGCCGACCCGCTGGTCCCCGTCGCCGAGAGCGTCCGCCTGTTCACGGCAGCGGCCTGTCATCCGGGTCGTGCCCCCCGGGCGCCGCTGACCGTCGAGGTGTTCCCCGGCGCCGACCACCGCATCCGCACGGACGGCGGCACCCGCCCGGCACCGGGTCATCTCGGCGTTCTGACCCGGTGGGTCACGTGCCGGTAGCCCTGTCGGTGCCGTTCGGCCGGTAGCGCGTGAATGTGGACGCGTTCACCGGAGTCGACCCGTTCTTGAGCCGTGGACACCGCCTTCACCGGCGCGAACTCTTCTGCCAGGGTGATGCCCGAGTGATCACTTCACTCCACAACCACCCTGCTGAGGAGCCGAGATGAGCCGCAGCGCGTCCAAGAAGCGTGCCGCCACCCTGTCCGCACTGGTCTGCCTGCTGGCCCTGACCGCCGCCGCGCCCGCGGCGCCGACGGCCGCCCACCGCCCCGCGCAGAAGCCGCAGGCCAGCCTGCTCGACTCCGTGCCCAAGGCCGGGGTGCTGCGCGTGTGCACGACGGGCGACTACCGGCCGTTCACGTACAAGGACCCGAAGGACGGCTCGTACAGCGGCGTCGACGTCGACATGGCGCGCGACCTCGCGAAGAGCCTCGACGCCGAGGCCCGCTTCGTGGACACCACATGGGCCGACCTGGTGCCGGACGTGTCGGGCGGCAGGTGCGACATCGCCGTCGGCGGTGTCTCCGTCACGCTGCCGCGCGCCCGGCAGGTGTACTTCAGCGAGCCGACCCGCGAGGACGGCAAGACGCCGATCGTGCGCTGTGCGGACAAGGACAAGTACCAGACGTTGGAGGACATCGACCAGGCCGGCACCGACGTGGTGGTCAACCCCGGTGGCACGAACGAGCAGTTCGCCCGCGCGAACATCAAGAAGGCCACCCTCACTGTCCACCCGGACAACACCACGGTCTTCGACGAGATCGTGGCGGGCCGGGCGGACGTGATGATGACCGACGCGAGCGAGACGCTCTACCAGGCGAAGCTCCACCCCGAGTTGTGCTCGGTCCACCCCGACAAGCCGTTCACGTTCTCGGAGAAGGCGTACGCGACGCCGCGCGGCGACCGCGACTTCCAGGAGTACGTGACCCAGTTCGTGCACCTCGCGACGCACGACGGCACGTACGCCACGTACGAGGCGCAGTGGATGAGTTGAGCCCCGAGGAGAACCGCTAGAGAAGGACGGGCGTGAGGTCGGGGGCCTCGCCGGACTCGTACGCGTCCTCGTCGAAGGGGTACAGCGGGCGCTCGACGCGGTGGTGGCCCAGGCGCAGGAGGTCCTGATCGACGCCGCCGGGGGTGAGGGCGAGCAGCCAGTCGGCGGCCATGTCGTACAGCTCGGGCTCCAGGTAGCCGATCTTGACGACGACCAGGTCGTACGTGCGCGGGTCGATGCCGAGGCCTCCCTCGGCCGGGCCCGTGAAGTCCGCGAGGGTGTGGAACGGCTTGCGGCGCTCGACGAGGACGACGGTGAGGCCGCCGACGCGGACGGCCGCCATGTCGACGCCGCGGTCGTAGGCGCCGCCCTCGGCACGGTCCTTCTGGTCGGCGGCGCGCTGCAACGCCTCGACGGTGCCGGTGAGTTCGTAGGGCCCGCCGTGGTTGCCGTCCACCTTCCCACCGACACTGAGCGTCACCTCGGCGCCGATGCCGGCCTCGAAGCAGGCGGCGACGGCGACGGGGTCGGTGATGCCCGGGTGGACGGCCGTGACCTTGCCGGAGCGGATCGCGTCGTGCGCGAGGAGCTTGCCCAGCATGTACGCGAGGTCGCCCGCGCCGCCCGCCGTCGGGTTGTCGCCGGAGTCGCTGATGAGGAACGGCCGCTTGTCGGAGGCCACGGCCTTGTCGATGCACTCCTCGGCGCTGCCGGTCGGGCCGACGAAGACGAAGTCCTTGCGGGCGTCCCAGTAGCGGCGGGCCAGCAACTCCGCCTCCCGGGCGGCGCGTTCGGCGTCCTCGCCGGTGACGACGATGGCGGCCTTGCAGCGCGGCTCGTCGGCCCAGGCGTAGCCGACCCACATCGCGGCGTCGAGGATGCCGTCCTTCTTCTCGATGTCGGCGAGCGAGGCGTAGAGCGACTTGGCGGGTTCGAGGCGGGTGCTGGTCTTCTCGCCGGGGAGCAGGACCGGGACCTGGACCCAGGCGCGGTGCGGGCGGACGCCCTCGCGCAGGCAGTGCACGAGGTTGCGGGCGGCGCGCTCCCGGGTGTCCCAGGCGTCCTCGTGCGGAGCGAGCCGGTGGGCGGTGAGCAGGTCGATCGGCTCGGCGAAGCGGCGCGAGACGTTGCCGTGCAGGTCCATGGCCGTGGAGATCATGGGGCGGCCCGTGCCGTCCGGGGTGCCGTTGTGGTCGAGGGCCGCGCGCACGGCCTCGGTCAGGTCGCCCTCGGCGTCGGTGAGGCCGATGACGCTCATGGCGCCGTGGATGTCGTAGACGAGACCGTCGAGCGGGCCCGCCTCGCGTATGCGGGTGACGAGTTCGTTCTTCAGGATCAGGTACGACTCGGCCTCGACGGGGCCGCCGGGCAGCGACGTGGCGTGCAGCAGCGGCACCCACTCGACGAGGGCGTCGAGGTCGCCGCCGGGCCGCGTCCACGTGTAGCGGTCGAGGAGGTCCTGTCCGCGGGTCTGCCGGAAGTCGTCGGTGGTGGAGCGGTGCGGACAGAACGTGGACGACTCGATGCCGATGCCGCCGATGCCGATGCGCAGGCGGCGGCCGGGGACCGGGGTGGTGCGGGTCATGCGGGGGCGCTCTCTTCCTGGGGTGCGGAGGTGGCGTGGACGAGGTTCTGGTGCAGGGCCGTCAGGCCGGCGCCGAGCAGGCCCGCGTCGGGCCCCGCGCTGGTGGTGGTGATCTCCAGGTCCGCGGTGGCGAGCGGCAGGCAGCGCTCGTAGAGGACTCCGCGGACGGCCGCGACGAGGGGTTCGGCGGTGGCGAGGACACCGCCGAGGGCGACGGCCTGCGGGTTGAAGAAGTTCACGACGACCGACAGGACGGTGCCGATGTGGCGTCCCGCGGTACGTACGAGGGTGGTGGCGACGGGGTCGCCGTCGGCGACGAGCCGCAACAGCTCTCCGGTGTCCGCCACCTCGACGCCCTGCGCGGCGAGTTCGCGGATGAGGGCGGCGCCGCTGGCGACGGTCTCCAGGCAGCCGATGTTGCCGCAGGAGCACGGCCGCTCGCCGGCCGCCTCGACGCGCACGTGACTGATGTCGCCCGCGCTGCCGGTCGCACCGTCGTGCGGGCGACCCGCGACGATCACCCCGCTGCCGATGCCGCGGCCCGCCTTGACGACGACCATGTGGTCGAGGTCGGGCCGGGTCGTGCGGTGCTCGCCGACGGCCATCATCGTGGCGTCGTTGGCGACGGTGACGGGCATGCCGAGCCGTTCGGCAAGGACGTCGCGCAGCGGGAAGCGGTGCCAGCCCGGCATCCGCGAGGGGCTCAGGACGCGGCCGTCGGCGGGGGCGACGGGCCCGGGGAAGGCCACGCCGAGCGCCCGTACGGTACGTCCCGCCGCACGCTGTACGTCCGCCATGCGGGCCACTTGCGCGCACAGCCAGTCGACGGCCGAATCCGGACCCGCGGTGATGTCGTGCGGCAGGTCCAGGGCGTCGTGGACCGTACCGCCGAGGTCGACGGCGCCCAGCCGGGCGTGGTGGCTGCCGAGGTCCGCGGCGAGCGCGACGCCGCCGTGCGCCGTGACCCGCAGCAGCCGGGGCCGGCGTCCGCCGCGCGAGGCACCCTCGCCGGATTCGGTGAGCACCCCGGCCGTGACGAGTTCCTGCACGCGCAGCGACACCGTGGAGGGGGCGAGCCCCAACTCCCGTACGAGATCGGCCCGGGAGGAGGCCGCTCCGGACGAGACGAGCCGGAGTATGTGCTGCGCCGAGCCCGGCTCTGCGTCGTGCGCTGTGTCGGACATGCCGCCCCCGGTCACTTGCTTCGATGCGTTCGGAAAGTTAGTTCGATAGCAGGCCGAACAGTAACCGGACTCGAAGCAAGTTGACCAGACCCTCCCGCCTTTCACCTGCTTTCCGAATGAACCTATTGACTTGATTCGAACAGTCGCCTTAGCGTTCGGGCGCCGCCCTGTCGATCCGTGGCACGGGGCAGGCTCCTGTCCCTCTTGGAGGCCCTTCGGCATGCGTTCCCTCAGGTCAACGGCGTCCGCCGGGCTCGCCCTCGTGGCGGTACTCGTGGCGCTCACCGGCTGCACGCGCGAGGGCGGCCGCATCGCGATGGCGCCCACCGGCGGCACTCCCGTCGCGGGCGGCACGGCCACGATGGCACTGCCGCCCGCGGCCACCCCGAACTGGATCTTCCCGATCGGGGCGCCGGGCTACGGAGCCTCCTACAACTACGCGATCCAGACGCTCCTCTACATGCCGGTGTACGACGCCGTGCAGGAGAAGGGCGAGCTGACCACGCACGGACCGAGCACGCTCGGACTGGAGCCGCGGTACAGCGACGGCAACCGGACCGTCACGGTGCCGCTGCGCCAGGGCGTGAAGTGGTCCGACGGAACGCGGGTGACCGCGCGCGACCTGGAGTTCTGGTTCAACCTGGTCAAGGCGAACAAGGCCGACTGGGGCAGCTACTCGGTCGGCACGATGCCGGACAACGTCAAGAAGTTCGAGGTCGTCGACGACCACACGGTGCGGCTGCGCCTCGATCGCTCGTACAACCCGGACTGGTTCACGGCGAACCAGCTCACCCTCATGCGGGCCCTGCCGCAGCACGCCTGGGACGCGACGCAGGACGGCGGGAAGGTCGGCGACGCGGACCGCACGCCGAAGGGCGCCAAGGCGGTCTTCGCGCGGCTCACGCAGCACGCCAAGAGCCTCGGCTCGTACGGCAGCGACCCGCTCTGGCAGACCGTCAACGGCCCCTGGAAACTCGCTGGTTGGCGCGACACCGGGCAGGTCACCATCGTCCCGAACGAGAAGTACACGGGCCCGAAGTCCGAGCGGCCGCACCTCGACAAGGTGGTCTTCAAACCGTTCACGACCGCCGACTCCGAGTACAACGTGCTGCGGTCGGGCGGGGTCGACTACGGGTACATCCCGCCGTCGGTGATGGCGCAGAAGGAGAAGTTCCAGGACAAGGGCTACCGCGTGGACCCGTGGGAGGGCTGGGCGGCGACCTACATCGTCTACAACTTCCGGTCCACGCACGCGGGCCCGGCGATGAACCAGCTCTACGTCCGGCAGGCGATGCAGCACCTCGTCGACCAGAACGCGATGAGCAAGGTCATCTGGCAGGGCAGCGCCACCCCGACGCTCGGCCCGGTGCCGGTCACGCCGAAGAGCCAGTACCTGTCACAGAAGATGGCGCACAACCCGTACCCCTTCTCCGTCGCGAAGGCGAAGTCGCTCCTGTCCGCGCACGGTTGGAGGACCGAGGACGGCGTCGCGCGCTGCCTGCGTCCCGGCACCGGTGCCGACGAGTGCGGCAAGGGGATCGGGAAGAACGACCCGCTGGAACTGACGCTGCTGTCGCAGTCCGGTTCGACCGAGACGACGAACATGATGCAGGAGCTCAAGTCGTCGCTCAGCAAGGCCGGCATCGACCTGACCGTGCGCCAGCAGCCGCTGAACTCCGTGCTCGGCAACTCCGTCCCCTGCAAGGCGAAGGACGCCGGCTGCGACTGGGACATGTCGTTCTTCGGCACCGCGGGCAGCTGGTACTACCCGCTCAACCCGAGCGGCGAGCAGCTCTTCTCGACCGGCGCCTCCGCCAACTTCGGCAACTACAGCGACAAGAAGGCCGACCGGATCATCCGGGCCGTGCAGTACTCCCCCGACATGAAGGCGGTCCACGAGTACGGCGAGTACCTCGCCCAACAGCTGCCGGTGATGTGGATGCCGAACCCGGCCTACCAAGTCTCCGTCATCCGTAACGACTTGCGGGGCATCGAGCAGAACCCGACGGTGACCTTCGCCCCGCAGCACTGGTACTACGTCAAGAACTCCAAGAACGTGAAGAAGGAGGCCGCGAAGTGACCGGCTTTCTGGTCAAGCGTTTCCTCCAGGCGCTCGTCGTCCTGTTCCTCGTCTCGATCATCGTCTTCACCCTGCTGCACCTGCTGCCCGGAGGGCCGGCCCGCGCGATCCTCGGACCCAAGGGCACTCCGCAGCAGATCGAGCACTTCAACCACCAGCAGGGGTACGACCGTTCGCTGCCGACGCAGTACCTGATGTACCTCAAGCGGCTGTTCACGGGGGACCTCGGCGACTCGTACAAGCTGAACTCACCCGTCTTCGAACTGCTCAAGCAGCGCCTGCCCAAGACGCTGCTCCTCACCCTCCTGTCCACGGTGCTCGCGGTCGTCATCGCGGTCCCGCTCGGGCTGCTGCAGGCGGTGCGGCGCGGCAAGGCGTCCGACTACGCGCTCACGGGCCTCGCCTTCCTGCTGTACGCGACGCCGGTCTTCTTCCTCGGCCTCATCATGATCATCCTGTTCGCGCAGGTGCTGCCGATCTTCCCTGCGGAGGCGCCGCAGGGCGAGACGATCGGCCAACTCCTCGGCGACTTCACGGGGTTGGTCCTGCCGGTGGTGACGATGGCGTTCGGCATCGTGGCCATGTTCAGCCGCTACATGCGCTCGGCGGTCCTCGACAACCTCACCGAGGAGTACGTGCGCACGGCCATGGCCAAGGGCCAGTCGCACCGCCGGATCATGGTCAAGCACGTGCTGCGCAACGCCCTGATCCCGCTCGCGACTCTGCTCGGGCTGTACCTGCCGACCCTGTTCAGCGGCGCGCTCGTCGTCGAGTCGATGTTCAACTACCCGGGAATGGGCCTGCTGTTCTGGAACGCCGCGCAGGGCTCGGACTTCCCCGTGCTGCTCGGTGTGACCCTCGTCGTCGGCATCGCGACCGTCCTCGGCTCGCTGCTCACCGACATCCTGTACGCCGTCCTCGACCCCCGGATCCGGAGTGTGGCATGACGTCCGCTGTGTCCCCCGCAATACCCGGAACCGACGACGAGGCGGCGGCCGCGCAGGCCACGCCCTCGCTGGCCCGGCGCACCCTGCGCGTGTTCACCGGCAACAAGCTGGCCCTGAGCGGTGTCGTGCTGCTCGTGCTGCTGCTGGCCTTCTGCTACCTGGGCCCGCTGGTGCACCCCACCGAGCAGGTCCACACGAACCTCTCCCAGGCCAACCTGTCGCCGGGCGCGGCCGGGCATCTGCTCGGCACCACCGACCTCGGCTACGACATGGTCGGCCGACTGATGGTCGCCGGGCAGACCTCCCTGGAGATCGGCCTGGCGGCCGGGCTGCTGGCGACCCTGTTCGGGACGGTGTACGGCGCCGTGGCCGGCTACTTCGGCGGCTGGGTGGACGCCGCGATGATGCGCGTCACCGACGCGGCCCTCGCCATCCCGGCGATGTTCCTGCTCGTGGTCGTCGCCGCGATCATCACGCCCAGCAAGGGCGTCCTGATCCTCATCATCGCGGGCGTCGCCTGGCTCTCCCCCGCCCGGCTGGTGCGCGGCGAGGCGCTGTCGCTGCGCAACCGCGAGTACGTGCAGGCCATGCGGATGATGGGCGGCGGCGGCGCGCGGGCCGTCTTCAAGCACATCGTGCCGAACGCCATCGGCACGGTCATCGTCAACTGCACGTTCCAGATCGCCGACGCCATCCTCTACGTCAGCTATCTCGCCTTCCTCGGCCTGTCCATCCCGCCGCCGTCCGCCGACTGGGGCTCGATGCTGTCGGCCGGCATCACCTACACGCAGAACGGCTACTGGTGGCTGATCTTCCCGCCGGGCATCGCGATCGTGCTGGTCGTCGCCGCGTTCAACTTCATCGGCGACGGGCTGCGGGACGCGTTCGAAGTACGGCTGCGGAAGTAACGGAGACCCCAAGATGACCGAGCCCCTGCTCAGGATCGACGACCTGCGGGTCGACATCGCCTCGCGTGAACGCACCGTGCACGCCCTCGACGGCATCTCGCTCGACCTCGCGCCCGGCGAGGCGCTCGGCGTGGTCGGGGAGTCCGGCTGCGGCAAGACCATGACGGCGCTCAGCGTCCTCGGCCTGCTGCCGCCCGGCGGCACCGTGACCGGTGGCCGCATCCTCTTCGACGGGCACGACCTGGCCGCCGCGCCCGCGCCCGTCCTGCAGGACGTCCGTGGCAACACCATCGGCATGGTCTTCCAGGACCCGCTGACCTCCCTCAACCCGACGATGACGATCGGCGCGCAGGTCGCGGAGCCGCTCCTGCTGCACCGCGGGGTGTCGAGGAAGCAGGCCTGGGCGCGGGCCGAGGAGACGCTGGGCCTGGTCGGCATGCCGCAGCCGGCCGAGCGGATGAAGGCGTACCCGCACCAGCTGTCCGGCGGCATGCGCCAGCGCGTCGCGATCGCCATGGCCCTGGCCTGCGAACCGAAGCTGCTCATCGCGGACGAGCCGACGACCGCTCTGGACGTGACGACGCAGCACCAGATCCTGGAGCTCATCGACGATCTGCGTGCCCGGCTCGGCATGGCGATGATCCTGGTCACGCACGACCTCGGCGTCATCGCGAACCGTGTCGACAAGGTGGCCGTGATGTACGCGGGCAAGGTCGCCGAACAGGCCGATGTCCGCGGCCTGTTCGCGCGCCCGCGCCACCGCTACACCGAGGCGCTGTTCGCGGCGCTGCCCGAGCGCGCCGCCGACCACCACACCGCGCTGCACACCATCGCAGGACTGCCGCCGAGCCTGACGGTGCGCCCGACGGGCTGCCGCTTCGCGCCGCGCTGCCTGTTCGCGACGGACGAGTGCCGCACCGAGGAGCCGGTACTGACGGACGACGACGCGCAGGGCGTCGGGCACCGGTTCGCGTGCTTCCACCCGGTGCCCGACGCGCGGGAGGCGGCGCAGGACGAGGTGGTGACGCCCGCGCCGGTCCCGGCGCAGGAGACCGCGCCCGGTGACGTCCTGCTCGAACTCGACGACCTGGTCAAGGAGTTCCCCCTCAAGGGCGGACCGTTCTCCCGCAGCAGGGGGACCGTCAGTGCCGTCGGCGGGGTGTCCCTGAGCGTGCGCAAGGGCGAGACGTTCGGCATGGTCGGCGAGTCCGGCTGCGGCAAGACGACGCTGGGACGCATCGTGGCGGGTCTGGAGGAGCCGACGGGCGGGGCCGTCCGATTCGAGGGCCGCGACCGCGCGGAGCTCTCCCGTGCCGACCGCCGGGCGCACCGCAGGCGCGTCCAGCTGATGTTCCAGGACTCGACGGCGGCGATGGACCCGCGCATGCGGGTCGGCGAGATCCTGCGCGAACCCCTCGTCATCCAGGGCGTCGGCAACCGCGCCGAGCAGGAGAAGCTGATCGGCGAACTCCTCGACGCGGTCGGGCTGCCGCGCGGCGCCGTGCACCGCTATCCGCACGAGTTCTCCGGCGGCCAGCGCCAACGCCTCGGCCTGGCAAGGGCGTTGACGCTCTCCCCGGAGCTGGTGGTGGCGGACGAACCTGTCTCGGCGCTCGACGTCTCGGTGCAGGCGCAGATCCTCAACCTCATGCGGGAACTGCAGCGCGAGCGCGGACTCACGTACCTGTTCATCTCGCACGACCTGGCCGTCGTCCGCTACCTCGCCGACACGGTCGGTGTCATGTACCTCGGCAAGCTGGTGGAGGTGGGCCCGGCCGAGCAGGTCTACGCACGTCCGTTGCACCCCTACACGCGGGGCCTGCTCGACACGGTGAACGTCCCGGACCCCGAGGCGACCCCCTCGGGTACGCCGCTGACGGGCGAGACCCCGTCGGCCGCGCGGCCCCCGTCGGGCTGCCGCTTCCGCACGCGGTGCCCGATCGCCCAGGACCTCTGCGCGACGACCGCCCCGCCGGTGTCCGCACCGGACTCACCCGAGCACCAGGTGGCCTGCCACTTCCCGCTGGGGGTCGCGGTACCCGCGTAAATGCCTTGGCCCGGGCGGCGGGGGCGTCACTACCGTCGCCCGCATGACGCACGAGAACCCGCTCGCCTACGCGCTCGGCCTCGAAGGCATCGCCCTCATGCGGGCGTTCACCGGAGAACACGGCCGGGCGTTCGTGGCGGAACGCATCGAGGAGGTCCGCCGGCTCGTCGAGGACACCTCGCTCGCGGAGGCGGCGGTGGACGTGGCGCGGATCGACACCGTCGAGGGGTACGGGCTCTGGTCGGCGACGTACGACAGCCCCAACACGGCGTTCGGTTACGAGGAACCGTTCCTCGCCGAGGTCACGGGCGCGCCCGCGCCGGATGCGGTAGCGCTCGACGCGGCCTGCGGCACCGGGCGGGTGGCCGCGTTCCTCGCCGGGCGCGGCCATCGGGTCGTGGGCGTGGACAGCTCCCCCGCGATGCTGGCGCGGGCCCGGCGCCGGGTCCCCGAGGGCGACTTCCGCCTCGGCGATCTGCGGGAACTGCCGCTGGACGACGCCTCCGTCGACCTGGTGGCCTGCTCCCTGGCCCTGACCCACGTGCCCGAACTCGCCCCGGTCCTCGCCGAGTTCGCGCGGGTCCTGCGACCGGGCGGGCAGATCGTCGTCGCGGACGTCCACCCCGATCAGGTGGCCCGCGGCGTGGTCCCGCCGGTGCGCCGCGCCGACGGCAGCCCGGCCCGGCTCGCCTCCTACGCCCACCGCACGGGTGACTACCTGCGGGCCGCCCTGGCAGCGGGCCTGGAAGTGTGCCGCTGCGAGGAGCCGACCCCGACCGCTCCCGGGCCCTTGGGGCCGCCCGCCCCGC
>NZ_JAAGMG010000020.1 GCF_010548525.1 Streptomyces sp. SID14478
GGGCCAACCAGCCGACGGAGATGGCCAGTTCACCCGCACCGGTCTGCAGCCGCTCGGTGACGTCGCGCTGCGCGGTGCCCGAGTCGAGCAGTTCGAAGGCGCTGCGCAGCGGCGCCGCGGCCCGCCGGTACAGGCCGTCCGCGCCGTGCCGGTCGTCGAGCAGCCGGATGCGCCGGATCGCCTCCTCCACGGCGCCGACGCCGGCCCGCGCGGGGTGCCGGTCCGCTCCGGCCGGGAGCACGGGGACACCGAAGGGCGTCAGGGTGGCGACGGCCACGGTGGCCGTCGAGCCGGTCATGCCGGTCATGAATGCGCGACGCCGCACGTCGCTCTCCTCGTGGTGCGTGTGCTCGGTGAGTGCGGGGCGCGGACGCTCGGCGGCCACGGGTGAGCGCGTGCTCCGGCCGCGTACTGCGGCACGCGGCGCGAACCCGAGGTCCGCGAGGGTCCGGCCCGGGAACATGTGCAGGAACACCCGCTCGTAGGCGTAGTTGGGGCAGCGGATCTCGCCGGCCTCCACACGTCCGATGTAGCGCGCGTCGCAGCTGACCCGCTCGCCGATCTCCCGCGCCGCCCGCCGCACCGCGGCCGCGAACTCGCCCGGCGAGCGCTGTCCGCGCAGGTGCCGGAAGGCGAGGTTGGGCCGTGGGGACGGTGGTGCCGAGGCATTCGGGGCATACGGAGACGACGTCATGAGCGGGTCCTCCCGTGCGAACCGTGCCGGGCGCCACGGGAGTTGACCGCGTGGCGAGTTCCGACGAGGCTCGAAGGTACAGGCTGTGACGGCGTCGACACGCAGTGTTTGCCTACAAACCGGATATCTCACCCGTGATCCGCCATGAACTGCCATCCTTTGCGGCGGCGTGCCGCCGTAGCCGTTGACGTCCGCAGGCGTTGAACCATGCGGCGAAACCCCACGGACGAGGAGGGGCCGACGTGTTGGACGCGGCACAGCCCATGACATCGACGGCACAGCACCGCCCGACCGAGGAGCGCAGCGCGCAACCGCCCGGCGCCTGCGACCTGGTGACGGTGCCGTCCCGGCAGGGCCTGGAGGCGGTCGACATCCTGCAGCGCGGCAGTGCGGAGCCGGTCGGCCCGGTGCTGCACGACGGCGGCGGCGACACCCTCGGGTTCCTCGTGCCGCCCGGCACCGCCGACGGCTGGGACGTCCCCGGCAGCGCGTGTACGCAGACCGCGGGCCGCGGTCTCTCCCTCGCGCCGCCCGTCGCGGGCAC
>NZ_JAAGMG010000052.1 GCF_010548525.1 Streptomyces sp. SID14478
CGCGCCGCCTTCCCGGCCTGGGCCGCGACGGCGCCCGCCGAACGCGCCGCGAGGATCGCCGCGCTCCGGGACGTGCTGGTGGCCCGCAACGCCGAGATCGCGGAGACGGTCACGGCCGAACTGGGCGCCCCGCTGAAGTTCTCGCAGACGGTGCACGCGGGCGTACCCGTCCTGGTCTGCGGCTCGTACGCCGAACTGGCCGCGACGTACTCCTTCGAGGAGAAGGTCGACAACTCGACCGTCTACGCCGAGCCGGTCGGCGTCGTCGGCGCGATCACGCCCTGGAACTACCCGCTGCACCAGATCGTCGCCAAGGTCGCCCCGGCGCTCGCCGCCGGCTGCACGGTCGTGCTCAAGCCCGCCGAGGACACCCCGCTGACCGCCCAGCTGTTCGCGGAGGCGGTCGACGAGGCGGGCATCCCCGCGGGCGTCTTCAACCTCGTCACGGGCATCGGCACGGTCGCGGGTCAGGCCCTCGCCGAGCACGCGGACGTCGACCTCGTCTCCTTCACCGGCTCCACGGCCGTCGGCCGGCAGATCGGCGCGACGGCGGGCGCCGCGGTCAAGCGCGTGGCCCTGGAGCTGGGCGGCAAGTCCGCCAACGTGATCCTGCCGTCCGCCGACCTCGGCAAGGCGGTCAACGTCGGCGTCGCCAACGTCATGGGCAACTCCGGCCAGACCTGCAGCGCCTGGACCCGCATGCTCGTGCACACCGACCAGTACGACGAAGCCGTGGAACTGGCGTCGGCCGCCGCCGGGAAGTACGCCGACCGCATCGGCCCGCTCGTCAACGCCAAGCAGCAGGCCCGGGTGCGCGGTTACATCGAGAAGGGCGTGGCCGAGGGCGCGCGGCTGGTGACGGGCGGCGTGGAGACACCGCACGAGAAGGGTTACTACGTGGCCCCGACCGTCTTCGCGGACGTCACGCCGGAGATGACGATCGCCCAGGAGGAGATCTTCGGGCCGGTCGTCTCGCTCCTGCGCTACGAGGACGAGGACGACGCGCTGCGCATCGCCAACGGCACCGTCTATGGGCTGGCCGGCGCGGTCTGGGCGGGCGACGAGGCGGAGGCGGTGGCCTTCGCGCGCCGCATGGACACCGGGCAGGTCGACATCAACGGCGGCCGCTTCAACCCCCGGGCCCCGTTCGGCGGTTACAAGCAGTCGGGCGTCGGGCGCGAGCTCGGCGCGCACGGCCTGTCCGAGTACCTCCAGACCAAGTCCCTCCAGTTCTAAGGGAGTCAGAGAACACCATGGTCCGCGCCGCTGTCTGCACCGCCGTCGGCTCCCCGCTGGAGATCACCGACATCGACCTGCCCGAGCCGGGGCCCGGCCGGGTCAGGGTCCGGCTCGCCGCCGCCGGGGTCTGCCACTCCGACCTGTCCCTGACCAACGGCACCATGCGCGTGCCGGTCCCCGCCGTCCTCGGCCACGAGGGCGCGGGCACGGTCGTGTCCGTCGGGGAGGGTGTCACGCACGTCGCGCCCGGCGACGCGGTCGTCCTCAACTGGGCGCCCTCGTGCGGCGCCTGCCACGCCTGCTCGCTCGGCGAGGTGTGGCTGTGCGCCAACGCCCTGGCGGGCGCGGCCGACGTGTACGCGAAGAGGTCCTCGGACGGCTCCGACCTGCACCCGGGGCTGAACGTCGCCGCGTTCGCCGAGGAGACCGTCGTCGCCGCGAACACGGTCCTGCCGGTGCCGGACGGCATCCCGCTCACCGACGCCGCCCTGCTCGGCTGCGCCGTCCTGACGGGCTACGGCGCCGTGCACCACTCGGCGCGGGTCCGCGAGGGCGAGACGGTCGCGGTGTACGGCGTCGGCGGCGTCGGCCTCGCCACTCTCCAGGCGGCGCGGATCGCGGGCGCCTCGAAGATCATCGCGGTCGACGTCTCCCCGGAGAAGGAGGAACTGGCCCGCGGCGCGGGCGCCACGGACTACGTCGTGGCCTCCGATAACACGGCCCGCGAGATCCGCGCCCTCACCGGCAAGCAGGGCGTCGACGTGGCCGTGGAGTGCGTCGGCCGCGCGGTGACGATCCGTACCGCCTGGGAGTCCACGCGCCGGGGCGGCCGCACCACGGTCGTCGGCATCGGCGGCAAGGACCAGCAGGTCACGTTCAACGCCCTGGAACTCTTCCACTGGGGCCGCACCCTGTCGGGCTGCGTGTACGGCAACTCCGACCCGGCCCGGGACCTGCCGGTCCTCGCCGAGCACGTCCGCGCGGGCCGCCTCGACCTCAGCGCGCTCGTCACGGAACACATTCAACTGGACGGCATTCCGGCGGCGTTCGAGAACATGGTGGCAGGCAAGGGCGGCCGGGCGCTGGTCGTGTTCTAGCACGCCGTCCGGCACGCCCTCGGCGAGCGAGGAGCGAGGCCCGGGGCCAGTGTCCCGGGCCCGCGCCCGCGAAGTGCCCGGTTTCCTACGGGACGCGCGGGCGCCCGGCCGCGACCCGCGCCGGACCGGCCCCGCCTCAGGGGGTGGCGGCCAGCCGGGGGAA
Organism: Streptomyces sp. SID14478; assembly: GCF_010548525.1. GTDB lineage: Bacteria > Actinomycetota > Actinomycetes > Streptomycetales > Streptomycetaceae > Streptomyces. The sequence continues at coordinate 2,500 of NZ_JAAGMG010000052.1, forward strand.
GGACCGCGCCCCCACCAGGAACACCAGGGTCGTCACGAGGAACGGCCACGTCAGGACGTGCCCCCCGACGGGTGCGACCACCACCCCGAAGGCGGGCAGGCACGCGGCGGCCACCACGGCCCCGACCACCCCGTACGTCACCGCACGCACCCCGCCGCCGAGGAACACCGCGCCCAACGCGAGGGCGACCAGCACCGAGTTGTACCCCGCGGTCCCGTTCACGAGCTGGGCACCGGGCGTCCCGAGCGCCCAAGAGGCCGCCATCCCGGCCGCGTTGCCCGCACAGGCGACCCCGGCCACCCGGGGACCCGCGACCAGCAGACCCGCGAGCACGAACGCCCCCGCGTACCACTGCGGCATCAAAAAGATCTGGCCGAACCCGGCCAGGAACCCCCGGACCACATCGCCGGCCCGGATCCCACCCGCGCTCACCGCGCCGGTCACCGCCGGGGCCGACGTCGCCGTGAGCACGCTCGCCACGACGCAGAACGGCAGCGTCAGCACGGGCAGCCCCCGGGCGCCGAGCGCGCGCCCAGCCGCGGCCGTGGCGACGGTCGCGACCACGCTGCCCAGCAGCGCCACGAACACGGTGGAGGGCCGGCCGGCGCCGAGGAACACGGCGCATCCCACGGCGACCAGACAGGAGTTGAACCCCTCCATGCCCTGCGCGAGCCGCTCCTCCGCCACGCCGAGCAGCCACGCGGTCCCCGTGCCGACGGCCGCGCCCCCGACGCCGTAGAGCCCGTACTCCCACCCGGCGGCGAACAGCGCGGTCGCGAACAGCAGCCCCGTGAGCGCCCGCGGCGCGAAGGTCACCTGCCCCATCCCGCGCAGCACCCGAAGCCCGAACTGCCTACAATCCGCTGCCCGATTGCGTCCCGTTTCCGGCCGCATCGTGCCCGCCGCGATCCCCACCATCCGCCGCTCCCGCGTTACGACGACGTTTCCCCACCTGGCGGACGGACCTTACCGCTCCTTACCGGACGGGACGGGCGCGGGAGCAGGTTCCACCACATCACGGGGTCGGGATCGGGCCACGGCCACCCCGGCCAGGCACAGCGCGCCCCCGCAGAGCGTGACGAGCCCCGGCACCTCGTCGAGCACGAGCCACGACATCAGGACGACCAGGGCGGGCACGGCGTACGTCGTCGCGCCCATGCGGCTCGCGGTCGTACGGGCCAGGGCGTACGCCCAGGTGGTGAAGGCGAGCGCGGTCGGGAACACGCCCAGATAAAGGACGTTGAGGGTCGCGGAGGCGGGCGCCCGCGCCGCGTCGTGCACCAGCTGTCCGGCGAGCGGCAGGCACGCCACCGCCCCGATCGCGCACCCGAACGTCGTCACCTGCAATGCGCTGGCCGACCCGAGCGCCGGCTTCTGCGCCACGACCCCGCAGGCGTAGCTGATCGCGGCGATCACGCACAGCGCGACGCCGACGACGGACGCGCTCCCGTCCCCGGTCATGGAGAGGCCGACCGCGACCGCCCCCGCGAACGACACGGCCATCCCGGCGAGCAGGCGGGGCGGGAGCGGGTCCCCGAGGAACCGCGCGGAGAGCAGGGCCATGAGGATCGGCCCGATGTTCACCACCAGTGCGGCGGTGCCCGCATCGACCTGCTGCTCACCCCAGTTGAGGACGACCATGTACAGCCCGAACCACAGCACACCGGACATGAGGATGCCGCGCCATGCCGCCCGGGGCGGCCACCCCTCGCGCCGCACGGCGCAGATGACGCCGAGGACGACGGCCCCGGCGAGCAGTCGCCCCAGGGCGAGGGAGCCGGGGGAGTAGTGGGCGCCCGCGCTGCGGATGCTCACGAAGGCGGAGGCCCACAGCACGACGGTGACGCAGGCCGCCGCCGCGCCGGTACGGGTCTTGTTCATCGCGGGGTCTCCAGGGTTCGGGGTTCGATGTGTGCGAGTGCGAGTGCGAGTGCGAGTGCGAGTGCGAGTGCCGGTCGCGTCTGCGGTGGTCTATCGGGTCGGGCGGGTGCGGCTCCCGTCGTGGCTGGTCGCGTTCGCCGGAGGGGCTGGGGGCGAGGGCGAGGAGGCTCAGTCGAAACCCCGCACCCCCAGCTCGGCCCGCAGCACGCCTGCCCCCACCCCGGTCACCCGGACCGCCCGCTCGGACCCGATCCGCTCGACCCAGCCGGAGGCGAACGCGTGGCGGCACAGCGCGGCTCCTGCCACTCCTGCCAGATGGACCCTGCGCTCCGTCCAGTCCAGGCACCCCCGGGCGAGCGGCCGGCGGCCTGCGGGGTCCAGTTCCGCCCCCCACTGCCGGAACCAGCCGAGCCCCGCGTCCGTCAGGGAGAAGCCCGCGTCCGTGCGGAGCAGGCCCCGCTCGGCCATCCCGTCGGCCACGGCGATCCCGAGCCGCCCCGCCAGATGGTCGTAACAGGTGCGTCCGCGCGCCATCGCGTCCCGCGCCGAGGACGCCCGCAGCGTGCGGGGCCGCTCCCCGCCGCCGGGCACGGCGTACGCGGCGAGCCCTTCGACGAGCTGCGCGACCTGCCCGTCGGCCA
>NZ_JAAGMG010000086.1 GCF_010548525.1 Streptomyces sp. SID14478
TCCGGGCAGGCGCCGGGCGGCGTCGAAGCCGAGGCGGACCGTTTCGCCACCGCGCTGTACGGGCTCGCGGAGCTCGCCCGTGACGAGGGCGTGTTGGGCTTCGCGCTCCGCTCCGAGTCCGCCGTGCGGATCCTGGAGCGCGCCTGTCGTGCGCCGGGCGCGCTGCGCGCCGCCCGCGCTGCCCGGGTGCCGGATCTGCTCGCCTTCGCCGGGTACGTCGAGCGCGCACTGCGCCCCCTCTCGCTCGACTGGTACGAGGACGCGTCCGCCGGGTTCGAGGGCGGCGGGCTCGGCTCCGTCGACCTGTGCCACGCGACCTCGGGCGGGGCGGCCGCCCTGCCCGGCCTGATCGCCAAGCGCTTCTTCGGCGTCCCGCTGCTCGTCACCGAGTACGGGGTGCAGCTCAGGGCCCGCTACATCGCCGCGGGGGACGCCGAGTTGAGTGCGCCGGTGCGCGCGCTGCTCGCCTCCTTCCACGGTCTGCTCGCCGCCGAGGTCTACCGGCAGGCCGCCGTGATCACCCCGGGCAACACGCACGCCCGGCGCTGGCAGGAACGGTGCGGCGCCGACCGCGCGAAGCTGCGTACCGTCCACCCCGGCATGGAGGCCGCGCGCTTCGCCGACGTCGGCGAGCGCGAGGAGCCGGGGGAGCCGGACACGCTCGTCTGGGTCGGGCGCATCGATCCGTCCAAGGACCTCATCTCGCTGCTGCACGCGTTCGCCGAGATCCGCAAGGACGAGCCGAAGGCCCGCCTGCGGATCGTGGGGGCGCTGCCCGCCGGACGCGCCGCGGGCGGCGCCGGACAGGACGGAGCGGGCGACCCCGCGGCCGAGGAGTATCTCGGCCACTGCAAGGGCCTGGCCGCGCAGCTCTTCCCCGACGAGGCCGAGGGGATGCACGCCGTCGGCGAGAACCCGGTCTCCTTCGAAGAGCTCGGCGGCCCCGAGGCGCCCGACCTCGCCGCCGCCTACGGCGCGGGCAGCATCGTCGTCCTGTCCAGCGTCGTCGAGGGCTTCCCGATCAGCCTCGTCGAGGCCATGTTCTGCGGGCGCGCGACCGTGTCGACCGATGTGGGCGCCGTCGTCGAGGTCATCGGCGGCACCGGCCTCGTGGTGCCCCCGCGGAATCCGCGGGCGCTCGCCGAGGCGTGCGTGGCGCTGCTGCGCGACTCCGAGCGCCGTGAGCGGCTCGGCGCGGCCGCCCGCGCGCGGGCGCTCGAACTCTTCACGATCGAACAGAACATCGCGGCATTTCGCGGCATTTACCTGGAGATCGTCTCGCACTGCCCGGTACGCCGCGAGGCCGTCGACGACGCCGGCGAACCCCTGCCGTTCGCCCATCCGCCCGAGGCACATGTGCCGGGGCGCTGGACGGCCACGGCCGTCGGAGGGGGCGGCGGCGCATGGCTCGCCGGACGGTCCTCCGGTACGGGAACGCCCAGTTGGGCGTCGGACGCCGACGGCGACGAGGACGACCGGGACGCTCCCGGCGACGGCGGTGCCGATCGAGGCAGTGCTGACCGCGGCGGTGAGCGGGAGCAGTTGGCCGGGGTGACGCAGGGCTGCGGGGAGGCAGACGGATGAGCGGGTATGACGACGCCGGGCGCGGATCCGGTGGCGGCGTCGGGGCGGACGTGCCCCGGGTGCCGGTGGGTGCGGGGGCCTGGGGAGCGGGCTCGGAACGGGCCCTGGATTTCCCGGGTCCCGAGGAATTCGGCCTCCTCGACGGGGAGTTGCTGCGCGAGCCCGGAGCGTGGAAGGCCGGCGAGCCGGACCCGGAGCCGTCGGATACCGAGACAGCGGGAGCGGCGTACGCAGGAACCGAGAGTTCGGGGACGGCTTACGCGGGGGTCGAGAAGGTCACAGCGCCGTACGCGAGGGGCCTCCCGAGGCAGGCCCGTGAGCCGGGTCTGCGTGCGGACGGCCGCGCCGTCACGCCCCGCCGCCCCGGCGCGGACCCCGTCAAGGTGCTGATGCACCGGCACCGCGACCTGTGCGAGCGAGCCGTCGACCCGTTGGAGATCGCCGCCGGGCTGGAGGCCCACGGCGTGACCGACCGGACCGCCTCCCGCTTCCGTCACAAGGACGTGTTCTCCCTCGCCGAGGAGATGTTCGCCCGGGTGCCGCGCGACGGCGAACCGGACGAGGCACCGGTCACCGCCCCCGCGGCCCGCACCACTGGCGTGCGCGGCGCGTGGGCGGGGCTCGC
>NZ_JAAGMG010000120.1 GCF_010548525.1 Streptomyces sp. SID14478
CGGGCCGGCCGCCGCCTCCTGCGCCGGCGCGGGCTTCGGCACCGGCGTCCCCTGCGGTTTGAGGCCGCACGTGTCGCAGTACAGCTCCCCGCCCATGTCCTCGTAGCGCCCCGGGCAACCGGGCCGCGTGCACTCGTGCGCCTCGGCCATGCCTACGACTCCCCCCTCCGGTCGGTGGGCGCGGCCTGCTCGGCCCGGCCCGACGACAACACCTCGGCGGCCGCCCGCTGGTACCGCAGCACCGTGTCCTCCGCCACCCGCAGGTCGCAGGGCGCGCTCCACAGCATGCGGCGGGCCGCGTCGTACCGCTCCACCAGGAACGGGTCCTCGGCGAAGCCCAGCCGCGCGACCTTCGCCTTGTACGCGTCGAGCCGCCCGCGCAGTTCCGCGCGGACGGCCAGCGGCTGCGTCACCGCGGTCAACGACTCGCGGGCGCGCAGCAGTTCGTCCTCGGCCTTCGACTCCAGGGACTCCAGCAGCGGCGAGAGCCGGTGCCACTGGCCGTGCCTGCGGTACTCGGCGGCCAGCGCCAGCTGCTCCTGCAGGGCGATCGGCGGCCCGGACACCGCGGGCACCTCCGAGGCGGCGATCTTCGCGAGGACCTCGCCGCGCGCCGCTCTCGCCTCGGTGAGCGTGCGGTCCGCGCGGGACAGCACGTCCCGCAGCTTGCCGAGCCGCGCCTCCGCGTCCTGGCGCACCGTGAGGACGGCCTCGATCTCGCGCCGCACGTCCTCCAGCGCCCGCGCCTGCCGGTCGTACGCCGTCGTGTCGGGGCGCCCGCCGCCGGGGGCCGAACTGCCGGGCGCCTTCTGCCAGTACGTGAGCGGGTCCGAGACCACTTCCTCGCGCATCCGGGTCAGGACGCCCGTGATCCGCTCCAGGTCGTCGCCCGCCGGATGCTCGCCGGGGCGCACGCCGACGGAGTGCGCGAGCTGCCGGGTGCGGCCCAGCTCGGCGGCGAGGAGGTCTATGCGGGCGGGCAGCGCCGACCACACCGCGTCGGCGGTGACCACCATGTCGAGGGACGACGCGTACAGCTCGTTCATCCGCTCCACGAGCGCGGCCAGCGTGAAGTGCTCGGACAGCTTCGCGGGACCGGTGAGCGTCGGCGACGGGTGCCCGGCGGCGGAGGAGACGGTGACGGACTCGCCGCGCAGCATCTCGGTGAGCTGCACGAGGTCGTCCCGGTTCGGCCACTTGCGCCGGGCCCGGACGTCCTGGGCGGCGCGCAGCGCGTCCGTGTACGTGTCGAAGTACGTCCACAGCAGGGTGATCGCCTGCTCGGCGGCGGCCCAGCGCTCCCGGGTCGTCCCGGTCAGCCGGGCGCCTTCGAGCAGTCGCCGTCCGGCGTGGTCCTGGAGCGCGAGCAGCGACGTCTCGACGGCCTCGTGCTCGGCACCGAGCCGGGCCAGGGCACGGTCCACCTCGTCCCGGTCCATCACCGGACCAGGGGGTCCCGCGACGCCCATCGATCACCTCTCGCTTTCCTCGCGTACCGCAACTACTGGGAAACTACAGCTACTTGTACTTCGGCGCGGGCGGTGTGGCCGCCTCGTCGAGCGCTGACTTGAGCCAGAAGTCGTACGACTTCTGCCAGCCGTCGTTCTTGCGGTAGTCGTCCAGGACCTGATTGACCCGGCGCACCAGGTCGTCCGAGCCCTTCTTCATGGCGACGCCGTAGTACTCCTTGGTGAACGGCTCGCCCTTGACCTCCACCGTCGGGTCCTGCGCGGCCTGGCTCGCCGCGAGCGCGCCGTCGGTGACCACCGCGTCGACCTCGCCGAGCTGGAGGCGCACCAGGCAGTCCAGCTGGTTCGGCACCGTCGTGGAGATGTCGGTGCTCGCCGGCAGCTTGTGGCTCTTCTTGTCGTCGCCCAGCGCCTTCAGGGCCGTCGAACCGACCGCCGAGCACACGCGCTTGCCGCCGAGCGAGTCGTCGTACCTGGTGATCTTCGACGTCTTCGGGGCGAGCACCTGCTGGCCCGTCTGGAAGTACGCCGTGGAGAAGTCGACGTCCTTGAGCCGGTCGCAGCTGATGGTCATCGTGCGCACCACCATGTCGACGTCGCCGCGCTGGATCGCCGGGATGCGCTCGTTGGTCGGGATGGCCTTGAAGCGGATCTTGTCGGGGCTGCCGAGGATCTCCTTGGCGATCTCATGGGCGAGATCGATGTCGAAGCCCTCCAGCTCGGCGGTCTTCGCGTCGCTGTTCGGATCGCGGTAGCCCCACCGGTAGCTGTTCTGGTCGACGCCCACCGTGACGTAGCCGCGGTCCTTGATGGTCTGCACGGCGCCGCCGCTGACGCTGCCGCTCTTCGGGTCCAGGCTGCGCTCCGGCTCCTTGCCGTCCACGCCCGGGTCGCAGTCGTCCGCCTTGGCCTGCGTGCCCTCGGCCACGCCGCCCGAGCCGGTGCCCGTGCTGCCGTCGCCGCCGGGGCCGCGCTGGGTCAGGGGAAGCAGCAGCGCGAGGACCGCCGTCAGGGCGCAGACGACCGCCATGGCGGCCACGCCGCCCCAGCCGCGCAGACGACAACGCGCCGGACCTAGA
>NZ_JAAGMG010000161.1 GCF_010548525.1 Streptomyces sp. SID14478
GCCGCCCGCGCCCTCGGCATCGACCCGCACCCGGTGCGCGGCGGCGCCGGCCACGAGGTGACGTACATCCTGTTCCCCGGCGCCCGCGCCCGCCCCCTGGAGAGCCACCGCTCGGCCGTCGCGGCCGGCGAGGCCGCGGCACGAAAGTTCCTGCGCGCCAACTGACGTACGCGGCAGGCAGGCTGCCGTGCCCCGGCAAAACCGGGGCACGGGCGTGCCCTGCCGCTCACTCCTTGCGGTACGTGTACGCCTCCGACGCCGCCGCCACGACCGCGTCCAGGTCCGCCCCGGCCGAGGCGGAGACCACCGCGGCGACCGCGCCCTCCAGGAACGGGGCGTCCACCAGGCGCGTGCCGTCCGGGAGTTCGTCCCCTTCCGCGAGCAGCGCCTTCACCGTGAGCACCGCGCTGCCGAGATCGACCAGCACCGCGACGCCCGAACCCCGGTCGACCTGTGCCGCCGCGGCGGAGATCAGCTCCGTGCTCGTCCCGAGCCCGCCGTCGGGTGTGCCGCCCGCCGGG
>NZ_JAAGMG010000189.1 GCF_010548525.1 Streptomyces sp. SID14478
GATCGGTGGCAAGACGGCGTTGGTGTGCGGTTACGGCGATGTCGGCAAGGGGTGTGCGGAGTCGCTGCGCGGTCAGGGTGCCCGGGTGATCGTGACGGAGATCGACCCGATCTGTGCGCTGCAGGCGGCGATGGACGGCTACCAGGTCGCGACGCTGGACGAGGTCGTGGACCAGGTCGACATCTTCGTGACGACGACGGGCAACAAGGACATCATCATGGCGTCCGACATGGCCCGGATGAAGCACCAGGCGATCGTCGGGAACATCGGTCACTTCGACAACGAGATCGACATGGCGGGCCTCGCGAAGATCGAGGGCATCGTCAAGGACGAGGTGAAGCCGCAGGTCCACACGTGGACGTTCCCGGACGGCAAGGTCATCATCGTGCTGTCCGAGGGCCGTCTGCTGAACCTGGGCAACGCCACGGGTCACCCGTCGTTCGTGATGTCCAACAGCTTCGCGGACCAGACTCTCGCGCAGATCGAGCTGTTCACGAAGCAGTCCGAGTACCCGACGGATGTGTACGTGCTGCCCAAGCACCTCGACGAGAAGGTCGCCCGGCTGCACCTGGACGCACTCGGGGTCCAGCTCACGACGCTGCGCCCGGAGCAGGCCTCGTACATCGGTGTCGAGGTCGAGGGTCCGTACAAGCCGGACCACTACCGCTACTGAGCACCGCTGCTGAGTACCGCGTCAGTCGCGCACGCTGACTGAACAGGACAGGCCCCCGCACCCCCGTGCCGGGGGCCTGTCCCGCACTCGGCCGCACCGCTGGCTACGGTGGACCCGTCAACAGGCCAGACAGAGGACTCCACGAACCCCATGCCCCGCGGCCGTTATTCGCTCCACGATCCGCACGATCACACCCCCCTCGGTGAAGAGCACTTCCATTGCGCACCCGGCCCTTCCGGCTGGCGCTACGTGGCCCAACGGACCACCCCCTCCGGCGACCACGCCGGCTCGATCGACCTGGCCCTCGACGAGCTCGGCCGCCCCATCCGCCTCGAAGTGAACGCCGCGAGCTGGCAGGTCAGAGGAGCCGCCCTCGACGGCGTCACCTGGGTACGCACCGACCCCACCGGCACCCACGCCACCGAAGGAAACGCCCCCGCGCACGCGTTCACCGGAACGTCCCCCGCATTCCTCGTCGCCACCACACGACTCCTGCGCCTCACCCCCGCTTCCCCCTCGACCCGTGTCCGCCTCGTCGCCCTCACGGATCCCGTCCTGGCCCCCCGCACCCTGGACCAGTCCTGGACCCTGCTGAACAGCGAAGCACACGCCACTGACAACGGACCGCTCACCGTGGACGAATACCAGGTCACAGCCCTGGACACGGGAGAGCAGCACCTCGTCCACGTCAGCGGCGACGTCGTCCTGGCGGCCCCCGGCATCGAGCTGGAGCACCTCGAGACACCACCGTCGGCATTCACCTGACGCCGACGAACATGCCGCGACGTCAGGCATCCGCGACGTCAGGCATGCCGTGACGTCAGGCAGGAGGAGCGAACCCGGTGGCCGGCGGCTCCGAACCTCCCGCGCCCGGCAAGGAGTCACCGGGGCCCGGGGGAGCGGGAGAGGGCGAAGGAGCAGGGGCATGGTGGGGAACGACGCCGGGAGCCTGCCCTCCCTGTCCGCCGTACGTCCCGTACGCGGGAGCGGCCGGAGCCGGAGGGGCCGCCCCGGGCTGCATCTGACCGCCGTACACCTGGGGGAAGCCTGACTGCCCTGCGGCGCCGAAGGCCCGCCGGGCCTCCCGCGACTGCCGCTCATGCATCACGGCAGCCAAAAAAGCGGCGGGCGGCACATCACTGGGCGCCGGAGCACCGGTGTGCGCGGCGAGATCTGCGGCAAGCCGCTCCGCCATTCCCCATCCGACCTGCGGATCCAGCTGCCCCCTGCGCGTCAGGTACTGGCGCACCGCGAGCCACAGCCCCTCCGGTACGGCGGACAGGTCCAGCTGCGCGAACCGCCCCACCAGCCACGGCGGCGGAGGCGGCACGAACGCCGCCTGCCCGGTGGGCACCCGCTCACGTACGACGAGGGTCCCCGCGAACACGTCCCCGACCCGTCGCCCCCGCGCGGACACCAACGACGCGATGCACGCCACGACCCCGAAAGTCATGAGGATCTCCACGACCCCGACGGCCCCGCGCACCAGGGCATGCCGGAACCGGATCGGCCCGCCGTCGTCCCGAACGACCCGCAGCCCGCAGGCGAGCTTGCCCAGCGACCGCCCGTGGCTCAACGTCTCCACGGCGATCGGAATCCCGACCAGCACCAGCAAGAACAGCGCCACGGACAGCGCGGCACCAGCAGCGTCGTCGAGCGAAGAAGTCGCTGCCACCACGACCATCGTCACGGCGATATAGACGACGAACGCCACCACCAGATCGATGAGCACGGCGAGCGCACGGCTCGGCAGCTTCGCGGGCCGCAGCTCCAGTGCCACGGCCTCGCCCGTCACCAACTCACTCACGCCGGCCACCCACCCTTCCCTGACCTGCCCTAGGAACCGCCAGTCTGCCAAGCTGAGGGCACATCGCGCCGCACAGGTGCCGGAAAGCGAGGAGCAGCAGACCGGATGGACCTCGACGTCTTCGTGTCCGCCCACCGCGCCGAGTGGGACCGCCTGGACGCCCTGCTGCGCCGCCGCCGACGCCTGACCGGCACGGAGGCGGACGAACTGGTGACCCTCTACCAGCGCACGGCCACGCACCTGTCCCTCATCCAGTCGAGCGCCCCGGACCCCCGGGTGATCGGCCGCCTCACCCAACTCGTGGCACGCGCGCGTAGCGCCGTGACAGGTACCCGCCGCGCTTCATGGCGCGATGTGACGCGCTTCTTGACGCACGGGTTTCCGGCAGCCGTCTACAAGGCACGCCACTGGTGGGTGCCCGCGGCGCTCATCTCCACGGCGATAGCCGCCCTGATCGGCTGGTGGATCGGCACGCACCCGGAGGTCCAGGCCTCTATAGCCGCCCCGTCCGAGCTCCGCGAGATGACCCGCCCCGGTGGCCAGTACGAGACGTACTACTCGAGCCATCCGGCAGCCTCCTTCGCGGCCCAGGTGTGGACGAACAACGCCCAGGCCGCCGCCATGTGCCTGGTCCTGGGAGTCTTCCTGGGACTGCCGGTCCTGTGGATCCTCTTCCAAAACGTGCTCAACATCGGTGTCGGCATCGGCCTGATGACCTCGGCCGGTCGCCTCGACACCTTCCTGGGCCTGATCCTGCCGCACGGCCTGCTGGAACTGACCGCGGTCTTCGTAGCGGCCGGCACCGGACTCCGCCTCGGCTGGACCGTCATCGACCCCGGCCCCCGCACCCGGAGAACAGCACTCGCCGAGGAGGGGCGCGCGGCACTGGGCATGGCCATCGGCCTGGCCCTGATCCTCTTCATCTCCGGAGCCATCGAAGGCTTCGTGACCCCTTCGGGCCTGCCGACCTGGGCCCGTATCGGCATCGGCATCGCCGCGGAACTCGCCTTCCTCACCTACGTGTACGTCCTCGGGTCCCGCGCGGTCCGAGAGGGCGAGACCGGTGACCTGGAGACGGCCGAACGCAGCGCAGTCGTGCCGACGGCCGCCTGATGTGCATCCGGTCTCTGTGAACTGCTAGTCTCCTCTTCGCCCCGAAAAGGTCGTTGACACGGCCAGAACGGGGAGGTAGATTCGAACAGTTGCCCCGAGCTCGACAAGCTCAACTGCAACGGTTAGCATCTAGCGCGCTTCACGAAATAACATTCTTCGAGAAGCCCCCCGATTACTCGGAAACTAAGAGCCGGTCAGTCCGGCCTAAAACTTCTGATAAAGTCGGATCAGCCGAAAGGCAAAGGCCCTCCAGCGGCCACCGGAAATGAATTCCGAACCGGAAACGGAACGGAAAACGGATCTGGTAAGGTTGGAAACGCAAGACCGAAGGGAAGCGCCCGGAGGAAAGCCCGAGAGGGTGAGTACAAAGGAAGCGTCCGTTCCTTGAGAACTCAACAGCGTGCCAAAAGTCAACGCCAGATTGACAACCCTGTCCCGGCCTTCTCGGTCGGAACACGGTTCCTTTGAAAAAGTCCTTCCACTTCATTGTGGGAGGCGCACAGCGAGGACGCTGTGAACCGGGGGGATTATTCCTCTTCCTGGTTCCGCTCTCGTGGTGTCACCCCCGATTACGGGGAAACATTCACGGAGAGTTTGATCCTGGCTCAGGACGAACGCTGGCGGCGTGCTTAACACATGCAAGTCGAACGATGAAGCCCTTCGGGGTGGATTAGTGGCGAACGGGTGAGTAACACGTGGGCAATCTGCCCTTCACTCTGGGACAAGCCCTGGAAACGGGGTCTAATACCGGATAACACTCCCGCACTCCTGTGTGGGGGTTAAAAGCTCCGGCGGTGAAGGATGAGCCCGCGGCCTATCAGCTTGTTGGTGAGGTAATGGCT
>NZ_JAAGMG010000228.1 GCF_010548525.1 Streptomyces sp. SID14478
GGCGACGGGCCGGCGCGGCCGGAACAGCGCGCCCCGCTCGCTGTCCTCGTCGCCCAGGGCGCCCGGGAAGGGTGTCATGTCCGACGTGGTCAGCGGCGCTTCCAGCTCGACCGGCCCGTCGAGCAGCGAGGCGGGCAGGCCGGGCAGGCCGTCGGAGGTGTCGCGGTCCGCCGCGGAGCGCCCGGCCGCTTCGGGCCGGTCGAGGCGGAACCCCGCGCCTTCGGTGTCCGGGGCGTCGGTCAGCAGCGTGTCCGGCAGGAAGACGACGGCGGTGGTGCCGCCGTACGGGGACGGCTGCAGGGAGACCCGTACGTGCTGGCGCTGCGCGAGTCGGCTGACGACGAAGAGACCGAGCCGGTCGGTGTCGGACAGTTCGAACTCGGGGGTCTCCGCGAGCCGCAGGTTGGCGTCGAGGAGCGCGTCGGCGGCCATGCCGAGGCCGCGGTCGTGGATCTCCAGCGTGAAGCCGTTGGCCACGCGCTCGCCGACGACCTGGACGGCCGTGTGCGGCGGCGAGAACACCGTGGCGTTCTCCAGGAGTTCGGCCACGAGGTGCGTCAGGTCGGCGACGGCGGGGCCGGTCACCGCGATCCGCGGCAGCCGGCGCACTTCGATGCGCTCGTAGTCCTCGACCTCCGCGACGGAGGCCCGCACGATGTCCATGAGCTGCACCGGCTTGCGCCACTGCCGCGAGGGCGCGGCTCCCGAGAGGATCACCAGGCCCTCCGCATGACGGCGCATCCGGGTGGTGAGATGGTCGAGGCGGAAGAGGTCGGCGAGCTCGTCGGTGTCCTCGGTCCTGCGCTCCATGGTGTCGAGCAGGGTCAGCTGCTTGTGGAGGAGGACCTGGCTGCGGCGGGCGAGGTTGACGAACACCTCGGAGACGCCGCGGCGCAACTCGGCCTGTTTCACGGCCGCTTCGACGGCGGACCGCTGAAGGGTGTTGAGGGCCTGGCCGACCTGCCCGATCTCGTCCCTGTCGTACTCGAGGCGCGGGGCCTCGGTCTCCACGTCGACCTCTTCGCCCGCGGCGAGGCGGCGCATCACGCCCGGCAGCCGGACGCCCGAGGCCTCGTGGGCCTCCAGGCGCAGGCGGCGCAGGTCGCGGACGAGGCTGCGGCCGATACGGACCGACAGGAACAGGGAGACGAGCAGGGCCAGGAGGCCGAGCACCCCGGCGATCCCGGCACGCAGGAACACCTTCACGGCGACCGGGCGGGTGCGGTCCTGGTAGCGCTCGGCGGCCCCGGTGTCGCGGTCGACCAGTTCGTCGAGGACCTGCCCGGCCGCCTTGTTCCAGCTCTCTGCGGTGACGCCCTTCGGGGCGCCGGGAGCACCGTTCACGACGGCGTTCTCGGCGGTACGCAGCGGGTTGGTGTCCGGGCCGCGCAAGTAGCGCTGGAAGCGGGCGCGTTCGTCCGCGGGCAGCAGCGCGAGGTTGGTGTCGTACAGCAGGGTCCGCTGGGCGACCAGGTCGGAGACCTGGCGCAGCTCTTCCTGGGTGAGCCGGCGGGCGACGAGCCCGGAGCCGACCACCGCGTCCTCCTGGGAGAGCAGTTCGCGTGCCCTGATGACTCCGACGACGGCCCGGCCCTGGCGTTCCACCTGGGCGTCGTCGAGCGCGGTGAGGTCGAGGAGGAAGTCGTACGTCGGCTCGATCAGGCGGTTGTAGAACTCCAGCGCCTGGGCGCGCGTGACGGTGCCGTCGTCCACGTTGCGGCGCAGCGACTCGATGCCTTCGAACCCCTCGACGGTGGCGTCCAGGGTGCCGCGCGCGTCGCCGTCCAGGTCGTCGCGGACGTCGGAGTCGTCGGCCTTCTCCTTGACCCGCGACATCTGCTCGTCGGCGGCGGAGCGCCGGGCCCGCAGGGCCGACTGGGCGTCCGAGGCGCGGGGATCGGCGAGGTAGACGAGGGTCTGCCGGCGTTCCGCCTGCAGGGCGCGGCCGGTGTCGACGAGGGGGTAGCCGATCGCGTCGGCCGCCCGGCCCGCCGAGAGCAGTTGCACGGCGGCGCGCCCGGTGATCACCGAGGCGAACGCCCAGATCGCCGTCAGTGACAGCAGCGGCACCAGCAGCAACGCCACGATCTTCCGGCGGATGGACTTCCCGCGAAAGCGCATGGCCTCCCCCAGATCGGCCCCGCACGGTCAGGGGCACACATGTGCGTCAACAAACGGCGCGAGCCTACTACTGAGACAGGAGCAACTCGAAGGCCCGCCCCGATGCTGTCCGGCTCAACACCACTGCATACGTGCCGAGTTGTCCGGTCATTGCGGGAGATTGCCGCCTTGAATTCGCCAAACATCCAGCGCTCACTCTCGGACTGAGCACAGGGCAGTTGGCTGGAATTCTTCGCTCCTGTCTTGATGGGCACGACAGGTGTCCGATTTCGGGAATCTTTGCGGGTTCCCGTTCGTCTTCCTCACAGCGGGTACCTACGGGGGTACCTCCACGGTGTACGTGAGCACGGCGCGGCGTCGAACGGCTGGCGTAAAGCAGAGCAAACCGGGCAGTCACTGTGCAGGCCGGTGCGGGGGCATCGGGCGAGGCCCGGGAGCGGTGGGGAGTGACATGGTGAGGGGTACGGCGGGGCAGCGGGAGCTGTGGGTCGAGGAGCCGGCGAAGCGGCGCCGCATGCCTGATCCGGTGCGCACGGCGGCGGTACGGGCCGTCCTCATCATCGCGCTCACGTTGATACAGGCCATGGTGGCGCTGCTGGCCACGCTCGCGGACTCCTGGCTGGCGTTCCCCATGGTGCTCAGCAGCGTGGCCAGCACGGTGGTGGCGACGTGGGGCGCGCTCGACGTCTGGGTGACCCGTCAGGTGTGGAACCAGCGGCACGGTGTCGTCTCGGTCCCGGCCAGCACGGCCCGTCGGCTGCGCAGGGAGCGGCGCAAGGCCCGACGGGCGGCGCGGCGGGCACCCGAGAGCATACGGAGGCCGGGCGCGGCCGGGCAGTTGACGCATACGTGAGCGCGCCGGCGACCACGTCGGCCCCGAGGGGCCGGTCCGCGACGGCGTCGCTCCGTGACGGCGGCGCCTGCCTCAGCACCGGCCTATGACGGCACCAGGGCGAGGGCCGACAGCACCTCCCTTTCGACGCGTGCCAGTTCGCGGCGGACCTTGGTGAAGGGGCGGGGCATGTCGACGGCGAGGACGGCGGTGGCCACCCCGTCCCGTTCGTACTGCGCGAGGAAGCGCCCCTCGTCCGGCGTGCCCTCCACGAAGCGGACGAGATCGCCCTCTCGCCGGCGCCCGGCGAACTGGATGCGGGAGCCGAACTGGTCCGACCAGAAGTAAGGCAGGGGGCGTGCCGCCTCGACGGCGCGCCCGGCGAGCAAGTTGCGGACGGCCACCCGGGGTTGGGACGTGGCGCTGGTCCAGTGTTCGGCGCGGGCGCCGCCGACGCGGGCCACATCGCCGACGGCCACGGCCTGGGGCAGCGAGGTGACGCATCCGTCGTCGCAGAGGACGCCGTCGCGGACGGCGACCGTCGAGCCGGACAGCCACGCGGTGTTCGGTACGGCACCGATGCCGACGACGACGATGTCGGCGGGGAGCAGACGCCCGTCGGTGAGGCGCACGCCGGTCACGCGCGGGCCGTCCGCGGGAGCGTCGCCGACCCGGTCGGCCAGGGCGGCGCCGGGTGCACCGTGCAGGTTCGCCACGCCCACACCGGTGAGCAGGCGCGCCCCACCATTGCGCTGCAACTGCGCGCACACCGCGGCGAGTTCGGGGCCGAGTTGGGGCAGCAGGGGAAGCGGCGCCGCCTCGACGACCGTGACGTCGTGGCCGAGCGCGACGCAGGTCGAGGCGGTCTCGGCGCC
>NZ_JAAGMG010000271.1 GCF_010548525.1 Streptomyces sp. SID14478
GCGCCACCCCGCGCAGGCTCGGGGCCGGGCGACTCGGCCGCGTCCTCGGCCTCACGGTCGCCCCGGACGGCGGGCGGGTCGCCGTGGCCGCCCACGACGGGCGGGTGCTGCTCGTCGAGCGGGACAGCGGCGACGTACGCGAGGTGGACCGCAGCGAGGACGAGCACGCCACCGGGCTCGCCTTCTCACCCGACTCCGCCTGGCTCGCCTGGTCGCACCCCGGGCCGCACGGCCTGCGCCAGCTCAAGCTCGCCAACGCCGCCGATCTGGCCGTCACCGAGGCGACGCCGCTGCGCTTCCGGGACTACGCGCCCGCGTTCACCCTCGACGGCAAGCACCTGGCGTTCCTGTCGGCCCGCTCCTTCGACCCGGTCTACGACGAGCACTCCTTCGACCTGGCCTTCGTGAGCGGCGCGCGGCCGCACCTGATCACGCTGGCCGCGACGACCCCGTCGCCGTTCGGGCCGCAGCGGCACGGCAGGTCCTTCGAGGCCCCGGACAGTTCCGGCGCGGCGGAGACCCCGGACAGCGAGGGCACGCCCGCCACCCGCGTCGACCTGGAGGGCCTCGCCGACCGCATCGTGGCGTTCCCTGTCGAGGCCGCCCGCTACTCGACGCTGCGCACCGCCAAGGACGGCGTGCTGTGGCTGCGCCACCCGGTGCTCGGCGTGCTCGGCGACTCCCGCGCCGAGCGCGGCGACCCCGATCCGAAGACCCGTCTGGAGCGCTACGACCTCGTGCAGCGGCGCATCGAGGAACTCGGCGCCGACGCCGACCACTTCGAGGTCAGCGGCGACGGCAAGCGGGTGCTGCTGTGGACCGGCGAGGCGCTGAAGGTCGTGCCCGGCGACCGGCGCCCCTCGCACGACGACGACAGCGACACGAACATCACCGTCGACCTGGCCCGCATCAGCCAGCGCGTCGAACCGGCCGCCGAATGGCGCCAGATGTACGAGGAGACCGGCCGCCTGATGCGCGACAACTTCTGGCGCGCCGACATGAACGGGGTCGACTGGCAAGGGGTGCTGGACCGCTACCGGCCCGTCCTCGACCGCGTCGCCACCCACGACGACCTCGTCGACCTGCTGTGGGAGGTCCAGGGGGAGCTGGGCACCTCGCACGCGTACGTCACCCCGCGCGGCCGGGGCGCCTCCGCCGCACGCCGGCAAGGGCTGCTCGGCGCCGACATCTCCCGCCACGAGGACGGTAGTTGGCGCGTGGACCGGGTGCTGCCGTCGGAGACGTCCGACCCGCGGGCCCGCTCCCCGCTCGCCGCACCGGGCGTCGCCGTGCGCGCCGGTGACGCCCTCGTGGCGGTGGGCGGGCGCCCCGTCGACCCGGTGACCGGCCCCGGCCCGCTGCTCGTCGGCACCGCCGACAAGCCGGTCGAGCTGACCGTCTCGCCCGCCGGGGGCGGCGATGCCCGGCACGTGGTCGTGGTGCCGGTCGCCGACGAGGAACCGCTGCGCTACCACGCGTGGGTCGCGGACCGGCGGGCGTACGTCCACGCGCAGTCCGACGGGCGCCTCGGCTACCTCCACGTGCCCGACATGCAGGCCCCCGGCTGGGCGCAGATCCACCGCGACCTGAGCGTCGAGGTCGCCCGCGACGGCCTCGTCGTCGACGTCCGCGAGAACCGGGGCGGGCACACCTCGCAGCTCGTCGTGGAGAAACTGGCCCGCCGGGTCGTGGGCTGGGACGTCCCCCGCGGCAGCCGCCCCTTCACGTACCCGATGGACGCGCCCCGGGGCCCGGTCGTCGCCGTCGCCAACGAGTTCTCCGGATCCGACGGCGACATCGTCAACGCGGCGATCAAGGCGCTCGGCATCGGCCCCGTGGTCGGCGTGCGCACCTGGGGCGGCGTCATCGGGATCGACAGCCGGTACCGGCTGGTGGACGGCACGCTGGTGACGCAGCCGAAGTACGCGACGTGGATGGAGGGTTACGGCTGGGGTCTGGAGAACCACGGGGTCGATCCGGACGTGGAGGTGGTGGCCGCGCCCCAGGACGTGGTCGCCGGGCGCGACCCGCAGCTGGACGAGGCCATACGCATCGCGCTGGCGTCGTTGGCGGACACCCCGGCGAAGGCCGCACCGTCGCTCCCGGACGCGCCCGCCCCGTCCTGACCCGTCCCGGGCCACGCACCGGTGAGGCTTCTCGCGCCCCGCGGCGCAGCCGCCGGTGACACCGCCCCGCGCGGCCCGCAGCGGCAGGCGAAAGCCCGACGGGGCAGGTGCCGCTGCCCGCCCCACGGACCTGATCGATACGATGCCCCGAACCGAGACGCCCCCGCAAAAGGAGCCCGCATGCCCGGCGAACCCCAGGCGGACTGCCTGTTCTGCAAGATCGTCGCGGGGGACGTGCCCGCCACGCTCGTCCGCGAGACGGAGACCACCGTCGCCTTCCGGGACATCAACCCGCAGGCCCCGACCCACATCCTGGTCATCCCGCGCGTCCACCACCCGGACGCCGCCTCCCTCGCCGCCGCCGAACCGGCGATCGCCGCCGACGTGCTGCGCGAGGCCGGCGAGGTCGCCAAGGAGGAGAAGCTGGACAGCTACCGCCTGGTGTTCAACACGGGCAGCGGCGCCGGCCAGACCGTCTTCCACGCGCACGCCCACGTGCTGGGCGGCCGCGGCCTGCAGTGGCCTCCCGGTTAGCCGCCGAGGGCCCAACCCCCCATGTCCGTACGTGAATTCGTCGTGCTCGGCACCGCGAGCCAGGTGCCGACGCGGCACCGCAACCACAACGGCTACCTGCTGCGCTGGGACAGCGAGGGCATCCTCTTCGACCCCGGCGAGGGCACCCAGCGCCAGATGCTGCGCGCCGGTGTCGCCGCGCACGACCTGAACCGGATCTGCGTCACCCACTTCCACGGCGACCACTCGCTCGGCCTCGCCGGGGTCATCCAGCGGATCAACCTCGACCGCGTACCGCACCCGGTGACCGCCCACTACCCGGCGTCCGGGCAGCGGTTCTTCGACCGGCTGCGGTACGCCACCGCGTACCGGGAGACCGTCGGCATCACCGAGGAGCCGGTGAGCGGGGACGGCGCCGTGCTCGCCGACACCCCGGCCTACCGCCTGGAGGCGCGCAGGCTGTCGCACCCCGTCGAGTCGTACGGCTACCTCCTCGTCGAGCCCGACGGGCGGCGGATGCTGCCCGAACTGCTCGCCGCGCACGGGATCGCCGGTCCGGACGTGGGGCGGCTGCAGCGGGAGGGGCGGCTCGGCGCGGTCACGCTGGACGAGGTCAGCGAGGTGCGGCGGGGGCAGCGCGTCGCCTTCGTGATGGACACCCGGCTGTGCGAGGGCGTGACCGCGCTCGCCGCGGGCTGCGACCTGCTCGTCATCGAGTCGACCTTCCTCGACGAGGACCACCAGCTCGCCTCCGACCACGGGCACCTGACGGCCGGCCAGGCCGCGCGGGCGGCCCGGGACGGCGGTGTCCGCCACCTCGTGCTCACGCACTTCAGCCAGCGCTACGGCGACCCGGAGGAGTTCGCGCGGCAGGCGCGGGCCGCCGGGTTCGAGGGGGAGCTGACGGTCGCCCGCGACCTGGACCGGGTGCCGGTGCCCAGACGCCGGTGACGCCGCCTGCTGCGTACGATGATCGAATGTCGCTCGCACCACTCGCTCGCATCCCCAAGGCCGAGCTCCACCTGCACATCGAAGGCACCCTCGAACCCGAGCTGGCCTTCGCGCTCGCCCGGCGCAACGGCGTCACGCTGCCGTACGCCGACACCGACGCGCTGCGTGAGGCGTACCTCTTCGCCGATCTGCAGTCCTTCCTGAACCTCTACTACGGGCTCATGGCCGTCCTGCTCACCGAGGACGACTTCGAGGCGCTCGCCGACGCCTATCTGGCGCGCGCCGCGGAGCAGGGCGTGCGGCACGCCGAGATCTTCTTCGACCCGCAGGCCCACATGGCGCGCGGCGTCCCCATGGGCACCGTCGTCACAGGGCTCTCGCGGGCGCTCGCGCGCAGCGAGGAACGGCACGGGGTCTCCACCAAGCTCATCATGTGCTTCCTGCGCGACCAGTCCGCCGAGTCGGCCATGGAGACGCTGGAGGCCGCGAAGCCGTATCTGGAGCACATCGTCGGCGTCGGGCTCGACTCCGCCGAGGTCGGCAACCCCGCCGCCCCGTTCCGCGAGGTGTACGAGGCCGCGGCCGCCCTGGGGCTGCGGAAGGTCGCGCACGCGGGGGAGGAGGGCGACCCGTCGTACGTGTGGGAGGCCCTGGACGTGCTCGGGGTAGAGCGCGTGGACCACGGGCTGCGGTCCCTGGAGGACCCGGAGCTGGTGGCGCGTCTCGTACGCGACCGGATCCCGCTGACGCTCTGCCCGCTGTCGAACGTGCGGCTGCGCGCCATCGACGTCCTGGAGGAGCACCCGCTGGTGAAGATGATGGACGCGGGGCTGTTGTGCACCGTGAACTCCGACGACCCGGCCTACTTCGGCGGCTACGCCGGTGACACCTTCCACGCCGTCCACGAGGCCCTCGCGCTGGACCACGAACGAGTGCGGGAGCTCGCCCGCAACTCGTTCGTGGCGTCCTTCCTCGACGGCAGCGCGCAGGACGAGGCGCTGCGGGCGCGCTACCTCGCCGAGGTCGAGGCGTACCCGTTGGACGACATCACGGGCTGAGCACCGTCCGGGCCCGCCGTCGTGAACTCGTCCTGCACCAGCTCGGGCCGGGCCTCGGCGACGGCGGGCAGTCCGGCCACGTCGAGCTCGAAGACCGGCTGCTCCGGCAGACCGGACGGCGGGACGAACGCGCCGACCGGGGCACCGCTGCGCCGCCTGGCCGCGGCCGCGAACAGCGGGCGGCCGCCCGTGTGCAG
>NZ_JAAGMG010000318.1 GCF_010548525.1 Streptomyces sp. SID14478
GCGGGCAGCGTCCGGCGGGCGACGTCGCGGCCGTGCGCCTGCGCGGCCGACGCGCCGCTGACGGCCAGCACCAGGGCGGTGCAGCCGACGATTCCCATGATGACGCGCGCATGACATTTCTGTGTGTTCATCGTCCGACTCCTCGATGCGATGTCGTGGTCAAGTGCGTTGGGACAAAGGGAACTTGAGGTCAAGCGGGGGCGGCCGGGGTGGCTCTTCGCGTGGGTGCCACGGCGACGTGCCTGCCCTTCGTGGGAGCGAAAGCCCGGGCGAGGTCCGGCGGCGGGAGCGGAGCGGGGCGCGGCAGCCCGCCGCCGGACCGGTCAACAGGGGCGCGCACGGCCCTACTTGGCCTGCGCCTGCCACTCGTCCTGCGCCTTGTTCAGCTGCTCGGCGAGGGTGTCGAGGAACTCCTGGGAGGTCTCCTTGCCGAGCAGGACCTTCTGCAGGTTCTTCTCGTTGTCAGACTTGGAGATCGTGTTCCAGTCCGGCAGGTAGTACGGCAGGTCCACGATCTTCGTCGAGCCGGACGAGAGGGCGTCGGCGGCGAGTCTGGTGGGCTCGGAGTCCTGCACCCAGGCGTCCTTCGCGGCCTCGGTGTTGGCCGGGATCTGCTTGGCCGACTCGTTCCACTTGCTGTTCTCGGCGTGCGAGGCGGCGAACTCGATGAACTTCCAGGCGGCCGTCTTGTTCTTGCTCGACCTGAACAGGCCGAGCCCGTCGACGGGGTTGGAGACCTGCACGCGGGTCCCGTCGTCGCCGGTCGGGTTGGGCAGCCCGCGGAAGGCGGTTTTGAACGCCTTCACGTGGTCGCCGTAGGAGCCCAGGTTGTGGCTGAGCATGCCGATCCTGCCGCTGTCGAACTGCGCGACCATCTTGGTGAAGTCGTTGTTGACGTCGGCGGACGGCGTGGCCTTCTTGTAGAGGCCGACGTACTTCTCCAACGCCTTGACGTTCTTGGGGTCGTTGACCGTCGTCCTGGTGTTGTCCGCGTTCCAGAACGAGGTGATGCCGCTCTGCCCGTACATCACGTCGAGGGCCTGGGCGATGGAGCCCTCGCCGCCGCGGATGGTGTAGCCGAACTGGTTGTCGCCGCTGTCGGTGAGCTTCGTCGCCGCGTCGAAGAACGCGGTCCAGGTGGTGGGCGCGGCCAGACCGGCCTTCTTGAACATGTCGGTGCGGTAGTACAGGACGCCGTTGTTGGCCGAGGTCGGGACGGCGAACAGCTTCGAGCCCGAGCCGCCCGCCGCCTTGACCGACTCGGTGAACGCGTCGTTGAGCTTGCCGTTGAGGGAGCTGGTGGCGAGGCGGTCGTCGAGCGGTTCGAGGGCGTTCTGCGCGGCGATGCCGGCGAGCATCGCGGTGCCCACGCCGCCGACATCGGGCAGGCCGCCGCCCTGGATCGCGGTGTCGTACTTGGACTGCACGTTCTCGGCGGGGATGCCGACGTACTTCACCTCGATGTCGGGGTTGGCCTTCTCGAAGTCCTTGATGATCTCCTTCCAGACGTCGCGGCGCACGGCCGTGTTGTTGTCCCAGAAGGTGATCTCGCCCTTGCCGGAGCCCTCGTCGCCCTTGTCACCGCCGGCCCCGCTGCCGTCGTCGCCGCAGGCGGTCGCGGTGAGCGCGAGGACGGTGGTCAGGGCGAGGGCGGTGCCGGTGCGGAGCGCGCCTTTGCGCATACGAATCTTCATGATCGGCTCTCTTCTCATGGACCCGACTGAGGGTCGTGCCCAGTCGGACGGGATCGGTCAGGCGGAGGTGGTCAGGCGAAAGTGCGTGAACAGCGCCGTGCCGGCCGGGCCCGGGCCGCCCGGGGCCGCCGCGAACAGGCCGAGCAGTGCCCCGCCCCAGCGCCAGGGC
>NZ_JAAGMG010000359.1 GCF_010548525.1 Streptomyces sp. SID14478
GCGCCGGTCCCGCGTCCTCGGCCCGTGCGGCCGCCGCGCTCGCCGCCGCCCAGTCCGCGCTCGGCAAGCCGTACGTCTGGGGCGCCAACGGGCCCTCCGGATTCGACTGTTCGGGCCTGATGCAGTGGTCGTACGGGCAGGCCGGGGTCGGTCTGCCGCGCACCTCGCAGGCCCAGCGGTACGCGGGGCAGCAGGTCCCGCTGTCCCAGGCGCGGCCCGGCGACCTGGTCGCGTACGGGTCCGACGCCCACCACATCGGCATCTACGCGGGCAACGGGCAAGTGATCCACGCGCCCTACCCCGGCGCCCCGGTGCGCTACGACCCGGTCGGCATGATGCCGGTCAGCTCCGTGACGCGAGTCTGAGGACGGCTCTTGCGGGACCCCGTACGATCAGCAAGATGGCTGGTCGACGGCGCGGGGTGAGCAGGGCGGGGTGCTTCGTGGCGCTCGGCGCCCTGCTCGGCGTGGTGTCCGGGTGCGACAGCGACGATCCGGCCGCCGACTCCCGCTCGGCCGCCGTGCAGCGCGTCCTGGACCGGCGGGCGGCCGCCGTGCTCGCCCGGGACACCGCGGCCTACCGGGCGACCGGCGGCGCCGACCCGTATCTGCTGCTCGACCTCGCCGAGGTCCCGCTGGACTCCTGGGCGTACGAGCTCACGCGCATCGACGGGTCCGGGGCCCGGGTCAGCGCCGACGCCGAACTGCGCTACCGCGTCGACGGATACGACAAGGCGCCGGTCGTCGCCGCCCGGACCCTGACCCTGCAGCGCACGGACGGCCACTGGCGCGTCATCGGGGACGAGCCCGCGAAGAAGTCCGGGCAGCAGCTGTGGGAGCAGGGCAAGGTGACGGCCGTGAAGGGCTCGCACAGCCTGGTCCTCGGGGTCGGGCAGCAGAAGTCCGTGCTGCGTTCGTACGCGGAGCTGGCCGACGACGCGGTGCCCGCGGTGCAGGACGCCTGGGGGGACCGCTGGGCACGCAGGATCGTCGTCCTGGTCCCCAAGTCCCTCGACGGCATGGGCGGGTTGCTGGGCGCGCCGGCCTCCGGCTACCAGGGGATCGCGGCCGTCACCACGGGCGAGGCGGGCGGCTCCGCCTCGGCGCCCGCGGACCGCGTCGTCATCAACCCCGAGGCGTACGGCGTGCTCGGCACCTTCGGCAAGCAGGTCGTCCTCACCCACGAGACCGCGCACGTGGCCACCCGCGCCGTCACCTCGGCGGCGACCCCGCTGTGGCTCTCCGAGGGCTACGCGGACTGGACGGGCTACCGGAACACGGGCCGCACGCCCGGCCAGGCCGCGCCCGAGCTGCGCCGCGCCGTGCAGGAGGGCACCGCGCCCGCCGCACTGCCCGAGGACGCGGACTTCGGCTTCAGCAGCGACGCGGCCAAGCTGGCACGCGCGTACGAAAGCGGCTGGCTGGCCTGCCGGATGATCGCCGACCAGTGGGGCGAGGCGAAGCTCAACGCGTTCTACGCGGCGGTCGGCGGCCACAAGCAGCGCTCCGGCGCCGTGGACGGTGCCCTGCAGAGCGTCCTCGGCATCGGCGAACAGGACTTCGTTGCGCGCTGGCGGGATTACGTGCGTACGCAACTGGGCTGATCAGGGAGCGAGTTCGGCAAGCGCCTCGCGCAGCCAGGCCCGCTCCGCCGTACCGGTCGCCCGCGCCACCCGCAGCATCCCCCGCCGGAAAAGGTCCTCGGGTTCCTCGGCGCGCACCGGCCGGCCCTCCTCGTCGTAGAAGAAGCTCGCGGGAGTCTGCAGGAAGTCCAGGCGGCGGCGCAGGACCGCGGCCTGCTCGGCGGGGTCGGGCAGGTGCCGCAGGAACGCCAGCAGCGTGTTGAACCGCGTCTGGTCGCTGATCTCGTTCTGCTTCGGGGCGCGGAGGCGGTCGAGCAGGGCCGTGCGGCCGGAGTCCGTGAGGGTCAGGACGCGCCGCTGAGCCGCGCCCGCGCCGGGCTCCGTGTGCTCGTCGAGGCTGCCCGCTGTGCGGAGCCGGGTGATCGCCGGGTAGAGCGCGCCGTCGCTGACCGGGCGGACGTGGCCGCTGAGCGCTTTGATGCGCTCCTTCAACTCATAGCCGTGCAACGGCTGTTCGTAGAGGAAGCCGAGGATCGGCAGCTCCAGCATGCGGGCTCCTGGGCGGTTGCGGGCGGGTCCGGCTCATGGTACCTCTTTTCGAGGTATCGGGTACCTCGAAAAGAGGTACCGGGGAGGGATGGCCGTGGACGGCGCCGAACACCGCAGGACGCTCGTGGGGCTCGCGCGCCCCGTCTACTTCTCGCTGCTCGCCTCGGTGGCGGCCGGGATCATCAACACCGTCTGGGTGGCCCGCCTCGGCGGCGACGCCGTCGCGGCCGTCGCCGTCGCCACGAACGTCGAGAACGTGCTGCTCGGCGTCGCCCTCGTCTTCGGTTCCGGCACGACCGTGCTGGTCGCGCATGCCCGCGGCGCCGCGGATCCTGGGGCGGTGCGGGCCGCGGTGCGCGGCGGGCGGGGGCTGTGCGGGCTCGTCG